>JBAPYB010000534.1:0-1541 GCA_049284515.1 Thermoanaerobaculia bacterium
CAATTTGCGTGCGCCCTGCTCGATCGTGAACGGCTCTGAGGCAATGCGCCGGCGCAGCCGTTCGGCCACCATGGTGGCCACCGCAATGTCGGTTTCCGGCATCACGATGACGAACTCCTCGCCGCCATAGCGGCAGGCGAGATCGATGTTGCGGATCGATTTGCGGATGCGTAGCGCGAACTCACGCAGTACGTCGTCGCCCGCGTCGTGGCCGTGACTGTCGTTGACCGCCTTGAAATAGTCGATGTCGACCACCAGCACCGCGATCGGCTTGCCGCGTGCGGCCGCCTGATCGACCAGGGCCGCCAGGTGCGACTCCATGTAGCGGCGATTGAATAATCCGGTGAGCGCATCGGTGATCGCCATTTCGATCGACATCTGCACGTTGTCGCGCAGCCGCTCGGTATAGCGCTTCTTCTTGATCTGCGTGCGCACGCGCGCCAGCATCTCGTTCTTGTCGATCGGGCGGAGCAGATAGTCGTTGACGCCGATCTCCAGTCCGCGCACCAGCCGCGTGTTGTTGTCGGGCTCGGCGACGGCGAGGATCGGCACGTTTCGCGTGCGCTCGAGCGAACGCAGCTGGCTGCACAGCCGCAAGCCATCGAAATCCTTCAGGCCCAGCGACACGATCAGAAGTTCGTAATTGCCCTCGGCGGCATGAAATAACGCCTCGCTCGGATTGGCCTCCACGTCCACCGTGTGCTCGCTCGACAGGATCGCGGCGATGCGCTCATAGGAGCTCGGCCGGTCGTCGACGATCAGAATGCGGCCATGGCGGCCGGTTTCCGCCACCGCTTCCCGCTCCGGGCTTTCGATGCCGATTTCCTTGGAGGTGAGCGCGCGCAGGCGCAGTTCGTCGGTCACCATCTTCAGCCGCGCCAGCGAGCGCACGCGCGAGATCAGCGCCACGTCGGTGACCGGCTTGGTGAGGAAATCGTCGGCGCCGGCTTCCAAGCCCCGCACACGGTCGGACGGCTGGTCGAGCGCGGTCACCATAACCACCGGAATATGATGGGTCGCCGGATTGGACTTGAGCTTGAGGCAGACCTCGAAGCCGTCCATGTCCGGCATCATCACGTCGAGCAGCACGATGTCGCATTCGGCGCGCTCGCACAGCGCCAACGCCTCCGGCCCGCTATGGGCGGTGGTGACGTCGAAATATTCCGCCGACAGCCGCGCTTCCAGCAGCTTCACATTGGCCGGCACATCGTCGACGACTAGAACACGCGCACTCATCACCACACCTTCACGCCGGCCCCAAGAAATGCCGGATGGTCTCGATGAATTTGCCGACCGAAATCGGCTTGGACAGATACGCTTCGCAGCCGCCCTCGCGGATGCGCTCTTCATCGCCCTTCATGGCGAAGGCGGTGACGGCAACCACCGGGATCGCCTTGAGCTCGGGGTCGTCTTTGAGCCACTTGGTTACTTCCAGACCCGACACTTCCGGCAATTGGATATCCATCAGGATCAGATCGGGCAGGTATTTGCGCGCCAGATCCAGCGCCTCGATGCCGTTACGGGTGCCGACGGTCTGGTAG
>JBAPYB010000535.1:0-26705 GCA_049284515.1 Thermoanaerobaculia bacterium
GTTGTAGAGAGATTAGGTGCAGCGAAGAACGAGAAGCTCTTTTCAAAGCCTGTATGGTGGGGTGCTTTTTGTAATGTAGGCGCGTGGTCGTAGACTAAGAGAGATTCGTCGGCCTCGAAATTTCAGGAGGTACTCAGATAAGTAGAGAGATAGCTTATTGCGCGTGGATCATAAACGATACTTCCATCAGGTGCGACTGTCGGAATATAAAGCTTTAGGTCTCGGGCAGGGGCTGCTTCCTCGGCTGCGCGAGTCTCAAACGTCGGGCCTGCATCCGTGAGCTTGGCAAGTGCGATTCCGTGACGCTTTGCGTAGAGGATGGCTCCCTTCTGAAAGGGGCTTACAGAAAAGAGGATTCCTTTCTGTGCACCAGTAGATTCTATCTTTGCGTAGAGAATTTGGATAATGTCTCGTTTGATCGGGTGGGAATAATACTTGCATTCGATTAGGATAAGGAAAGTTACTTGAAGTGCTCGGAAGCGAGCGGTGATATCGATCTCATAATTGCCATCTGGGCTGCTCAGATGATCGCGGTGAACGACGCTGAAGTCCTCCAGCCTGCCTCCAGCAGAGAGCTCGATATACCGCTTGACCCTGAGCTCAAAGTCCTTGGGAGTGATAAGAGCTGGTTTCATAGGGGATCTCCGCCATCCAGAAGAATAGCAGAAGTTTTGCAGCGCTGGGCAAAGGGCCCTATCTCATGAACTACCTGCTTCAAGATTCGAGTCTAGCGCATTATCGAGGAGCTGTGGCTCTTCTCTCTCCTAAACTTCGACTGAGACCACGAGAAGCCTCCTTCGAGCCCCCAGTCCGGCGACGAAGGGTGGGCTGGCGGGAAGCTGCCGACCGGGAAGGGTGCGCTGCGATCACCAGATCTACGCCGCTTTCGTCAGCGCCTTCCGAGAGGAGGCGTCCGAACGGCTGAGGACCGGGCAGGCGGGGGAACTGGTCGATAGACTTGCCCGCGGCGCCCAATGCCGGTAGGATTTCGGCATGGCGAGTATAAGTCTCAAGGCCAACTATGACGGGGAAACGATCCGTCTCGACGAGCCTTTTGACCTGCTGGAAGGTGCCCAGTTGATGGTCACCGTGCTGGAGCCCGCACAGCCCGAGACAGACCGAGCCGGGTGGATCGAGCTCAGTAAACGCGCGTTGGCGCGAGCCTACGGGGACTCTGAACCTGAGTATTTGATCGCCGACATTTTCCCATGAAGGAAGGCCTCAAGGCAGCGTCACTGATTCGGCTCGGTTATCTGGTGGTCCTTCCTCGCTCGGATTTCAAAGGGCGCATCGGGAGCGTTTCGGCGGCGCGGCGCAAGCGCCTGCTCACCAGGCTCAGCGATTTTCTTCGCCCTCCAGTAGAAGGGTGAGTGGCCTGCCAGATCCGATTCTCCGCCGGACAGGCCCCGGAGTCTCGCGGGTGGCGGAGCGACCCGCCGATTGTGCTACAGTTCTTATACAGTCCTGGCGAGGTATACGATGCTGCGGAGCCTGTTCCCACAGGTGCTAGTAGCGGTTCTCGGGCTTCTGCCGGGTCTCCCCGCAGCCGCGGCCGAGATCCCGGTCCGCGGGCTTGTCCACGACGTGCTCGGCCATGCGGTTGCGGGCGCCAGGGTTGAATTGCTCCCCGTGCCGGAGGCGGTGGAGGAGGACAGGCTCCAGCTTCAAGGCAAGCCTCTCCCCGGCCCTGTGGCGCGGGCGACGGTGGGCGCGGACGGCGAGTGTCGTCTCGCCGCTCCGGACGCCGGCCTGTGGGTGGTGCGGATCGAGGCGCCCGGCTTCGTTCCGGCCGAAGTCCCTCTTGTCCCCCTGATCGGGACAACCGAGTTGGAGCCGGTCACCCTGCCGGCGGACGTCGGGGTGCGGGTCCGCGTCTCGGACTCGGAAGGGCGCCCGCTGGCCGCAGCCCAGGTGTGGGCTGCGGAAAGAGGCAGCCGGCGCTGGCCTCTTTCGGCCTGGCGCTGGCGAACGGCGGACGCCATGGGCATCGTGACCCTGCCCCGCGGCGCGGAGACGGAGCTGAGCCTCTCGGCCTACGCTCCGGTCGCCGTGCGGCTGCTGCCGGATCAGCCGGCCGCCGATCTCCAGGCCGCCGCCGGCTGCCCGCGGCGGATCGAGGTCCGCGATGGCGCCGGCCGTCCGGTCCAGAGGGCGTACGTCGTTTCCGATAACTTGTCTCCCAGTCTCGATTGGGTGCTCGGCGTCACCGGCGAGGACGGCGGCCTGACCGTGGTGGCGGCCTACCGGCAGCGCATGCGCCTCGCCGTCGAGGTCGCCGGAGGCCGTCGCGCCCAGGGCGTCCTGGAGCCCGAGACCGGCGGCAAGCCGCCGCTTCCCTTGCGGCTCTCTCTGCCTCCCGCCGTCCACTGGACCGGGAGAGTCGTCACCGCAGACCGCGGCGAGCCGTTGGCGGGCGCCTGGGTGTGGTGCGCTGCCGAACCCGGCGGGGCGGTTCGCACCGGCGCCGACGGCCGCTATTCCCTGGCGGTTCCCTGGGGACGCTCGGAGCCGTCTACCTACGCAATCCAGGCCGCGGCGGCGGGTTCCGGCAAGCTCCTCTCCCAGGAGGTTCGGGTCCCGGGCACCGCGCAAGCCGAGGTGGCGGGTCCCAATTTCGCCGTGGTCCCCGACGCCTGGCTCGCAGGGACCGTGACCGATGCCTCGGGCGTCCCCGTGCCGGGGGCGGAGGTTTTCGTCCGGCCGGCCTACAGTGGGACGTCTGAACCGTGGCGTAGCTCCTGGAGAGGCGACAGAGAATCCGTCCTGAGCGACGACGGCGGCCGTTTCCGGCTGCAGGTCCGTCCCAAGGAAACCGGCCGGCGGCCGGCTCTCATGGCGTCCCTGGGCTACCACCTCCTGGCGGTGCGGCAGGGCTTCGTCCCCGCGACCCTGGCCGTCGAGGGTCTCGAGCCGGGTGCTGGCCGGCCGGCTCTGCGGCTGGTGCTGCGCCGGGGACGGACGGCCGCCGGCAGGATCGTCGATCCGGAGTCCGGTCCGGTCGCCGGCGCCGAGGCGATCCTGGTGCCCGCCCGGGAGTCTCCGGGACGGCCCTTCTTCCCGGAGGACCGCGATCTCTCGCTGCCTGCCGCCGTCCGGTCGGACGCCGAGGGCCGGTTCGCCCTGCCCGGCGTTCGCCCGGGGACTTTCGATCTGCAGGTGCGCGCCCCCGGCCTCGCTCCCGCCGCCCGCTTCGGGATCGCGATCCCCGACGGAGAGGGAACGACGGACCTCGGCGTCGTGAGGCTGGACTCCGGACTGACGGTGGAGGGCCAGGTGGTCGATCCCGAGGGGCGGCCGGTCGAGGGAGCCACCGTCGGGTTGTGGGATCCCATCTATTTCACGATGGAGCCGGAAGGGGACCTGCCGCCGCCCGAGCAGTCCGTGCGGACGGGCCGCGACGGCCGCTTCCTCTTCACCCGCCTTCCTCGATACGCCGTGGCGGTCCGAGCGGAGCGTTCCGGATATGGGGGTGACACGCTAGAGCGCGTCGCACTCCCTGCCCCCGAGCTGTTGCGTCTCGTGATGCAGCCAGTGTTCTCGGTGAGCGGCCGGGTGGTGAACGATCAGGGGGAGCCCGTCGCCTCAGCAGGGTTGACTCTGCTCCAGGCGGAGGAGGGCTCTGCCAAGCCGCGGCCTCTCCAGGGCCTGTTCTCCCAACCGGACGGCACCGTGACCGGGCCGGACGGCCATCCGGTGGCCGACGCCCTGGTGCGCGTCCTCAACGAGCATGCGGCCGGCCGGTCCCTTTCCAGCCGGACCGATGCGGCCGGCCGCTTCCAAAGCCCGGGGCTCCGCACCGGCTCCCACACCATCGAAGTCCTGCACCGCCAGTATGCTCCCGCCCGGCGCGAGGTGACGGTGCAGCCCGGAGCCAATTGGCTGGACGTCCGGCTCCAGTTAACCGGCCAATGAGCTCTGAGGAACGCGACGCGCTGGTGATGGGCACCCCTCCCCGGGGCGCCCTGCCGTGGCTCAAGGCGATCGTCAAGCGTGCGCTCTCGGCGAGCGCCTTCCTCCTCGGTACGGTGATCCGCGTCTCCACGGCCGAGCGGGTCCTCGCCCTCACCTTTGACGACGGTCCCCATCCCGAGGACACGCCGCCGCTGCTCGACCTCCTGGACCGCTATGGAGCCAAGGCCACGTTCTTCGTGGTGGGCAAGAGCGCCCGCCGGCATCCGGAGCTGATCGAGCGGATGGCGGCGGCCGGCCATGTCCTGGGCAATCACACCTGGGAGCATCTCTCGCTGCCGTCGCTCAAGGGCCCCTTCCGGCGCCGGCAGCTCGCGTGGACGCAGGAGGTGCTCGGGTCCCACGCCTCCGGGCTCTTCCGCCCTCCTTATGGTGAGCAGAGCCTGGGCTCGCGTCTCGACGCCCTGGCGCTGGGCCTGAAGGTCGTCTGCTGGGACGTCATCGCTGAGGACTGGCGAAACGATCTCCCGGAGGAGATGCTGGCCCGCATCTACCGCCGGCTGCGGCGGGGGAGCATCGTCCTCTTCCACGACACGCTGTACACGACGACCGACGAGCGCTTCCGCGACCGGCGGCCCACCCTCGCCGCCGTCGAGCGCATCCTCAAGGTCCTGGGGGACCGCTACCGGTTCGTCACCGTCCCCGAGCTGATGCGCCTGGGCCGGCCGGTGCGGTGGCACTGGTATCAGCGGTCGCGGCTGGATTGGCTGAAGCAGGTGGTGTGAGCCGAACCCCCGGGTGCGACGCCGCTGCGTTAAGCCGACGTGAGCCGGACCGGTCGCCGCGGCGCCGAGGCCCTCATCACCCCGGCCCTCTTCTCCCAGCCTCCCCCCCGCCTGACGGGAGAAGAGGGAGAACAGCCAAGACCCCTCATCACCCCGACCCTCTTCTCCCATCGCCCTCCCCCCAACCGGGAGAAGAGGGAGAACAGCCAAGAGCAACTCCGCCTTTGTTGGACGTCCGGCTCCCCTCTCTCCCGTCAGGCGGGGGGGAGGCTGGGAGAGAGGGGCTGGGGGAGTGAGGGCCTCGATGCGGCGGACAGAGGTCCCGTCCACCAAGGTCAGCGTCACGATCCTCTTGGAGACGTCCTCTCAGGACCAAGCCGAGGCGGCGGCGGGATGCGTATCCGCATCCCCTCCCGGATTCCTTTCAGTTTCGCCACCACGGCTGCCTGATTGCTCTTGCGCGCCTCGCGCAGCCAAGCGACGGGCAACGAGGCGGCGGTGAAGGCGAGCCAGGTGAGCCAGTTCCAGGGATTGGCGTAGCGCCGGACGTAGATGGCGCCGCTGCGGCCGAATTGAAAGTTGCGGTCGGGTCTGTAGCCCCCCGTCGTATAGGCCACCCTGTGGTAGAGCACCGCCCGGTGCGCGTAGAGGCAGCGAAAGCCTTGGCGCTTCACCCGCGTGCAGAAGTCGGCGTCGTCCACGCAAATGAAGAAGAGGTCGTCCCAACTCCCTGCGGCCTCGGCGGCGGTGCGGCGGATGAGGATGGCGCAGCCGTTGACGTAGTCGACGTCCGCATCCCGGTCGTACTGGCCGCGGTCGATCTCGCCGTAGCCCCGCTCGCGGGTGATGGACTCGCGGAAGCGGAGGATGCCGCCGGCCGACCACAGCCGCCGGCGGTCGCCGTGGAAGTAGCACTTGGGGCCCACGCAGCCGATCTTCGGGTCCGACTCGGCGACCTTCACCAGCTCCGCCAGCATCTCCGGCTCGACCTCGATGTCGTTGTTGAGCAGCAGGACGTAGTCGTAACCGTGCTCGAAGGCCCAGCGGAAACCGGCGGCGTAGCCGGAGGAGCTGCCGCGGTTGGCCTCGACCCGCACCTGGAGGAGATCGGGAAAGTCCCGGGCCAGGGCCTCGGGGGAGCCGTCGGTCGAGGCGTTGTCGAGGACGACGAGGTCGAAGTTGAGATAGGTCATCCGCCGCAGGCTCGCGACGGCCTGCAGGGTGACGTCCCTGCCGTTGTAGTTGACGACGACGGCGGCGACCTTGGGAGAGGGTTTCACCAGATAGTCTCGAGGCTTCCTGGGAGGCTCGACTTCTTCACCCGACTGTACCGCAGCTCGGCGGGCTCGCCAATTCGGTTGGACACGCTCCGTGCAGGCCGCGACGAACCGGGGAAAGGCTCTCCCGAGTAGGGACGAGGTTTTTTCGAGCTGGTAGGAGCTTCTCCCGAGTAGGGAGACGGCTCGGGCGAGTAGGGAGCGGCCTCTCCCGGCTCGGACGAGGCTCGTACCTGCTCGAAAAATCGTCGTCCCTACTCGGGAGCGGCGTCTCCCGGCTCGGACGAGGCGTCCCCCGACTCGAAAAAACCTCGTACCCACTCGGACGAGGCTTCTCCCGACTCGAAAAAACCTCGTACCCACTCGGACGAGGCTTCTCCCGACTCGAAAAAACCTCGTACCCACTCGGACGAGGCTTCTCCCGACTCAAAAAAACCTCATACCTGTTGGGACGAGGTTCTGCCCTTCTCGGGACAGGCTTCCGGCCACGGATTTCAAGCCTGATAGGTCCGGGACCCGAAGACCGTCGAGGGCTACGAACAGTAGAGCCCTACGGATTCCTGTGCAGGAAGGCCACCGCCTCTCCCCGCCACGGCGCCGAGAGCCAGCGCAGCCTTCCGCCCGTCATCGTGCCGCCGTCCACCGACCGCCCTTTCATGGGATCGAACCATTCGAGCCGTAGCGGGCCGGGCAGCCACCCGAGGCGGAGCCACCCCCAGCCGCGGGGGAGCCAGGCGAGCACCTCTCCCGGCTGCTTGTTCGCCAGCGCGTATCCGGACGAACAGAGGTTGATTCGCGGCCGGCAGGCTTCCAGGTTGAGCCGCCGCGACCAGCGGACGGTGTCGCCCATCGCCTGGCGGGCGCCCCGCCGGACGGGATCGTCGTCCAGAGGGTCCATGTAGAGGACGTGGTGGCCGCGCAGGAAGGTCTTCCACACCCAGGCCCGGTCGCCGCCGATCCCCCAGAGGTGATCCGTGTCCACGAGCACCACCTTGGCGCCGTTCGCCGCCGGAGGGGAGCGCCGCCAGCCGCCGCGGTTGCCGGGCGAGATCCAGTCCGCCGGGCTGTGGACGAGGTCCTCGTTGTGGCCGCCGGGGAAGGCGAAGGTCATCCCGACAGCATGCTGGAGTGACCGGCTCGATTCCAGGCTCTTGAGGAACCGAATCATGCAGTACTGCCACTCCCGCGAGGTGCCAGGGCTTTCGTTGGAGATCTCCCAGAGCACGTTGTCCAGGTCCCCCACGGTCTCCACAACCTGGCGGACGTAGAGCTCTTGCAGCCGGGTGACTGCGGGGACCCGCAGAGAATGGACAGCGGTTCCATCTCCGCCAGCCTCGGGATCGCCGTCGGTGCCGTTGACGTTGTTGCGCCGGTTGAAGGGGTGGCGGTCCCAGGGGTTGCCCTCGCCCTTGTCGTGGATCGACCAGCCGTTGAACAGCATTACGGAGACGTAGAGGCCCCGCTCGGCGGCGCGCAGCACCCGCCAGCGCAGCCGGGCGAAGTACTCGGGATCGAACCGGGTGAGGTCGAAGCGGGGGAGGCCGTCGAGCGCCAGCCCGGGGCCGGTGCGCAGCCAGGGGCGCGGCTGGAGGTCGTGCAGCCACGCCTCGTGCGCCCACAGGCGGATGACGTTGTGCCCCCACGCGACGAGGGAGTCGAGATAGCCCTCGAAGTCGAAGCTGCCGGGGCGCTCGCCGTTGTCCACGAGATTGTCCCAATGATGGGAGCCGGCGAGATACACGGCCCGGCCCGCGCCGTCTTGAAAGTAGCGGGGATTTCCAGGGTGGACGCGAAGGGGAGGCATGCGGCGGAGCCCGAGGTTAGCACGGAGCCACCCTGCCCACCCTTCTGGGTGGCTCGCGATACGATGTTCTCGGGTTAGGGTTGCAGACGCCAGGAGGAGGACCCCGATGAGCTCGAATCCCAGCCCTTCTTCCGCCCGCCACGTGGCTCTGGGCACCCTGTCGTTCGCCGTCTGCTTCGCGGCGTGGGGGCTGGTCTCCGCCTTCGCGCCGCGCTTCCGTGAGCTGTTTTCGCTCAGTGCCACGCAGACGGCGCTCTTGGTGGCGATCCCCGTGCTCCTCGGCTCGCTGGCCCGGCTGCCGGTGGGCATGCTCGCCGACCGTTTCGGGGGGCGGAGCGTCTTCACCGTGTTGATGCTGCTGGTGGCCGTCCCCGCCTGGCTGGTGCCCATGTCCGGGAGCTATCGGATTTTGGTGGCCATCGCTTTCTTCCTCGGGATCGCGGGCTCGTCGTTTCCCGTCGGGGTCGGTTACGTCTCGCGCTGGACGCCGCCCGAGCGCCAGGGCTCGGCCCTCGGCGTCTATGGCCTGGGGAACATCGGCCAGTCGGCGGCGGTGTTCCTGGGCCCTCTGCTCGCGGCGCGGGTCGGCTGGCAGCCGG
This sequence comes from Thermoanaerobaculia bacterium, assembly GCA_049284515.1. Lineage (GTDB taxonomy): Bacteria > Acidobacteriota > Thermoanaerobaculia > Multivoradales > UBA5704 > DATARR01. The sequence continues at coordinate 8,375 of JBAPYB010000535.1, forward strand.
TGTTCCGCGGCGCGGCGGTGCTGCTGGTGGTCTGGGGAGTCGTCTTCGGCCTGCTGGCCCGCAACGCTCCGGCGGCGGCCCGCCCCAAGGGGATCGGCGACATGCTCCGCGTGCTCACCCGCGAACGGCTCGCCTGGGTGCTCTCCCTCTTCTACTTCCTCACCTTCGGCGGTTTCGTCGCCTTCTCCATCTACCTGCCGACGCTGCTCAAAGACCAGTTCGGTCTGAAGCCCGCCGACGCCGGATTCCGGGCCGCCGGCTTCGTGGTGCTGGCCACCCTCATGCGGCCCCTGGGCGGCTGGCTGGCGGACCGCATCGGCGGCGCCCGGGTGCTGGCCGGGGTGTTCCTGGGGGTGGTGCCCTTCGCCCTGCTCCTCACCTGGCCGGCGATGCTGCCTTTCAGCGTCGGTGCGCTGGGGTGCGCGGCCCTTCTGGGACTGGGCAACGGCGCCGTGTTCAAGCTCGTTCCCCAGTATTTCCCGAAGGAAACGGCGACGGTCACCGGCCTGGTGGGGGCCATGGGGGGATTGGGCGGTTTCTTCCCGCCGTTGCTCCTCGGCTTCTTCCGCGACCGCATCGGCGTCCTCTGGCCGGGGTTCGTGCTGCTGGCGGCGCTCTCGCTGGTCCTCGCCTGGCTCAACCACCGGGTGTTCCTCACCCGCCAGGAGGCGCTGGAGGTGGCGCTGCCGCCGGAGCTCGCCCGGGCGGGCGACCAAGTGCGCGCCAGCGCCTGGGCCACGCTGTGGACGGGCCTGCTCGTCGCCGCCATCGTGGTGGGCTCGCGCAACCTGCAGAATTTCGACCCGGCGCTGGTGATCTATACCTTCGCCGTCGTCTTCGCCACCTGGGGCGTCGCCTATCACTACTACGTCTGGCTGCAGAAGCCGCCGACGCGGATCTACTGGCGCCGGAGCTGGAGCCTGTTGCGGCAGCGGGGGATCTTCCGCAGCCTCGCGGGGCTGGTTCCCCTCATCTGGACGCACCTCCTGGCCCAGACCTTCATCCGCCGCCGCTCGGCCCTGCGCTGGTGGATGCACCAGCTCCTGTTCTGGGGGTGCCTGCTGGCGGCGGCCATCACCTTCCCCCTGGTCTTCGGCTGGATCCACTTCGGCAGCCTGGGGCAGGACCCGATGACCTACGTCACCTACCTTTTCGGCTTCCCCACGGGCTCGTTCCGCATCCGCACCGCGGTCTCGTGGCTGCTGTTCCACGGGCTGGACGTGGCGGCCGTGCTGGTGCTCGGCGGTATCTCCCTCTCGCTCTGGCGGCGGATGCGGGACCAGGGAGCCCGGGCCGTGCAGGACTTCGGCCGCGACTTCTTCCCCCTGATCCTGCTCTTCGCCATTTCGGTGACGGGGCTCGCCCTCACCGCTTCGTCGCTCTGGCTGCGGGGGAGCTTCTACGGCTTTCTCGCCATCCTTCACGCCATCACGGTGATCGCGGCGCTCCTCTTCCTGCCCTTCGGCAAGTTCTTCCACATTTTCCAGCGGCCGGCCCAGCTCGGCGTCAAGCTCTACCAGCGGGCGGGTGAGGAAGGGGAGGGGGCGGCCTGCGCCCGCTGCGGCGAGCGTTTCGCCTCGCGGATGCACGTCGACGACCTGAAGCTGGGGCTGACGCAGCTCGGTTTCGATTATCGCCTCGAGGGATTGAAGGACGGGCACTGGCAGGAGCTCTGCCCGGCCTGCAAGCGCAAGGCGATTGCCGGCGCCCAGCTCCGGCGCAAGGAGGAAGCCCGTGGCTGAACGTCCCCTTCCCGACTCCGAGCTGATGCGGCTCTACGGGCCGCACCTTTCCTACGAGCCCCCGGGCGGGTGGGCCTTGCAGCGGGAGCTCCCCATCGACCGGCTGGTGAAGACCCACTGCTGCTTCTGCGGCCAGCAGTGCGGCATCCAGCTCAAGGTGCGCGACAACCAGGTGGTGGGGTTCGAGCCGTGGGAGGAGTTCCCGTTCAACCAGGGGATGCTCTGCCCCAAGGGGGTGAAGCGCTACCTTCAGAGCGGCCACCCGGACCGGCTGCTCGACCCGCTGCTGCGCACGCCCGAGGGCTTCCGCAAGGCGGCGTGGGACGAAGCGCTGGACTTCACCGTCCGCCGTCTCCAGGAGATCCAGGAGAAGCACGGTAAGGATGCCGTGGCCATCTACGGCGGCGCCTCGCTCACCACCGAAAAATCCTATCTTCTCGGCAAGTTCGCCCGCGTCGCCCTGGGCACCCGCCACATCGATTACAACGGCCGCCTGTGCATGGTCTCGGCCGGCACGGCCTACAAGCTGGCCTTCGGCGTCGACCGCTCGCCCAACCCGTGGAGCGACATCCCCAAGGCGGAGGTGGCGTTCGTCATCGGCGCCAACGTCGCCGAGTGCGCGCCCATCACCACCCAGTACCTGTGGCGTTGCCGCGACAACGGCGGCCGGCTGATCGTCGCCGATCCGCGGATGACGCCCATCACCAGGAACGCCGATCTCTACCTGCCCCTGCGCCCGGGGACGGACCTGGCGCTCCTGATGGGGATGCTGCACGTGATCCTCCGTGACGGCCTGGAGGACTCGGCCTTCATCGCGGAGCACACCGTGGGCTTCGCGGAGGTGGCGCGCTCCGTCCAGGCCTACGATCCAGAAACCGCGGCGCGGATGACGGGCGTCCCCCCGGATGCGATCGAGAAGGCCGCGCGGTGGATCGGCAAGGCCGGGCGGGCCGTCCTCCTTCACGCCCGCGGGCTGGAGCACCAGTCCAAGGGGGTGGAGAACTGCCTGGCGATCACCAACCTCGCGCTCGCCACCGGCAACCTGGGCCGCGAGGGGGCGGGCTGCATGATGATCACCGGCCAGGGCAACGGCCAGGGCGGGCGGGAGCACGGCCAGAAGTGCGACCAGCTTCCCGGCCAGCGCTCCATCTCCGACCCGGCGGCCCGCGAGCACGTGGCGCGGGTGTGGGGGATCGCGCCGGAGGAGATCCCCCAGGCAGGGCTCTCGGCCGTCGAGATCATGGAGGCGATCCACCGCGGCGAGATCAAGGCGCTCCTCTCCATCTGCTTCAATCCCCTGGTCTCGCTGCCGGACGCCAACTACACCCGCGAGGCCCTGGAGAAGCTCGAATTCTTCGGCGTCGTCGACTTCTTCCTCTCCGAGACGGCCCAGTTCGCCGACGTCGTCCTCGCCGGCAGCCTCCAGGAGGAAGAGGAGGGCGTGGTGGCGAGCGCCGAGGGGCGAGTGATCCACATCCAGAAAGCCGTCGATCCTCCGGGCAACGCCTGGCCGGACAGCAAGATTTATATCGAGCTCGCCCGCCGGCTGGGAAAGGAAAGGTTTTTCCCCTACCGCTCGCCGCGCGACATCTTCGAGGAGCTGCGGGAGGCGTCCAAGGGCGGCAACGCGGACTACGGCGGCATCACCTACGAGAAGATCGACCGCCAGATGGGCGTCTTCTGGCCCTGCCCGACGGAGGACCACCCGGGCACGCCCCGCCTTTTCGAAGGTGGCCGTTTTTTTCATCCGGACGGCAAGGCGCGGTTCGTGGTCACCGAGTGGCGGGAGAGCGGCGATCCGGTCAGTGAGGAGTTTCCCGTCTTCCTCACCACCGGCCGGGTGGTGAGCCAATATCTCTCGGGCACCCAGACCCGCCGCATCGGCGCCCTGGTGGACCAGTTCCCCTGGCCGCGGCTGGAGATCCACCCGAAGCTGGCGGCCCAGCACGGCCTGGGTATCACGGATGGCGACTGGGTGACCGTCCGCACCCGGCGCGACGAGATCACCCTGCCGGCGATGGTGGTGCGGACGATCCGGCCGGACACGGTCTTCATCGCCTATCACTGGCCCGGCGGCAGGAGCGCCAACCGGCTGACCCACCGCACCCTCGATCCGCGCAGCAAGATCCCCGAGTTCAAGGTCTCGGCCTGCACGCTCAGCCCGGCCGCCGGACCGCCGGACTGGGCGAGGGAGCTGCCGGGCAAAGGCCTGCACATCCTGAGGGAGGGGGCCTGATGTTCGGCTACGAGTTCTACATCGACCCCGAGCGCTGCATCGGCTGCCAGGCCTGCATCAACGCCTGCGCCGAGTGCGATACCCATAAGGGCGTTTCCATGATCACGGTGGACTTCATCGACCGTCCCAACAGCATCGCCACCGTGCCGGCGATCTGCATGCACTGCGACGATCCCACCTGCGCCGAGGTCTGCCCGGCGGACGCCATCAAGAAAGGGGAGGACGGCGTCGTGCAGTCGGCTTTGAAGCCGCGCTGCATCGCCTGCTCCAACTGCGTGCTGGCCTGCCCGTTCGGCATCCCCAAGATGATGGCGAAGCTCGAGCTGATGATGAAGTGCGACATGTGCTACGACCGCACCTCCGTGGGCAAGCGGCCGATGTGCGCCACGGTCTGCCCCAGCCAGGCCCTGGCCTACGTGCCGCCGGAGGTCATCGCCCGGGAGCGGCGGGAGCAGCCAAGCAACGTCTTCCAGTTCGGCAACCAGACCGTCACCACCAAGGTGTACATGATGCTGCCGGCGGGGGAGACCGCGCTGGCGGTGGACGTCGCCGATTTTCTGTGGGAGCCCGAGGAGCCTGAGGAGACCGAGCCATGAATCCCCTACGGACCCAAAAAGACCCGCTCTGGCGCGAGGAGGTGTCGATCTTCGCGGCCGACGAGCGCTACGTCAACCGCCGGCAGTTCGCCAAGTTCCTGGCGTTGACCAGCGCCGGCATGTTCGTGGGCAACCTGTGGATCCTCGTCCGGAGCTGGCTCACGGGCAAGCCCTCCTGGCCGGTGCGGCCGGTGGCCACGCTGGATGAGATCCCGGTCGGCGGCGTCAGGCTCTTCCAATATCCCGGTCCCCAGGACCCCTGCATCCTGGTGCGCACCTCGGAATCGGAATATGCGGCCTACAGCCAGAAGTGCACCCACCTCTCCTGCGCCGTCTACTACGCGCATGGCCAACGGCGCCTCGAATGCCCCTGCCACGAGGGTTACTTTTCAGTTCGCGACGGCCGCGTGCTCCAGGGCCCTCCCCAGCGGCCGCTCCCCCGCATCGTCCTCGAACGCCGGGGCGATCAGCTCGTGGCCACCGGCGTCGATCTTCAGGCGGAGGCCTCCTGATCATGAATCAACCGCGGCCTCAAACGGAGCACCCGCCCCAGCGCCGGGGCCTGACGGCCATCGACGGCGCCCTCGCCCTCATCGCCATCCTCCTGATCGTCCAGATGTGGCTGCTCACCGCCACGCTGGAGGCCTTCCTCGCCGGCCATCGCGAGGGCGTCCTGCCCGCCGCGATCCTCTCCGGCGTTCTGCTGCTCGCCTGCCTCGGGCTCTACCTGTTCGTGCGGGGGGTGGACCGGGAAGTGCGGAAGTAGACGCGCCACGAAGTAGGGCGGCGTCACGATCCAGTCCCAAGCCTCGTTCAGCCGTTCACACAGCGGTATCATCTGGAGAAAGTGGCCGGATGCTTCAGCCGGCCGCTCCGGGACCCACTCTGACTGGCGTCCACGCTGGGCAACCGGGGAATCTGCACGTTGAAGATCAACCATCGCATCGCTGCTCGATACGACGAGCCATTCTGGCTGGAGCTCGACCGTCTCGGTCTGGATTACGAGCACGGCGATCCCAATAACGTGCTCGGCCTTGCCATCAGTGTCCTCAACATCACCGAAGATCAGCCGCAGTGGCCCAAGGTCCAGCGACTGATCGCCGAGCATGACGTCAGGGTTCATTCCATCACCAACCTCTTCAGCAAGCGCGAGGTGAATCAGGCGGAGTGGCTTCAAATGTCCGCCCTCGGGCAGTTCGGCTATCCTCAGCCAGTAGACGACTACAGGGAGATTACCTATGACGTCTCACAGTACTGCGATCACTGTGGCATCGGGGGCGTGCAAAACGCACCCTTCCGTCTGCGCTCCGAGCCGAAGGCAAGACACAGCCAGTTCGTACAGCTCAACTGGGTGTTCGATGAATTCTTCGTGCGCAGAGAAGCACGTCAGGGTTTGACCGCTGCAGGGCTCACAGGATTCGATTTTCGCCCAGCGGTCATCCATCGCAAGGACCGGCCGAGCGGTGAGATTGAGCAGATGGAGATCCTCAGCGTCCTGCAGCCGGCCCTCAACCCGACAGGGCTCCAGACGGTGACCTGCAAAGAACGCAACGAGGAGTGGGAGAGTAAGCGACGGCGGTTCCCGAATTGGCGACCCCCTGTGGCAGAGTCGAATTCGTACTGCGGCAGAGTGAAGTTCCACCTGGAAAGCCGTGAGCCGCTCCGCTTCGATCGCTCAGCGCTGGCTGCCGCACCCGACGTCGTGAAGAGTCACGAGTGGTTCGGGAGCGGCGGAAGCGCCTTCCGCCTGGTGCTCGTTTCGCAGCGGTTCCGCCGGGTTGTGCTGGAGGCCAAGTGGAGAGGGCTTTTCTTCGAACCTGTCGAGCTCATCGATCACTCCACCTAACAAGGTTGCAGGGGACGGTATGCTGAGCGAAGACGAGCTGTTGCGTGAGCTGGCCGAAAGCGCTGAGCTGACCGAGCCGCGGCCGCGCCGGCGGCGCAGCGAAGTGGTGAGAAAGCGCCGCCTGGCCGGCTGGGCGAATCCCGATCCGCACCCCTTGACGCGGTCGGGACCGAAGCTCAAGGTCCTGCGCGAGAGGTCGGGCTGGACCTGCGAGGAGATCGCCGATCGAACCGGCGTGCCCCTTGATGTCCTGACCGATTTCGAAGAGGGCGTGCCGGACGCCGCCGAGGACATCACAGTGGAAGAGCTCGCGCGCCTGGCCGCCGCCTGCTGCGCCTCGCTGGACGAGGTCGCGACACCCGAGGAGCGCCAGGAGGCGAGGCGGAACGAGAGAAAGAGGAAACAGGCCAGCTCCGGCGAGTGGGGTTTCGATCCCTGGCGTTAGCGTCTACGCGCGAAGTTCAGCTTGAGCACATCTTCCCCGGAAACGTGAGGTCCGAGATGAGCGCAGGATCCGGTTCGTGCGCGGGGTGGACCGGGAGGTGCGGAAGTAAGGCGGCCGGAATCGGGCAGATTGAAAGTTGGATTTTGAATCTGCCCGATCTGATAGGCTGCTTCCGTGATCGAGCGTCTCCTCCAGCCCCGTCTCCTCGACCTGGCCACGCGCTATCCGGTCCTCACGTTGACCGGGCCGCGCCAGTCGGGCAAGACGACTCTCAGCCGCATGGCCTTCCCCAAGCTGCCCTATGTGTCCCTGGAGAACCCGGCGCAGCGGGAGTTCGCCGAGGAGGACCCCGTCGCCTTCTTCGCCCGTTATCAGGACGGCTGCGTCCTTGACGAGGTGCAGCGGGTGCCGCAGATCTTCTCCTATCTGCAGGGCCTGGTGGACGAAGACCCGACGCCCGGCCGGTTCCTGCTCACCGGCTCCCAGAACCTGGCGCTGGTCGGCGGCGTGACCCAATCCCTCGCCGGCCGCACCACGTTGACGGAGCTGCTGCCGCTCTCTCTGGAGGAGATCCGCCGTTTTCCCGATCCGCCGGAGGATCTCGATACGCTGCTGTGGCAGGGCGGCTACCCACGGATCTACGAGCGCCATCTGCCCGCTCACGAGTGGCTGGGCGACTATGTCGCCACCTACGTCGAGCGTGACGTCCGGCAACTCGTCCAGGTCGGGGACCTGCTGCTCTTCCAGACCTTCCTTCGGCTCTGCGCCAGCCGCACGGGGCAGATCCTCAATCTCGCGTCGCTGGCGAGCGACTGCGGCATCTCCCAACCGACGGCGCGGAGCTGGCTTTCCGTGTTGGAGGCGAGCTACATCGCCTTCCGACTGCCGCCGTTTTTTGCCAACATCGGCAAGCGCCTCATCAAGGCGCCCAAGCTCTACTTTTATGACACCGGGCTGGTGGCGAGCCTGCTCAACATCGAGAACCCCCGCCAGCTCGAGACGCACCCGTTGCGGGGAGCCCTCTTCGAGACCTGGGTCGTGGCCGAGATCGCCAAGGCTCATCTCCACCGAGGCCGCCGGCCCCGGCTCTCCTTCTATCGCGACCGCAACGGTCTGGAGATCGATTTGATCCTGGAGAAGGGGGCCGACCTCGTGCTGGTGGAGGTCAAGTCCGGCCAGACCCCCTCCAGCGAGCACTTCACCGCGTTCGACCGCTTCGCCGAAGCTCTCACCACGCAGCCGGCGCCCCGCATCGCCGGCCGAATCGTCGTCTACGGCGGCGCCGAAACGCAGGAGCGCAGCAAAGGCACAATCCTCTCCTGGAGAGATCTCGATAGCTGGGATTGGGGGGAGTGACAAGACCCGGCCCCTCCGGACGCCTGTAGTACCATCTCCCCCCTTCAGACGCCTCACCTTCCTCATGATTCCATTCAAGCTCTCGAAGAAACTCTGCCTCGTCCTGGCCGTTCTCTTTGTCCTCGCCGGCTGCCGCGGTCATCAGGAGGGCGGCGGCACCGCGGCCGGGCTCCGCGTCCCGCGGCACATCTTCCTCATCACGGTGGACACTCTGCGGGCCGACCACATGAGCCTCTACGGCTATGGGCGGGCCACCTCGCCCAATCTGCAGAAGGCGGCGGCGACGGGGGTGACGTTCGATAGCGCGGTCTGCCAGTGGCCGAAGACGGGGAGCTCGTTCGCTTCGATGTTCACCGGCTTGTATCCGCATACCACCGGCATCACCCACAAGGCAGCCGTGCGCGTCCCCGAGAAGTACGTGACGCTGCCGGTGCTGTTCAAGGAGAGCGGCTTCACGACGGTGGGCGTCGTCTCCAACGCGGTGGTTTCCGCCAAGTTCGGCTGGAACCGCGGCTTCGACGAGCTCGCCGAGACCTGGGGGACTGCTGAGTTCCCGGACGATCCCAAGCTGTTCCGCCCCCTGGCGAGCGCGCCGAAGGTCAACAGTTTGGCCGTGCCGCTGCTCAAGAAATACGCCAAGGCGGACCGTCTCTTCGCCTGGTTTCACTACTCGGACACCCACGCTCCCTACATGCTGACGGACGGCTCCGCCAATCCCTTCCTTGGCGACGCGATGTTCCGCGGCGATGAGGAGGTGCCGCCGAAGGTCGTCAACAAGGGCTACACCCTCGACGGCCACACCGACCTCAAGTACTACGTCGCCCAGTACGACGCCAACGTGCGGGTGGCGGACACCTACATCCAGAAGCTGCTGGACGATATGCGCACGCTCGGCCTGCTGGAGGACAGCCTGGTGATCGTGACCGCCGATCACGGCGAGGAGCTGGGGGAGCACAACTCCTGGTTCGAGCACGGGCCGCTGCCCTACAACACCACGGCCCACGTGCCGCTCGTCTTCCTGATGAACGGCCTCCCCGCCGGCCGGCGCGTGGACCGGCCCGTGGAGCTGGTGGATCTCTACCCGACGCTCAAGGACCTGATCGCGCCCGGGAGGAAAGTCGAAGGACTCGAAGGGCACAGCCTCTGGCCCCTTCTCCGGGATGCCAAGGCGGGCGCTGCCAAGGATTTCCAGGAGGCCTTCTCCGAGGCCGGCCGCCAGCCGGACCTCTACCACAGCGTCCAGGAGGGGATCTGGAAGCTGGTCTTCAACTCGGGGGGGAAGCGCTCGAAAGCCGCGACTTCCACCACCGGCGGCTTCGAGCTCTACAACTTGAAGGACGATCCGCTGGAGACCCGCAACCTCGCCGCCGAGAAACCCGAGGAGGTCCGCCGTCTGCGCAAGGAGCTGGCGGGCTGGATGCGGCGGGCCCGCGCCGAGGGCGGCGAGGAAGAGGTCAACGACGAGAACGAGCGGGCGCTCAAGGCTTTGGGGTACGCGAACTGAGGCTCAGGACGGCCCGAGTCTCCGTGGCAAGGTGAGCAGCACCTCGAAGTCCCGCACCTCGATTCCCACCTCGCGTCCCGTCGCTTCCCGCACAAGGCGCACAATGCGCCGGATGCCGGTCCCGGCCCGGGTGACCAGTCCGGCGTCGGAGAGGCGGGCGTAGATCCAGGGGTTGCGGACGATGTGGGCTCCGGAGCGCATGGCATCTGCGTCGACGCCGTTGGGGGGACGCCCCGGCGTATGGATCTCGATCCGATCGTCGAAGATAAAGAGGCGAATCGGGCCGCGAATGGTGTAGTCGCGGTGGGCCACGGCATTGACGACAGCCTCGCGCAGTGCCTCTTTCGGGATCTCGGGCTTCGGCTCGGGCTCGAAGCCGCGGATCTCATGAGGCACCGGCAGGTGGAGATCGAGGAACCGCTCCGCCTGATCGATCACCTGGAGGAGCTGCCCCCCCAGGTCTTTACGATCGATCGGATCGAAGGAGCTGTCCGTCCCAGAGAAGCGGGCGGCATTGATCTGAGCGTAGGGCAGGTGATGCTGCGGCTTGCGGCCGAAGAGGAGAATGCCGGCGACAGTCGGGTGGCCGTTCGCGGTCAGGTGCCAGTTGGCGAGGAGCCGCTGCGGGTCGTCGCGCAGGTAGGACTGGCCCGTCTCTTCAAGGTAGCTTTCGAAAGCCGCGAGGTCGAGATCCTGGATGGAGAGACGCAGGAGGGACACCGCGTCATATTGAAGTCTCCCTATCGCCTGGAAGAGGTCGGCCATCCCCGAAACGTAGCAGTGGGTGGAGCCAGGGACAAGACCGTTCTGCGGGCGTTGAAGGCCCTGGGGTATTTGAACTACGGTGTCGCCGTCTTGCCGAAGTTCGAGGCCAGGATCGCCAAGTCCAGGCCGTCGATCTTGCCGTCGGCGTTGAAGTCAGCGGCGGCGCTGTAGGCGGTGTCGCCGCGCAGGGCGCCGAAGTGGAGGCCGAAGAGCACCAGGTCGGCGCCGTCGACCCGGTTGTCCAGGTTGAGATCCCCCTGCAAGGTGCCGAAGCCGGCGATGGTGAAGCGGCTGATCTCCCGGTCTACCGTGTTGGGCGGCGTCGCGAGGTCCCGGGAGCGCAGACCGACGCTGACGATCCCTGTCAGCGGGTTCGGAGGCACGTAGCTCAGCCGTGCACGGAGCGTGTTGCCCGTGGGCACCACCGAGGTCACCGCGCCGTTGACCAGCAAGAAGGTGTTGGCCAGGTCGATTCCCGCCCCGAAGTCCCAGACGTCGACGTTGATATGCGTGTCCGCGGCCACGTTCTTGGCCCCGTTGGCGGGATTCACGATGCCGGTGACGGGCGACACCGTGTCGATCCCCTGCAGGGCGTTGAAGTAGATCCGCGCCATGAGGTCGTAGCCCGCCGAGTTGGGATGACCCACCGGATCGTCCGCAACCAACACGTAATAGCTGAAGGTGTTGGGCGTCGTGCGGAACACCTCGTAGGGGTCGGCCTCCCGCCGCTGGCGGATGCCGGCGAGGTTGCGGATGCTGCCGTTCAAGGCATCGTTGACGACGTTGTCGGCATCCACTTTGGCGTCCGGCTTGCGGGGAATGACCGTGGCGTGGAGCGCCAGCAGGTTTTTCGCCTCCGCCCGCCGGGCCATTTCGTCCAGGTTGAAGATGGTGGTCTCGGTGGAGATGGCGCGCGAGATGTCGTTCGTCCCCTCCATCAGGAGGAGGTAGTCGCCTGGTATGCCCTCCGCGATCACGCTATCGATGCGGGAGAGGGCGTCCGGCGTCCGTTCCCCCCCCAAACCACGGTTGAGCACGGTGGCGCTGACGCCTGCGGTCTGCAGGAGCACCTGCAAACGCGGCGGATAGCCCTTCTCCGCCCGCGCGGGATCGTCGCCCCGTCCTTCCGTGATGCTGTCTCCGAAACAGAGGTACTGGCGCGGCACGGTCTGCCCTGCCGCGAGGGCCGGGATCAGCCCCAGGACGAGGCCGGCGGAGGCGAGCTGACGAAGGCTCACTGGACTCTTTCCAGCGCTGCCGTGCCCTGCCGCGCCTCGGCCGGCCAGCGCAGGCGGACGCTTCCCGCCAGCGAATCCACGACGGGACGGCTCAGCGATCGCGACGGCGCGGCGACCGAAGCCTTGGCCAGCGCCTTGCCGGCAGCGTCCAGGTCGAGGACCGACCACGAGCGTGGCGCCGCCTCCAGGTAGAGCAGGCGGGGCCGGTCCGCAGCGCCCAGGAACGAGGGGTAGAGGGAGCCGGAAGGCGCGGCGGCGTGATCGTCCACCCAGGCGCCGCGCTCGAAGCGGGCCATGCGCATCTGGTAGCCGTGACCGTCGAAGCGGCTCCAGGCGAGGAGCGCGCCGCCGCCGGCCGTGGCGGTGAGGGCCGGCGTGATGTTGGGCACCGGGCTGGGCGCCGAGACCTGGCGCACCGGCAGCCAGCTCGCTCCCACCCGTTGGCTCCAGACGATCTCGTCGACCTTGCCGTTGAAGGCGCTCCAGGCGAGCAGCCAGGAGCCGTCCGCCAGCACGGCGCCGGTCAATGCGAGCTGGCTGCCGGGGCCGGGATGGGAGACCCACTGGGAAGCCTGCCATGCCCGGCCGTCCCAGGCGGCGGCGCGCACGGCGAGGGAGCGGTTGCCGTCCCCCTCCAGCCAGGCGAGGCCGGCGAGCCGTCCGCCATCCACCAGGAGCACGGGGCCGCGCCGCTGCTGCGAGGCCTGCGATGTTTGCTCGGGGGGCTCGGGGAGCGGACGGAAGCTCTTGTCGTCTCCGGTCAGCAGGAACAGGCGCTCGCGACCCGCGGCGTCCGGGAAGCTGCCGGCCGCCACCCAGCCTCCGTCCGTGGCGGCCAGGGACGTGACGTCCGCCCGCTCCGGCAGGGTCAACGGCAGCGCCGATCCGTCGGGCAGCTCGAGCCGCGCCGACGCTCCCTGGGGGATCAGGACCAGGCCTTCACGGGCCTGGACCGGGTCTTCCTGGGCAACGACTGCGGCGAGTGATCCGTAGAACAGGAGGAGGCAGACGAAGCCTCCCAGCGGGCGAACAGACGATCCGCGCACGTGGGGTATCCTACCGCAGTTCCCGGGTCCGCCACCCGGAACGAGAGGAACACGTTTGCTTCGACGAATCCTGAATCGCCGCTCCCTCGCTGCCAGCCTGACCCTCCTGGGCGCTCTCACTGCCCTGGGTATCCTGCCCGCGGCCTGCCATCGGGGACCGCCGGCGCACCAGGGTCCCATCGTGCTCATCACCATCGACGCCCTGCGGGCCGACATGGTGGGCGCTCTGGGGGGGCCGCCCAAGGTGATGCCGGCCCTGAGCGAGCTCGCGAAGCAGGCGGACTATGCCGGCCGCGCCATTTCGCCATCGAGTTGGACCGTTCCCTCGATGGCGGCCCTCTTCACCGGCTTCCAACCCTGGCGGGCGCAGAGTTGGGCCACCGACCGGGCGGTGCTGGACGACCGCTTCGTCACCCTCCCCGAATCGCTCAAGAAGGCGGGCTACAAGACCGTGGCCTTCCGCTCCAACCACTGGCTGGAAGCCCAGTTCGGCTACTCCCAGGGGTTCGACCTCTTCCAGTATCTGAAGGACGGGAAGCGGGCGGTGGCCTACCTGGAGCAACTCAAGGCAGACCGCGAGTTCGTCTGGATCCACATCCTGCCGCCGCACGCTCCCTACGTCCGGCGCGACCCTCTCCTCGACCGGCTCGACGAGATCCCCCCGGACCTGCCGCGCCAGCTCAAGCCGCTCGACCTGGAGGTCTACGCCGACCCGGCCGTGCCCCTGCCGCCGGACAAGGAGCGGCTCTTCCGGGCCATGTACAAGCTCAACGCCGCCTTTGCGGACACCATGCTTCACCGCATGCTGGACGCTTTGAAGCGCAGCGGCCAGTGGGACAGGACGCTCCTCGTCGTCACCGCCGATCACGGTGAGGAGTTCAAGGAGAACGGCCAGATCGCCCACGGCGGCAATCTCGGTCACGTGCTGGTGGAGGTGCCGCTGGTCGTCAAGCTGCCCAAGGGATTCCAGCGCAAGCTCGCAATCCAGCCCGGCCGCCGGGTGGCCACCATCCGGGTGAGCCCGACATTGATCGCCGCTGCCGGCGGCACGCCCGAGCCGGGCGCGGCGCCCAGCTTCTTCGAGCCGTTCGACAAGGGCGCCCTCTCCGAGCTCTACCTGGGCAACGCCGTCAACCGTTTCTCCCTGGTGGACGGCGACCTTCAGCTCCTCTGGGAGAGCCACTTCGGCAAACCGGAGCCGGACTACTTCCGCGCCCGTTACGCGGGAATCGGTGGCCAGGTCCAGCCGCCCCTCGCCGAGCCCGCCGACGCCATCTTCGGCCGCTTGCAAGGCGAGTTCGCCAAGGCCCTGCCGCTCACCGGCCTGGCCGCCGAGCCGCCGCAGCTCTCGCTTTGGCGCTGGACGCCGCAGGGGACCGAGAAAGTGGAGGATCCGCCGACCGTCCAGCGCCTCGCCCGCCAGCTCAGGAACGCCTGGCTGGCCGCCAACGGCAACGAGATCGTGCCCGGAAAGTCCGTCGGCAAGCAGCCCAAGCTCACGCCGAAGCAGGAGGAGGAGCTGCAGTCGTTGGGGTATGCGGTGGGGGGGAAGCGGTAGGGGCGTCGAACGGATGGGCGCGTAGAGAAGGTATTCTAAAGATGCGACGCAGACGGCTCGGAGGGCGAGGGACATGAGAATCGAAGAGCTACGGAGCCGAAGGGCCGAAATCCTCCGCTTGGCCGACCTTCACGGCGCCACCAACATCCGGATTTTCGGCTCAGTGGCACGCGGTGAAGCGGACGAGCGGAGCGACATCGACTTCCTGGTCGACCTGGGAAGAGGTCGGAGCCTGCTCGACCTAGGGGGCCTCCTCGAGGATCTCCGAGAGCTCCTGAGCTACCCGGTCGATGTCATTACCGAGCGCGGTTTGAAGGCTCGCATCAGGGACCGGGTTCTACGAGAAGCGGTGCCGCTGTGAGGGAGGTCCGGGAGCGGGTTCTCGACATCCTGGAGTCCATCGAACGTATCGAGAGGTACGGAAGCGGCGGCAGGGAAGAATTCGAGCGGAACGAATTGGTTCAGGTATGGGTTCTCCATCACCTCCAGATCCTTGGCGAGGCCGTTAACGCCCTGAGGCCAGAGTTCCAGGCAGATCACTCCGAGGTTCCGTGGTCCTCCATCGTCGGCATGCGAAACGTCCTGGTCCATCAGTATTTTGAAGTTGACACCGAAATCGTCTGGTCCGTCGTAGAGAACGATTTGCCAAAGCTCAAAGAGTTGTTTCAGGCGATTCTCGACTCAGGGACAGGGCTGACCAAAGGTCCCTAACGCTCCGCGTTGTTTCCTGGCACTGGTACCCCCGAGCCGTGGAGTCATTCCAGGAAGCCGTGGAGTCACTACTGCACTGGTGGGGAGGGGGGCCTCGGCCCTGGGCTGGCTCCGGCTGGCGTCGCCGCCGTGAGGCCCGCCGCCGCCGCCAAAAACACGCCGTTCATCGCCGCCACCGTCCAGGCAAACTCCACCGCCGAGCCGCGGCACAGGGCCAGGGCCGCCGCTTCCAGGGGGATCAGCGCCGGCAGGGCCGCCCAGAACCTCAACCTACCGGTCGAGAGGCGATAGAGCAGTAGGGCGTTGCTGAAAGACATGAGGACCATGGCGACCCCCAAGGGAAGCACGAGGTCCGCCGCGCCCTGATAGACCTTGCCTCCCATGCCCCGCACGAGGAGCCCCGGGATCCACGCAAAGGCGAGAAGGGCCGGGGCGACGCAGGCGGCGAGGATGCCGAGCGTGCCGGCGAGCAGCCGCCGGGAGCCGCCGTCCTGCCGCTCCGCGGCTTCCGCCGACAAGGGGAACATGGCCTTGGTCACCGGCGCCGTGCCCAGCAGCACCGCCTTGCCCAGGAACGAGGCCACGGCGTAGCCGCCCGCCACCGCGGCCGGGAAGAAGGCGCGGGCGAGGAGCACGTCCAGGCTGTAGAAGCCCATCACCGTCGCCGTCGTCACGAACACCGGCAGGCTGTAGCGATACAGGTCCGGCGCCTCGGCCCGCGAGGACGGGGTGCGGTAGACGTCCCGCAGGGGAAGGCGGGAGAGGGCGAAGGCGACGCAGAACCCCAGGCTCACCCCTGCCACGGCGCCGTACTCCCGGGCGCCGAGCCACACCAGGCCGACGCCGAGGACGAGCTTCGCCATCACCTCCCAGATCATGTTCTCGCCCAGCGCCCGGAACCGCTTCCAGCCCTGGAGGGCCCCGCGGTGGATGGGGAGCAGGCTCACGCCGATCATGGAGAGCGAGAAGAGCGCCATCAGCGGATAGGGGATGCGCAGCCAGCGCCCCAGGGGAGCTGCCGCCACCAGGAAGACCGCCGTCATCGCCAACGTGGCCCTCCCTCCCTTACGCAAGGCCCGGCGCAGGAGGTCGTGCAGCCGGCCGGGGTCCGGCTCGCGGGAGGCGTAGCGGGCGAGGATCGTCTGCACCGACTCGGCGAAGACGTTCAGCACGTAGAGGATGGCGAGGAGCGCCGAGAGCGCCCCGTAGCCGGCCGGACCCAGCATGCGCGCCATGGCGATGTGGAAGGCGAAGTGCAGCGCGTTGGCGACGTTGAGCGTCACCAGCAGCAGGACGCTCCCGCCGAGCAGGCCCGTCGACTTCTTCAAGGGCTCGCCGCGGCCGGCGCCGCCGGGCGCCAGCGGTAGATCGTGAGACGAAAGTCGTCGGGCGAGTCCTCCGGAGCGGCGTCGATGCGAATCTCGCTTTCCCTTCCGGCCAGCTCGAACCGCGGACTGGTGCGGAAGAACCGGTTGCGATGCCGGCCGGTTTCGCCGAGATGGAGCGTCCGGTTTCCAGGGCCGAGACGCACGGAGTACAGATCCTCGTCCGCTGCAGTTTTCGGTACCATGAATTCGACCGAGAGGACGTCTCCTGGCTGGAAGCGTCCTGCGGGTACGAGGCCTACGAAACCTCCGCCGGAAGGACGAATCAGGTCGATCTCGGTCTCGCTTTCGAGGTCCCAAGGATGGTGTATCACCGTTACCGCCTCGCCCCGCCGGCGCAGGAAACGGCTGTTCACGATCTCGACTTGAGTCTTGGGCACGCGGTCGAGCCGGCCGCGGTAGAAAGCGGCGTCCGGTCCTTCCATCTGGCGATTGGGAAAGACCTCCACGTCCGCCAGGTCCAGGAAATGGGGATCCTGCCCGGCCAGCCGGTCCACCCGGCTCAGCAGGGGCCAGCGAGACGCCTCGCCCCAATTGAAGCGGCCCAGGCTGGACTCGAAGACGATCTGGCGGAGCCCTGGCGTCTCCAGGCCGGAGAGCAGCGAATTGTTGACCGCCGAGAGGCTCGTGGGCACCACGCGGTAGTAGACGACGCTCGCTTCCTGCGCCACCAGAGCCCCGCAAACGCCGATCCCCAGCAGGGCAGCGACCGGCTGCCAGCTCAGCCGTGGGATGCGGCGGGACAGCAGACGCCAGGCGGCCACCATGGCCCACGCCGCGGCCAGCGAGGAAAAGGGCGCCACCGGCAGGTAGTTCTGGCTGCGGAAGAGGGTCATCCCCAGCGAGTGGAGCACGGAGTAGCCGAGAAGGATGGAGAGGACCAGCAGCGAGCCGAGCCGCCGCTCCTCGGAATCGTCCGGAGCGGGCCGGTAGAGTCCCCACAGCAGCCCGGCGATTCCCAGCAGCACGAAGATCGCGACCAGCGGACCATGATTCCTGATCAGGAAATCCACCTGCCGCTCGAACACGACCCAGTGATTGCTCTGCTCCGTCACTCCCTTGTCGGCGTAGCCCTTGACCAGGATGGGAATGAACTGGAAGACGACGTCCAAAAACGGGTTGAGCACCAGAAAGGTGAGGACTGAAGTGAGGCCCGCCAGCACCAGCCAGAGCCATTGCCGGCGGTCGCGCCAGCCATTCTTGAGCACCGCGGTGGTGATGGGAAGGGCGCCCGCGATCCCGGTGTACTTGGTCGACACCGCGAGCCCGACGCCCAGCCCCACGCGCAGGAATCGGCCGAGGGCAGGGCGGGTGGCGGCGGAGAGCGTCCAGTAGAATGTGACCAAGATTAGGAGGATGACCAGGATGTCCGGCTTGAACTCCGCCGAGCTCGTCAGGTGGCGGGGAAAAGCCGCCAGCACGGCCGCCGCCAACAGGCCCACCTCGGGCGAGTCAATGCGGCGGCCAATCAGGAAAAGCAGCCACAGGCTCAGAGTGCCGTAGACGACGTTGACCATCCGCGCCAGCCAGTAGGCGGTGGGGGAGTTGCCGTCCCCGGTGTCGCCGAAGATGGAGAAGCGCTGGGAGCCGGTCAACCGGTAGAGGCCCTCGCTCGCCGCTAGCACGGCCGTCTGCGGCAGATAGGAGAGGCTCAGATAGAAGGCGTGCCGCGGCTTGTACTCGCCGTGCTTGAGGATGGCCGAGACGTTCTTGAAGGTGAACCGCTCGTCGAAATGGCGGCCGGCGTAAAGCCCGAAGCTGGCATCCCACGTCCGCACGGCGAAGCTCGCGAGGAGCACGGCGGCGAGGGCAATGGAGATCCAGCGCGGGGTGGCGGGGGCGTGGCTGGGGATGGTGGAGCTCATTGAGGTCTATTTTGTCTCGTGTAGGGGCGGGTCTGGAC
>JBAPYB010000536.1:0-3779 GCA_049284515.1 Thermoanaerobaculia bacterium
TGCTTCGTGTAGGGGCGGGTCTGGAGGGTCGGGAGGGGGCGCCCAGACCCGCCCCTACACGAAGCATTGGGGGCCAAAGTTAGCGCCTACCCCCTGACAGGCATTTCATTGCCATGGAGCGATAAGCTTCTGCCCATGAGACTCGGCCTCAGACCTACTTCTTACGCCAAACTTCCAGAGCCGATCCGTGATGAGCTGTGGAGCGTCGAGCGCCTCGAGCAGCACGCTCTCACCCTCGCCCAAACCCAACGGGTGAGGCCCGGACGCCGTTGGGGCGATCCGCGGCTGAGGCTCCGCCTGCGCGACAACGGCCGCGTCCTCCTGGCGTCCTACCGCGCGATCGCCGGAGCGATGCGCGACGAGCGGGCGATCACCCCGGCCGCCGAGTGGCTGGTCGACAATTTCCACCTCGTGGAAGACCAGGTGCGCGAGATCCGCGAGGATCTGCCGCCGGGCTTCTATCGCGAGCTGCCCAAGCTGGCGAAGGCCCCGGAGAGCGATCAGGCTCCGGCTCCCTTCCAGGGCTATCCGCGGGTCTACGCCCTCGCCCATGACTTCGTGGCCCACACCGACAGCCTGTTCGACGCCGAGGTGCTGCGGCGGTTCATCGCCGCCTACCAGACGGTGCAGCCGCTCACCATCGGCGAGCTGTGGGCGGTGGCGATCTCGCTGCGGTTGGTGCTGGTGGAAAACCTGCGGCGGCTGGCCGAGCGCCTGATGGGAGCCCGGGTGGTCCGCCTGAGGGCGGACGAGCTCGCCGACCGCCTGCTGGACGAGGACGAGCCGGAGAAGGAGGGGGCCCTGCTCCGGCGCTATGAGGACCGGCCTCTCGACGGGCCGTTCGCGGTGGTGCTCCTCAGCCGGCTGCGCGACCGGGACCCGGCGGAAACCCCGTCTCTCGAATGGCTGCACCAGCGCTTGGCGGTGCAGGGCACGACGGCCGAGGAGGTCCTCGCCGAGGAGTACCGCCAGCAGACGACGACCAACGCCACGGTGCGCAACGTGATCACCAGTATGCGGTTGATGTCGGCGTTCGACTGGGCGGCCTTCTTCGAGACCGTGAGCCAGGTCGACGCGGCGCTCGCGGCGTTCCCCGGCTACAGGGCGATGGAGTTCAGCACCCGCGACCGCTACCGCCACGCCGTGGAGGAGCTGGCGCGCGACGCCCGGCTGCCCGAGATCGAGGTCGCCCGAAGAGCGGTGAGGCGCGCCGCGGAGGCCGTGAACACCGCGAATACCGCGGACACCGCGGACGCCGCGGGCGCCGAGCGGCCGGCCGACCCCGGCTACGACCTCATCTCCAGCGGCCGCCCCGCCTTCGAGCGCGAGCTCGGAGCCCGCCTGAAGCCGGAGCGCCGGCTCCTCCGGGCGTTGGTGAGCTGGGCGACGCCCGGTTACCTGGGCGCCATCGCCGCCGTCACCGGGGTGATCCTGGCCATCCCACTGATCCTGCAAAGCCACGGACCGGTGGGCGAGCGCTCCCTCGTCCTGCTCGGCCTGCTGGCGCTGGTGCCGGCCTCCGATCTCGCGGTGCAGCTCCTCAACGCCTGGGTGACGCGGCAGTTGGGACCGCGCATCCTGCCGCGCCTCGAGCTGCGGCAGGGCGTGCCGCCGGAGCTGCGCTCTCTCGTCGTCGTGCCGACGCTGTTGAGCAATCTGGAGGAGATCGAGGAGCAGATCGGCCGCCTGGAGGTGCACTATCTCGCCAATCCCGAGGCCGAGCTGCGTTTCGCGATCCTCTCCGACTGGCGGGACGCGCCCGCGGAATCCATGCCGGACGACGCCGAGCTCCTGGCCGCCGCCGCCGCGGGGATCGAGCGCCTCAATCGACAGCACGGGCCGGCGCCGGCCGGCGATCCGCGCTTCCTGCTCTTTCACCGCCGGCGGCTGTGGAACGAGAGCGAGCAGGCCTGGATCGGCTGGGAGCGCAAGCGGGGCAAGCTGGAGGAGCTCAATCGGCTCCTGCGCGGCGCCACGGACACCACGTTTCTCACGACTTCCGGCGTGCCCACCGCGCCCGGCATCGGGACGCCGCCGCAGGGCATCGTCTACGTCCTCACGCTGGATGCCGACACCCGGCTGCCGCGCGAGTCGGCCTGCCGAATGATCGGCACGCTGGCGCATCCGCTGAACCGGCCCCGCTTCGATCCGCGCCTCGGGCGCGTCGTGGCGGGCTACGGCGTGCTCCAGCCGCGGATCACCGCGACGCTGCCGGACGGCCACGACGGCTCCATCTTCCAGCGCATCTCGTCCGGGCCGGCGGGCGTCGATCCCTACGCCGCCGCGGTGTCGGACGTCTACCAGGACCTTTTCGGCGAGGGCTCCTTCACCGGCAAGGGGATCTACGACGTCGACGCCTTCACGGCGGCGCTCGACGGCAAGGTGCCGGACAACCGGCTGCTCAGCCACGACCTGTTCGAAGGGATTTTCGCGCGCGCCGGCCTGGTGACGGACATCGAGCTGTTCGAGGACTTCCCCGCCCATTTCGAGGCCGCCGCCGCCCGCCAGCACCGCTGGGCGAGAGGCGACTGGCAACTGCTGCCATGGATCCTCGGCCGCGGGCCCGTCACCGATCGGAAGACGCGGGTCTCCATCCCCATCATCGGCCGCTACAAGATGCTCGACAACCTGCGGCGGACGCTGTGGGCGCCCATGGCATTCCTCACGCTGCTGGCCGGCTGGACGCTCGCCGGCGCTTCGCCCGCGACCTGGACGGGTTTCGTGCTGGCGACGATCGCGTTGCCGGCGATCCTCCGGATCCTCGGCGGGCTCGCCCCCCACCGTTCCGGCATCTCGAAGCGCAGCCACTTCCTGGGCGTCCTCGCCGACGTCCGCCTGGCGGCGGCCCAGGTGGGGCTCGCGATCCTCTTCCTCTCCCACCAGGCGTGGCTGATGGCGGATGCGATCCTGCGCACGCTGACGCGGTTGTACGTCACCCATCGCCGGCTGCTCCAGTGGGTGACGGCGGCGCAGGCGAAGGCCAGCCTGGGCCTCGAGCTCGGGCTCTTCTACCGGCGGATGGACGGCGGGGTGACGTTCGCCCTCGTGGCCGGCCTGGCCGTGGCGGTCAGCGCCGCGAAGCGGCACGAGCTCGGCTCCTGGCAGGTCTGGGGCTGGTCGGCGCCCCTCCTGGTGCTGTGGGCCCTGGCGCCCGCGGTGGCGCGGTGGATCAGCCTGCCGCCGGCACGGGACAAGGCGGCGCCCCTGGAGAGCGAGGACGCGCTGACGCTGCGGCTCATCGCCCGCCGCACCTGGCGTTTCTTCGAGACCTTCGTCGGGCCGGACGACCATGCGCTGCCTCCCGACAACTTTCAGGACGATCCCACGGCGGTGGTGGCGCACCGCACTTCGCCCACCAATCTCGGGCTCTACCTGCTGGCCGTCGTCGCTGCCCGGGACTTCGGCTGGATCGGCACCGCGGATTGCGCCGCGCGGCTGGAGGAGACGCTGGAGACGATGGGCCAGCTCGAACGCCGCGAGGGCCATTTCTACAACTGGTACGAAACCCGCGGCTTGCGGGCGCTCGAGCCGCGCTACATCTCCACCGTCGACAGCGGCAACCTCGCCGGGCACCTGCTGGCGCTCGTCGAGGTCTGCCGCCAGCTCCGCGAGCAACCGGTGTTCGGGCGACCGGAGCTGCTCGGCATCGCCGACGCCGTCACCCTGATCCGCGAGTCGGCGCCCGCCTCGGCCGGCCGCCGGACGCAGACGGTCACCCGCCGGCAGCTCGACGAAGCGCTCGACGCCCTGGCTCCGGCGCTCGATCCGGACGCCAGGTT
>JBAPYB010000537.1:0-13371 GCA_049284515.1 Thermoanaerobaculia bacterium
GCTGGGGAGCCTGGCGTGGCAGGGAGTGGTCGGGCTCCTGGCGCTGTTCTCCCTGATCTTCATGGGCATCGCGCTGGTCATGAACACCTATGGCCGGCAGCAGGTCGCGGAGCAATCCGCCGGGAAGCTGGAGGAGGCCGGCAAGCGGAGAGTGGAGGAGGTGCGGCGATGGCTCGCCGGCGGGAGACCCCTCGATCCGTCCAACCTGCAGCGTCTCACCCAGGCGTGGCAGGGCGAGGCCAGCGGCTACGCCTTCCTGCTCGATCGCGATCAACGGTTCCTCTCCTTTCCCCGGCCCGAGCTGGTGGGGTTGCCGAGCCGAGGCGGAGCCAAGGAGGCCGGTGCGACGCTCACCGCCGGCGAGGTGGCGGATCGCCATCCCGGTTTCCGGCCGCTCGCGGACGCCCTCCGGCGGCTGCAGGCGGGCGGCAGCGCTGCGGCTCCAAAAAAAATGGCAGCGCCGGCCCGCGTCCCGGTCCGTGTCCCGATCCGAATCGAGCTGCCGGCCGATCTGCTCAACGGGAAACCTTCCCTGGCCCTCGTCTTCCCGGTGCCCGAGACCGACTGGAAGCTGATCCAGGTCTCGCCCAAGGTTGAGCTGGAGCAGGCTGCCGGCCGCATCTCCCGCTCGCTGCTGTTGCTGATCTCCGGCATCCTGCTCGCCGTGCTGCTGCCCTCCTATCTGTTTCTCTCCCGCCGCTGGATCACGCCTGTCACCACTCTGGCCGAGGCCGCCACCCTGGTGCGCGACGGCGAGCTCGACGTGCGGGTCAGCATGCCGGGGCGGGACGAGATCGCGGTGCTGGCGGACTCGTTCAACCAGATGGTCGACCAGTTGGCGGCCAACACTGCCGGCCTGAAGCAGGCCAACGTCGAGCTCGGGCGCTCGCTGGACCTCACCGACACCATCATGGGGGCGGTGCGCGAGGGCCTGTTCCTGCTCACCCCCGAGCTCGCGATCGAGGCCAAGTACTCGGCCGCGACGCGGCAGATCTTCAGCCAGGAGGAGCTGGCGGGGGCTGACTTCCTCGACCTGATCCGCCGTATCACCCCCGAGCGCACCCACGAGCTCACCGCCCGCTTCCTGCGCCTGCTGTTCAACCCGGCCAAGACCGACAGCGTGATCGCCAAGATCAACCCCTTGAAGGAGGTCGAGGCCTCGTTCCCCAACCGCAGCGGGCAGTTGGAGCAGAAGTTCCTGACCTTCACCTTCGAGCGCATCCGCGAGGGCGGCGAGATCCGCCACGCGATGGTGACCGTGGCCGACGTCACCGCCCGGGCGCTGCTGGCGCAGCAGCTCAGGGAGTCGCAGCAGCGCATGGAGCGCCAAGCCGAGCTGCTGCTGTCGGTGATGCACGTCGAGCCCCAGATGCTGCGCGAGTTCATCGAGGACGCCCACACCGAGCTCGAGACCATCAACGCGCTGCTACGCGAGGGCCGGTCGGCGTTGCTCTCGATTCCCGATCGCAACACCTACTACCGCCACCTGGCGGACGATATCTTCAAGAGCGTCCATACCATCAAGGGCACGGCGGCGATGCTGCGCATCGACTACTTCGCCGCCGCCGCCCACCGCTTCGAGGAGAAGCTGGCCGCGCTCCGCGGCCGGACCCTCCTGGACGGCAGCGACTTCGTCCCGATCGTGCTCGAGCTGTCGGAGATGGTCGACAGCCTGGCCGAGATCCGCAACGTGCTGGCCCGCTTCGCCGAGACCCAGCGCAGCCTCAAGGCAACCTCCGGCACCAGCGACACCGAGGTGCTCTCAGCGTTGGTGACCCGCTTCGTCGACGACCTGGCGGAGAAGTCGGGAAAGAAGGTCGTGGTGGCCTTCCGCGCTCCCGGCGACCTGGCGATCCCGTTCAAGTACAAGAGCGCGCTCCGCAACGTCATGGCCCAGTTGGCCCGCAACTCGGTCGTCCACGGCATCGAGCCCCCGGTCGAGCGGCGGGCGGCGGGCAAGCCGGAGGAGGGGCATATCCTGGTGGCGGCCCGGCAGAACAACGGCAACCTCGAGCTCCTGTTCAGGGACGACGGCCGGGGCATTGACTCCAAGCAGGTGATCGAGCGGGTGCAGGAGCTCGCCAAGAGCATGCCCTCGATCCTCGAGCCGCTGATCGACCGCGAGCAGAACCGGTGGAAACCGGACGCGCTCCACCAGATGATCTTCCATCCCGGCTTCTCCACCGCCGACCAGGCGACCGAAGATGCCGGGCGCGGCGTCGGCTTGAGCGCCGTACGCGACGCGCTGGCCAGGCTGGGGGGGCGGATCTCGCTGCGGCAGCAGAGGCGGGGCCAGTTCTGCGAGTTCCACATCGTGCTGCCGAATGGGGGCTAGAACCGTGTTGGGGACCAGCGGCAAATTGTTGATCGTCGACGATTCGAGCACCGTCCGGCGCAGCATCGAGCGGCACATCTTCTCGGACCGGGTGACCAAGATCTACCAGGCTGCCAACGGCCGCGAGGCGATGGAGCTGTTCGAGCGCCACCGCCCGGAGTTCGTCACCATGGACCTGACCATGCCCGAGATGGACGGCCTGACCTGTATCTCCAAGATGATGGCCCTGAAGCCGGACACCCGCCTGATGGTGATCTCGGCCCTCGGCGACGCAGAGACCGCCATCGAGGCGGTGGAACGGGGCGCCAACGAGTACGTGGTCAAGCCGTTCTCGGCCGAGGACCTCAACCTGGCGCTCGCCAACTTGATTGCCGAGGCCTGAGGCCTGCGATGAGCGACGAGGAGATCCAGGTCTTCATCGACGGCGTGGTGCGCTATTTTGAACGGGTCACCGGCGAGCCGGCGGAGGTCGATGCACCGTACCTCAAGGGCGAGGACTCGGTCACCCTGGACTTCACCGGGGTGATCGGCATCTCCGGGCGCCACCGCGGCGCGGTGTACTTCACCTCCGGCGCCGAGCAACTGACCGAGCTGCTGCGCCGCTTCGGCGAGACCGAGGTCGGCTTCTCCGACCACGAGGACCTGGTGGGCGAGGTCGCCAACACCATCGCCGGCAACGCCCGCCAGTACTTCGGCAGCGAGTTCCTGATCTCGGTTCCGGTGGTGCTCTTCGGGCGGCCGGACAAAATCTCTTTTCCCCGCCACCTGAAGAACTTCGTCATCCCGATCACCTGGCGCAGCCATCGGAGCTACCTCATCATCTGCCTCGAGCGGGCCGCGGCCGAGCGTGACGCCGTCGCCCTCCAATCCTGAAGCCGGGAGGATTTCATGGACGCTGTCATGGAAACAATGCCGCACCACTACAACCTGTTCCTCGTCGCCCTCTCCTACGTGATCTCGGTCCTGGGCTCCTTCACCGCGCTCAAGCTCTGCCGCCAGCACGCCGGGGCTCGCGGCGCCGAGAAGTGGCGTTCGCTCTTGGCCGGGGCCCTGGCGATGGGGGCGGGGGCGATCTGGTCGATGCACTTCATCGGCATGCTGGCCTTCGACATGGGCATGCCGGTGGCCTACGACGTGCCGATCACCCTGGCCTCGCTGCTGGTGGCGGTTGCCGTCACCGGCCTCGGGATCTACGTGGTGGGCAAGGGGCCGACCAGCCCGTGGCGGCTGATCGGCGGGGGCACGGCCATGGGGCTGGGGGTGGCCGCCATGCACTACACCGGCATGGCCGCGATGCGGATGCAGGCCCATCTGGTTTACGACCTGGGCATCGTGGGGATCTCGCTGGGGATCGCGGTGGTGGCGTCGATCGCCGCCCTGTGGCTGGTCTTCAACACCACCCGCCTGTGGCAGATCGTCGCCAGCGCCCTGGTGATGGGGCTGGCCGTGTGCGGCATGCACTACACCGGCATGAAAGCGGCGGTCATGCGGCACGACGCTGCGCTGCCGGCCCAGGTGGTGGGGCTCTCGCCCGAGATCCTGGCCTACGTGATCTTCCTGGTGACCCTCGTGATCCTGTCGCTGGCGTCGCTGCTGGGCAGCGACCGGCAGGCGATCACGATCCGGCGCACGGTCTAGTCGTACAGACAGTGGGCCGAAGGCCCGGCGCCCTGCTCGCCGTGGCCGGCGGGCGACCATATTGACGCGAAAGCAGGCCAAGCGTAGGATGGCTCAAGTCGATGAAGCTGAGGAGGTTGCCCACCTGGAGAGCTCTATGTCCCGCCCGATCGAAGCCCTTGCGGAAGAAGTATTGCAGCTCTCATCTGAAGCTCGGTCTCGGCTGCTCGATCGAGTCGTCGCCAGCCTCGACACAGACCGCGCGCGTGACGCAGCCTGGGATGCATTGGCTGCGCATCGCGACGCCGAGATCGAATCGGGCGCAGCCATGGCTGTCTCAGGGCCCGAGGTCGTTGCGCGACTTCGCGCTGAGCTCGAGTGAGCTACTCGCTACATCGCAGCGCCGAGCGAGACCTGACCGACGCATTCCGTTTCTACAAAGCGGAGGCAGGACGCGGCGTCGCCGGAAGGTTTCTGACGGAGTTTGAGCGCGTCGTGAAGATTCTCGAAGAGTTCCCAGATATCGGAACTCCTACGAAAGACGAGCGACGCGTCTATCCACTCAGCGGCTTTCCTTACTCCATCATCTACCGCTCGGTCGATACAGGTATTCGGGTTCTCGTGGTCCGCCACCAGAGTCGCGACCCTACGTTCGGAGACGATCGATCGTGAAAGCAACATGGGCGGCACGGTTCGCCATCCTCCAGCAACCGCATAATGCGAGGATCTTTCTGACGACTTTACGACTGAGGGCGGCGCGTTCGGGCGGTGAGGCCGGGAGCGCGTGAACGCCGCCAAGAGCCTCACCCCGTCCCAGCTCTCCGACTTCCTGCTCAACGTGGCAGTGGTGCGCCCGGTGTTCATCTGGGGGCCGCCCGGAATCGGCAAGTCGAGCCTGGTGAACCGCTTCGCGGAGGAGCTCGGTCTGCCCTGCGTGTCTCTGCTCGGCAGCCAGCTCGCCCCCGAGGATCTCATCGGCGTGCCCCAGATCACGGACGGCGTGAGCCGCTTCTGCCCGCCGTCGGCCATCGCCCGCAAGGAGCCGTACTGCCTGTTCCTCGACGAGCTCAACGCCTGCTCCCACGAGGTGCAGAAGGCGTTCTACAGCCTCATTCACGAGCGGCGCATCGGCGAGTACAGCTTGCCGGAGGGCTCGATCGTCATCGGCGCCGGCAACCGGGCGCAGGACAGCGCGATCGTGAAACCCATGTCGTCGGCGCTGCTCAACCGCATGGTGCACGTCCACCTCCAGGTCTCCCATCGGGACTGGATGGCCTGGGCGCACACGAGCGGCATT
This sequence comes from Thermoanaerobaculia bacterium, assembly GCA_049284515.1. Classification (GTDB taxonomy): domain Bacteria; phylum Acidobacteriota; class Thermoanaerobaculia; order Multivoradales; family UBA5704; genus DATARR01. The sequence continues at coordinate 5,250 of JBAPYB010000537.1, forward strand.
CATCCTCACGTGCTCGCTTACCTGGAGCTGCGGTCGGACCATCTGTGGAGCGCGCCGCCCAAGCACGAGGAGCCCTTCTCCACTCCCCGCTCGTGGCACATGCTCAGCGATGCCCTCCACGAGTATGGCGAGCCGCTGGCGGACGACGCGCTGGAGGCCCTGGCCTTCGGCTGCCTCAGCCCACATCACGCGGGCCAGTTCAAGGCGTTCCTCAAGCAGACGCGCAGCAAGTTCGCCCTCCATCGCATCCTCAAGGGCGAGGTGGGCTGGCCCTCGGAGCCGAAGGACCGGGATGTCCTCTATTTCCTCGCCCAGTCGCTGCGGGCGCACCTGGTCAAGGAGCTGCCGTCGGACGTGCAGGCCGTGAGCCCGCAGCACCGGCAGCTCGCCCACCGCGCCAAGGCGTTGATCAAGGAGCTGGCGTCCCTCAGCCTGGAAATTGCTCAGCTCGTGGTGGCGAACGGGACCGACGAGACGGGCAATCTCCCCTCCTGGCTGCTGGTGGAGGTCGTGCGCGACCTGCCGCGGCTGGTCGAGAAGCGCGCCAGTGTCCCGGCGTAACGCCCCGCGCCAGGTGGACCCGGCCACCGCGGCCTTCGGGGTGGGAGTGGACGCGCTGTACCGCCACCCCCTGTTCAGCCCGCTGCATCAGCGGGTGGCGATCCATCGCAGCGAATTCCAAAACTCCTGTCCCGCGGACGGCTGGGCCGTGGTGTTCTCGTCGGGCGTGATTCACGCTCATCCCAAGCGCCGGGGCGAGCCGGAGGAGTGGACCTACGTGCTCGCCCACTGCCTCCTCCATCTCGGCTTCAGCCATTTCCAGAAGCGGGCGCGTCCCGATCTCTGGAACCTCGCCTGCGACGCCTTCGTCAGCCGCTTTCTCGAGGACCTCAAGCTCGGCCGCCGGCCCGCCGACATTCATGCCGCGCCCGATCTCCCGGCGTCCACCGAGAATGCCCTCTACGATCTCTTTTTCGAGCGAGGCGTGCCGGAAGCCCTCCGCGGCTGTGGCACCGCGGGTCCGGGCGCAGCCGATCTGCTGCTGGTGCCGGACAAACACAAGCAGACCGATTGGGCGAGCCTCCTCGGCCAGGGGCTGCGCGGCGCCGTGACCCACGCCGTGGACGTGGCGGGCGGCGCCGTCTCCTCGCTGGGCTCGGGACGAAAACCCCACACGACGCCGAGCCTCGCTCGCTCCTGGTTCCTGGCGAGCGATCCCCTGCTCGGCGCCTTTGCGGCCAATTTCGACCTCATCGAGGACGCGGAGGTCTGCAAGCGCTGGGACATCCACGTCGCCGCCGTCGACGCCGAGGGGCGGGAGCTTTTCTTCAATCCCCTGATGAAGCTCGATTTCAAGGAGTGCCAGTTCGTGATGGCCCACGAGTTCCTGCACGTGGGTCTGCGGCACCACGCGCGGCGCCAGGGGCGGGACGCTTTCCTGTGGAACGTGGCCTGCGACTACGTGATCAATGGCTGGCTGATGGAGATGGGAATCGGCACGCCGCCGGCGATTGGCATGCTTCACGATCCCCAGCTCAAGGGGCTCTCGGCCGAGGCGGTGTACGACCGCATCGTCACCGACCTGCGCCGGCTGCGCAAGCTCGCCACCTTCCGCGGCACGGGCGAGTGCGACATGCTGCCCGGCCGCCATCCCGGCTGGTGGGAGTCGGGGGCGGGGCTCGAGCTCGACGAGCTCTACCGCCGCTGCCTCACCCAGGGGCTCATGTCTCACCAGGAACAATGCCGCGGGCTCCTGCCGGCCGGGCTGGTGCAGGAGATCCAGGCCCTCGCGCAGCCGCCGGTCCCCTGGGACGTGGAGCTTGCGCAGTGGTTCGATCACCATTTCCCTCCCCGCGAGCGCCGCCGCACCTATGCCCGGGCCAGCCGCCGTCAGGCCGCGACGCCGGACATTCCGCGTCCCCGGCTCGTGCCGCGGGACGACGATGTCCTGCGCACCTTCGCCGTGGTGCTGGACACTTCGGGCAGCATGGACCGTCTGATCCTCGGCAAGGCGCTGGGGGCCATCGCCAGCTACAGCATCGCCCGGGAGGTCGAGGCGGTGCGGCTGATCTTTTGCGATGCCGCCCCCTATGACGAGGGTTACGTCGAACCCGAGACGATCGCCGGCCGGGTGCGCGTGAAAGGCCGGGGCGGCACGATCCTCCAGCCCGGTCTCGACCTGCTGGACGAGGCGCGCGACTTCCCCAAGACCGGGCCGGTGCTGATCATCACCGACGGCGCCTGCGACGTCCTCCGCGTCCGCCGCGAGCACGCCTTCCTGATCCCGGCCGGCGGCGGGCTCCCCTTCCCGCCCCGTGGCCCCGTGTTCCGGGTGCGGTGAGGCGTATACTCCGCTGCCATGAAACTGATCCTCGTTTGTGTCCTTTTGGCCGCCGTCGCCCTCGCCGCCTCGGCCCGAGCTGTCCCCGCCGAGGCGCCGAAGACCTATGACCTCATCCTGCGGGGCGGCACGATCTATGACGGCTCCGGCAGCAAGCCGATCGTGGGCGACGTGGCGATCGACGGCGACCGCATCGTGGCCGTCGCTCCCACGGGCTCGCTCGGCAACGCCAAGGCGAAGCGGGAGATCGACGCCAAGGGCCTCGCCGTCTCCCCCGGCTTCGTCAACATGCTGAGCTGGGCCACCGAGTCGCTCCTCGTGGACGGCCGCGCTCAGAGCGACCTGCGCCAGGGCGTGACCCTGGAAGTCATGGGCGAGGGCGGCTCCATGGGGCCGCTCAACGACACCATGAAGAAGGAGTCCCTCGCGCAGCAGGCGGACATCAAGTATCCGATCACCTGGACCACGCTCGGCGAATATCTCGATCAGGTCGTGGCCAAGGGGATCGCCCCCAACGTCGCCTCCTTCGTGGGCGCCACCACCGTGCGCATCCATGAAATCGGCTACGCCGACCGGCCGCCCAGCCCTGAAGAGCTGGCCCGCATGCGCAAGCTGGTGGACCACGCCATGGAGGAAGGCGCCCTGGGCGTGGGCTCGTCCCTCATCTACGCGCCCGCCTTCTACGCCAAGACGGACGAGCTCGTGGCCCTCTGCGAAGAGGCCGCGAAATACGACGGCATGTACATCTCCCACATGCGCAGCGAGGGCGGCCGGCTGCTGGAGGCCATGGACGAGCTGATCGAGATCTCCCGCCGCGCCAAGCTGCCGGCCGAGATCTACCACTTCAAAGCCGCCGGCAAGCCCAACTGGGGCAAGCTCGACGCCGCCATCCAGAAAGTGGAAGCCGCCCGCGCCTCCGGCCTCAAGATCACGGCCGACATGTACACCTACCTCGCCGGCGCCACCGGCCTCGACGCTTCCATGCCCCCCTGGGTGCAGGAAGGCGGTCTCGAAGCCTGGATCGGCCGCCTGAAGGACCCGGCCATTCGCGAGAAGGTGAGAAAGGAGATGGACACTCCCAGCGACGCCTGGGAGAACCTCTTCCTCGGCGCCGGCGCGGACAAGACCCTCCTCGTGGCCTTCAAGAGCGACAAGCTGAAACCGCTGACCGGCAAGACCCTGGCCGAGGTCGCGAAGATGCGCGGCAAGTCCCCCGAAGAGACGGCCATGGACCTGGTGATCGAGGACGACAGCCGGGTGGGCACCATCTACTTCCTGATGTCCGAGGACAACGTTCGCCGCGAGGTTCCCCTCCCCTGGATGAGCTTCGGCTCGGACGCCGAGGCTCCGTCCATCGAGGGCGTCTTCCTGAAGTCCAATCCCCACCCTCGCACCTACGGCAACTTCGTCCGCGTGCTGGGAGAGTACGTGCGCGACGAGAAGCTGCTCCCCCTCGAAGAGGCCATCCGCAAGCTGACCTCCCTGCCCGCCGGCAATCTCAAGATCCGCGACCGCGGTCTCCTCAAGCCCGGCTACTTCGCCGACGTCGTCCTCTTCGATCCGGCCAAGGTGAAGGACCACTCCACCTACGAGAAACCGCACCAGTACGCCACGGGCGTCCAGCACGTCTTCGTCAACGGCGTCCAGGTGCTCAAGGACGGCGAGCCCACGGGGGCCCCGGCAGGGCGGGTGGTGCGCGGGCCGGGGTGGACGGGGTGGAAAAACGGCAAGTCGCGTTGACGGCTGTATACTTTGGATATGGCAAACGAACCGACAAATGGGGACAGAGGGATCTTAGGGAGTGCGATGGGCAGAATCGACTTCCCCATCGCCGCCACTTCGGAAGCCCTTGAAGACATCGCCCGTCGGCTCGAGGCCGAGTATCCCCACCATGGAACCTTCACCGAAAGCCATGGAACCCCCACCGCAGGCGTTATAGGGGCGGGGCTTTCGGGCGCCGGCCACCGGTTAGCATCCGCGGACAATCATTGGAACGTGTGGCTGACGCCAACCTCGGTTGCTCTAGGGACCTCCACCGCTCAAGTCGCCGAGGACTTCATTACCCGCCTCCGAAGGCTGGCTGCTCCCTTGGAGGCGGTGCTCCTTCCCCAGGCCTACAGCCGAGTGGAGCTGCGCTATCTTCAGGCAGGCCCCACCTCGGGTTCTCCTCACAGCAAGCTCCTCGCTTCCATGGGAATTCCCTGGGAGCGCACAGAAGAATGGACCCAGACTCTCAAAGGATCTTTCCCCAAGGGTCATTTCATCCTTCGGTTTGGCGTTCATCCAGCGGATAAAGAGTCGGTCTATGTTGCAGATGCCAGCGTCTTCACTGATTTTGTCCAGCAACCCGATTTGATCGCTGTCCTCTACGAGTTGGAACACGAGGGCTTGCACCTGCTTGACGGTGCAGCGAAGTGGGAGGACAGGTCTGGATCGCGAGGCAAGGTCATTTTCACCCAAGACTTTCTTACCCGATGTCTCAATCTCTGGTTGGAAGGGGACAATGAGCCTCCCGCGTGTGATCTCTTCGAGCCCATCAACGAGGAACGACTGCGCCTCTTGAGCCGAAAGTACTCGGGGCTCCCTTTCTCTTCCGAGGATGAAATCCGCTTGCAGAATCTCGGCGAAAGAGTCCGTGGCCTGCTGCCGCGGGTTACAGACCGGGATTTCGCTGAGCTGGAAGGGATATCGTCCCGCACGGACGACTTGGCGGAAACCGTGCGGCAAATCCGGGAGCGGTACCATCTGGGCGAACCTCAATGAATCCGTTCCGCTATCCCGACAGCCTTCATCTCCGCACGCAGACACCAGACAACTTCAGCGACTATCGGCGCTACAAGCCCTTCCTCCGCGAGGAATTCGGGAGACGGTGCGTCTATTGCTGCCTGCCGGACGGCCCGAAGGGAGAAGATACCTTCGGCGTCGATCACTACCGGCCCAGGTTTCGCTTCCCCGAGTTGGAGTGCGAGTACAACAACCTCTTCTATGCCTGCAACATCTGCAACCGCCGGAAGGGAGCCTTCTGGCCTGACGAAGGACAGCAATTGTTGGGAAAGTTCATCCCAAACCCCTGCGCTGTCACCATGTCCCAACATCTGCAATACGAGGGTGCGCGCGTCATCGCTCTCACGCCGGCCGGCCAACTCGCCGAGGAGGTTCTCGACCTCAATGACGCACGGGATGTCCTGTATCGCGAGTTCGTCCTACGGAACATCGAAAGTTGTCTTCGCGAGTTGGAAGACGCCTTGAAGGCCCTTCGGGACTTGGACGGTCGACTTCAGCAAACGGAAGGTACCGAACGGGAAGAGATGCTCAAACTCCGCGGTCATCTCCGCGACAAAGTGACGGTCACCGGGTCAGATGTCGAGCGCCTCACTGGCATACGGCTGCTGGGATAACAGGTACGCGGGCCAGGGTGGAAACAAGGGAGTAGACTCGAGAGACTTCGAGTCGATCTGGGCCGCCTTACGGACTCCGAGCCTCCCTTGACGCCGTTTGACCCAGGGTGGGCGAGAGCCAAAACGAGCGGGTGCAACGCTCGTCCCAGTGGGGGAAGCTCTCCGCCGAGTCGGGAGAGGCCCAAAACGAACGGGTAGAGAGTCAAAACGAACAGGGGAGGCGTCAAAACGAGTGGGGAGAGGCCTCTCCCCACTCGGACAGGCGTCTCCCCTGCTCGGCCGAGGCGCCGTCCCACTGGATTCGGCCTCCGTCCTGCTCGGCCGAAGCGCCGTCCCACTGGATTCGGCCTCCGTCCTGCTCGGCCGAGGCGCCGTCCCACTGGATTCGGCCTCCGCCCTGCTCGGCCGAAGCGCCGTCCCACTGGATTCGGCCTCCGTCCTGCTCGGCCGAAGCGCCGTCCCATTGGATTCGGCCTCCGCCCTGCTCGGCCGAGGCGCCGTCCCATTGGATTCGGCCTCCACCCCGCTGGGGACGAGAGCAATCCCCTTGGTTTTTGTCTTCTCCCCGCGTGGAGCGGCCGTCCGAACTCCCGGCCGGCCTGACTCCAGGTTAATCGGGCTCCACCCACTCCAGGAGATGCGTCCGTCCGGCCTCGTCCCCCGCGGAGACGAGGTGTCCGTCGTGTCCGGCGGTCAGAGTCCAGACGGGGCTGTCCAGGTGGAGGACGGCGAGAGTCTCGCCGCGGTCCAGGTCCCAGAGCCGCAGGGTCTTGTCGAGCCCGGCGGAGACGGCGCGATGGGGGCTGAGGACCGCCAGGGCGGTGACCCAGCCGGTGTGGCCGGTGAAAACGCGGAGGCTCTTGCCGGTATCCAGGTTCCAGAGACGGAGGGTGCCGTCCTGGGACGCGGAGAGAACGCGGCAGGCCTCCGGCAGGGCGAGGGCGGTGACGCCGTGGTGATGGCCTTCGAGGGTGCGGACGGTCTCTCCCGTGTTCAGGTCCCACAGGCGCATGGAGCCGTCGCAGGCGCCGGAGAGGGCGCGCCCGGCGTCGACCACGGTGAGCGCCGAGATCCAGTCCGTGTGGCCTTCGAAGGTGCGCAGGGTACGGCCGGTGTTCAGGTCCCAAAGGCGAAGGGTCTTGTCGCAGGCGCCGGAGAGAGCCTGCCGTCCTTCGACCAGGGCCAAAGCGGTGACGCCGGCGGTGTGGCCTTCGAGGCTGTTCAGGGTCTCGCTGGTCTCCAGGTCCCAGACGCGCAGAGCGGGACCGTCGGCGGAGACGGCGAGGAAGCCGTAGACTGCCATCGGCGCCTTGCTCCGGGGAATGAAAGGCGTCCCGGCGCCGGCTTCCGGGAAGCCCGCAGCACCCGGCCGGACGAAGCTCGCGGTCTGCGGCTTCAGCCACTCCGTCTCGCGCCAGCCACGGGCCGCGTTCAGCAACGGCTGGAGGTCCCGCTCCCGCCGGTCGAGAAGCCGGCCGAGGAGCTGCGGCGCCAATTGCGTGGAATCGCTCCTGAGCGCTTCGACCGAGAGGCGAAGGGCTGCACGGACGAGGCTCAGGTCGCGGTCATCGCCAGACGCGAGGTCGAAGTCTGCGAGCAGGGAATGGATGTCCGTGACGTCCAGTTTGGAGCGCAGGAAATCGAAGTCGAGAAGCGTGTTGCGGAACTCTTCTCGCCGGCCGGCGGCGAGGAGATGGCCGGCGAGACGCCGCCAGAGGTAGGTCTCCCCCGCCGGCAGGTCCGCCCAGGAGCCGCTCACGGGACGGCAGGCGTCGAGCAGCCGGCCGTGGAGGAGGGAGAGCTCGCCACGGCGACGGCCGAGGAGAAAGCCGCTGACCACGGCGTGCAGCCGGAGGGTGCCCGCCCAGGTATTGAGAGTCACCAGCGAGAGATCGCTGAGACGCTTGGCGAGCTTGCGCGCCTCGGTGGCGCCCAGGCCCCAGAGGCTGCGCACCACGGCCAGGGGGATGTCCTCCTCCGCCGGGAAGGCGGCGAGGTCCAGGAGACGGTCGCGGTCCGCGCCGGTGACGCTGCGCAGGGCGATGGCCACGGCCCGCCAGATGGCGGCTCGCCGGGCCTGCGGGTCCTCGCGGTCGAACTCGGAGTCCAGGCCCACGATGTCCAAAGCCCGGACGATCTCGCGCAGCGCGCCTTCCAGGTCGGACCGGTTCTTCACTTCCCATTCGCGGATCTGCCGGTTGACGATGGCGAGGAGCAGCGGCCAGTTGCCGAGCCGGCGGGCCAAGGCCTGGAACGCCCCCTCGGAGGTCCGGGGCAGGCCCGCACGCAGCATCTCCACCGCTTCCGGTGTGGCCATGGGACCCATCGCGATGCGCTGGGTGCCTGCCGGCAGCACCGCGCCGTCGCGGGCGGTGGCGAGGAG
>JBAPYB010000538.1:0-7397 GCA_049284515.1 Thermoanaerobaculia bacterium
GGAGCTTTCTTGCCGAGCCGGTTCTCGCGACCCTTCAGGCCGCAACGATGGGGCGCCTTGTCTACCCAGGGCGTCGGCCTTCGGCCTCGGCCCTGGGCTGTGATCTCCCGACCCGTTGGGCCGGACTGAAGTTGACTCGATCAGAACTGGCACGTTTATTCTGTGACGAGCCCTGGCATGTTCTTGAGGGAGCATAGTTATCTCAGAGTGGCCGCCGAACCCCGCGCTGCACCCGCCGCCAACCGCACTGTCGTGCGGCTGTCGCCGGTAAGCTTCCAAGTCGCTGACGCAGAGAACGCAAGGAGGAGCAACTTGGCACTACTAATCGGAGCGTTCCTGGCGTTGGCAGTTGGACTGTTCGCTACAGGCGTCGGCTTGGATCGTGACCGCGCCTTCTATCCAACCGTGACCCTTGCCATCGCGTCCTACTACTGTTTGTTTGCAGTCATGGGAGCGTCCACGAATGCGCTCGCGCTGGAGTCGCTGGCTGCGACTGGCTTCCTTGCGGCTGCGGTGCTCGGATTCAGGAGGTCGCTCTGGATCGTGGTGGCTGCGCTGGCGGCACATGGCGTCTTCGACTTGGTGCACAGCCGAATCATCTCCGACCCGGGCGTGCCGGCTTGGTGGCCAGAGTTCTGCCTCACCTACGATCTCGCGGCAGCCGGGTACATGGCTTGGCTACTCAAGAGCGGGCGCCTTCGTGCTGCGACCTGACCGTGGGGCAAAGCGGGCGAAGTCCGAGTATGAGTGGCACGGAGTGGCGAGGGGCGGTAGAATCAAGCAATGAAGCCTTCGGTGTATGTGGAAACGTCTCTCGCAAGCTATCTGGTGGCTTGGCCGAGCGAGTCGGTGATCACGGCTGCGCACCAACGCCTCACGCACCAGTGGTGGCAGACGCGCCGAGCCGCGTTCGACCTGTACGTCTCCGAGCTGGTCCTGCTGGAGGCCCGCGCCGGAGACCCCGACCAAGCCGCCCGCCGCTTGGCGGCGCTCGCGGGGCTTCCCGTTCTCGAGCCCACTGACGCAGCGGAGGCGCTCACGGAGCAGATTCTCCGCGCGGACCTGATTCCCGCGAAGGCCCGGGCGGACGCCGCCCATATCGCAATAGCTGCCGTCCACGGGATGGACTATCTCCTGACGTGGAATTGTCGGCACATCGCCAACGCCGTCACAAGGAAACGCATCGAGCAATTGCTGCGGGGCGCCGGGTATGAGGCGCCCGTTCTGTGTACGCCTGAGGAGTTACTGGAAGGATAGGGAAAATGGCGGACGACGAGATTCTTGACGAATTGCATCGCGTACGGGAGCAGTTGGTGGCTGAGGCGGGCGGCGACATCGCGGGCCTCTTCCAATTGTTGCGTGCCACGGCGCACGCGGAAGGGCAGAAGACTGTTTCGCTACCTGCGAAAGTGCCCGCCGAGCGGAGCTCCGAGGCTGCGTAAGGCCGAGCGGCGCGTCGGATGGTAGCTTCGTGCCATGAGAGCGATCATCTGCACGCGGTACGGCCCACCGGAGGTGCTTCGACTCGCGGAGGTCGAGCGACCCACCCCGCGCCGGAACCAGGTCCGCATTCGGATCTTCGCGACGGCCGTGACGGTGAGCGACTGCGTCATCCGCGGTCTGAGGGCGCCTCGCCGGTATCGGCTCCTGTTGCGGTTGCTGGCGGGATGGAACGCGCCGCGCCGAAAGATCCTCGGGATGGTGCTCGCCGGAGACGTCGAGTCCGTCGGCCGCAACGTCACGGCATTCAAGGAAGGCGATCCGGTAATGGAGGAGATCGTCGAGGCCCACAGGTACGTGGAGTTGGGACACAAGAAGGGCAACGTGATCGTGACCGTCGGGCCGCGCTCCTGAAACCCACCGGGTGTCCCCCCGAAGCCGCGAAAGGGCCTCGGGGGGAATCGTGCAGAGACGGCTCAGAAGGAGACCAGGAGCCCCAGTTGCACCTGGCTGAAGTCGAGGTTCGGTGAAGGGGTCAACGCCGCATCGTAGTTGTACGTCAATTCGAGGGCGAAGCGGGGACCCACCGGCACGTTGAGACCGAGGCCCAGGTTGCCGCCGCCTTCGAAGTCCCCGGGGTTGAAGTGATAGAGGCCGAGGCCGGCGTTCACGAAAACGTGGACCGGCGACGCGGGGTTGAAGGTGTATTTCACGTCGGCTGACAAACTCGCAAGGCCGACGTCCTCGCAGCAGATGCGCCCGTCGAAGCGCGAAGAGCCGAGGCGAACGTCCCACGCCCACCGGGGTCTCCAGGGGTAGACGAAGTCGAGGTGGAAGGTCGACCCTTGCCGGACTTCGCTGTTCAAAGCTCCGTGCGGTTCGGCGAGCCCGGCGTGGAGGCTCAGGAAGGGGGGTGTCCTGGCGGTCAGCGTGCGGTTGACGACTGGCGTATCCGGATCGTTGCTTGTGATCGTCAAGGTGCAGCTCTTCGCACCGGGAAGCACGGGCGTGAAGCGCGCAACCAGATCCAGACAGGAGCCGGGGGCGAGCGAGGCCGGGAAGGGGTTCTGGATCAGCGTGAAATCGGCGCACCCGACCGCTGCCGAGGCCACCGACAGAGGGCAGCCGCCCGTGTTGCAGACGGCGAGCGTCCGTTCGGCCGGCTTCCACGCGGAGGCGGTGCCGAAGTCGGTCGAGCCAGTCACCTGAACGTTCGGTTCGGTGCCGTCGCCGGAAACGTGGACGGTGACGCTGGGCCTGCTCGGATCGTTGCTCGGGATCGTCAGCGTCGCCGTCTGGGGGCCGCTCGCCGCAGGCTGCACGGCCACTTGGAAGGGGAAGCAGAAGTCGTGGCTGATCGTCACCGGATAGCCTGACGAGGGCGGGGTCACGGAGAATTTCGGGTTCGACGACGTGATGGCCGCGACGATCAGATCGCTCTTGCCCGTGTTGCAGACGTTGAGCGTGCCTGTGCTGGTGGCGCCCACGCAGGTCTTTCCGAGGTTGAGATCGCCCGGCACCTGGATCTGCGGAACCACCGAAGGCGTGACGGACTGGCAGGCCGTCGTCGGCGAGCTGCAGGCGTCGTTGCCGATGGGGTGGGCCACGGCCTGGTAGAAGTAGGTCGTGCCGTTGGCGACGTTCGTGTCGATCATCGTGCCGCCGGCAAAGTCGCTGGTGATCTTGACGAAACCGGCATTGCAGCCGAGCTCGTTGCGAAAGATGTCGAAGACGCCCCCGGTGCCGGAGACGGTCACCGCGACCGTGTTGTCGCCCGGGGTGACGGACAACGTCGGCGCCGGCGGCGGCGTGCAGCCGGAAAACGTTACGTTCGCGCCGGGATCGGAAGGGCAGGCGATGCCGTGACGGTTGAAGGCGGCGAACAGAGCAGCGCCGTGCGGAGTGCCGTTCGTAAGGTCGCCGTCGTCGTCGTCCACCGCCCGCATGGCCTTCCACCAGGAGCCGGCGTTGCAGCCGTCCGAGGTGAAGGTGGCGCCGGTGGTGCAGGAGAAGCCGGTGGTGGACGACGATCGCGAGAGGTACCACAGGCGTTCGAGGACCAGCCAGGCGGTGCCAGACCCGGGGTTGGGAAGGTCGCGGTTGGCGAAGTCCCAGATCGCTTCAGAGGCCACGTGGGACTCGCAGTGCACCTCCTTGTTGCAAGGTCCTCCGCTGCCGCCGCAGTGGGTCTGAGTGAAATTGCTCACCGTGGCCGGAGTGTTCGAGGCATGCTTGGCGAAATCGATGTCGCGCAGCCCGGTGCAGGCGGTGCAGGCGTCGCCGTACCCGCCACAGTTGCCGAGGCGGAAACCGGGTCCGACGCAGGAATCGTGAAGGTTCATCACCGCGTTGACGTCGGCATAGGCTTCGCTGGTGTTTTCGAACGGTGTGCCATCGCTCGCGTCGATACCGTGCCCGAGCTCGTGCAGGATGAAGCCCGGCTCCTCGCCGCTCGCGCCGCAGGAGCCCGTAACCGCCTGAAAGAGATTGATGCTCGCGGCGCTCCCGAAGCCATTGCAGGTCCCTGTCTTATTGACGTTGACGGTGAGCTGGCTGTTCAGAAAGCTATTGGAAGGAAGCCAGCCGCGGGCGAGCTCTTTGCCGCGATTGACCGAGTAGAAAGCGGTGCGGGCGGAGCGGGTGTTGCCAGGTCCGCCGAAGCCGGGAGTCGCACAGTTCGAGCCGGTGCCGGTGCCGAAGCGAAGGTTGCCGGAGACTTCGGTGGTCTGGGAGATCGCTCCGCAGGTGCCGTCGACGATGCCTACGAACTGGCCGTTCAAGGCCGAGGTGAGCGGCGTGCCCGAAAAATTGAAAATCCCGGCTGAGTTGGCGAACACGCCGCCCCCGAGGTCGGCGAACGGCAGCGGCCTTATGACCTCGGTGCCCGCCGCGGTGTTCGAGGCCACGCCGCCCGTCACCTGCGCATAGTGATTGACGTCCTGGAATTCGAGCAGCTTGCCCGTCGTGGCGTCAACCCGGGCCTGGAAGGTGCCGATGACGCCTTGACGCTGAAACGTGAGCTGCCACACTTTGACGATCCTGCGCCCCTGGCCAGGCTCGTAGCCGCGGGCGGACTTCGGGCTGATGACGTTGGCCGGAAGCAGGTGGAGACTGCCCGCGTCCACCATTTTGTCAGCCGCGGTGAGAGCTCCTACGTATTTCGATACCACGGCCAGAGCCTTCGCACGGTCGATCGTCGTAGGCGGAACCTTGGCGCCGGGGGAAGGCAGGTATTCGGAGCCGATCTCGATGAGGTTGCCGTTGTTGACGCGGAAGACGACGTGCGCACCCTCGACGGGAAGGTCCTCGCGGACGAGATTGAAATCGACGACCCAGAGGTTGGGGGCAGGATGCCCGGAGCTGCCCTGGTTCAAAACCAGGTCCTTGGTGTCAACTCCCAGGGCGGGAGCGAGGAGCCCGAGCTCGCGGCGCGCCAGGGCCTCCAGGGCCGCCAGGTTGGGCTCGCCGCCCGCTCCTCGCGCCGATGACGTGGTATCGGCCGGAGTGAGCGAATTGCCATGGCCGGGGATCCAGGGGATGCCGCGGCCCTCCGCCGAAGCGAGGAGCCCGGTCCGCTGATCGATGGATACCTGCCAATTGGCATGGGCGCGGCGGAATGCCGCCCAGCGCTCCTGAACAGCCGCAGGAGCGGTGCCCTGATCGCCCTCCAGCGCCTGGACCGGCTGCGAAGGAGCGAGCTCCTCGCTGCGGAAAGTGAGGCGCGACAGGCGGTTGTTGGGTTGCTGCGAAATCTGGGAAATCTGGGCGGTCAACGGTCCACTCCCCGGAATGGCGATTACCAGCAGACAGGCCAGCCGAATCAGATGCTGCTTGGTCCAAGTGACAGATCTTTGCATGGCTCCCTCTTTCTCGAGGTGAATCCAGCCCCGCCGGCACCCACGCGCACCTCGTGTTCAAGATGAGGCGATCCGGACCCGTGATTCGTTACAGTGGGCAAGCAGGTCCACATTTGCGGAGGAAGGAAAGGAAATCAGCGCCGCCGGCCGCGGCTTGGCGCCAGTTGTGCTATACCTGATCGCCGCGAGCGCGCCCCTGGACATGAGTGTTCCGAGTCGTAGCCGTGGCCCCTCTGCCTCTGGGCGAGGAGGTACTTGAGGCGCTGATTGGTGTCACCGCCTCCGTGCCGACGCATGGTCCAGAGCTTGCCGCGGTAACCCGTGGGATGGATGCCGCGGGTGTAGGAGTACTCGCCGGGGATGCCGATGGTCTCCACCGGGTCGATCCCCATGGAAGCAGGACTTCACCGCCGTGCCCGGCATGGAGGAGCCCCACCTAGTCACCCCCGAGGAGCGCCCAACATGAGTCTGGCACCTCTTGCTGCTGGCGGACCGCCGTGTTGGGTCTCAGTACGATTTAGAGTAATCTATGCATAGAGGAGAGGCAGTCTGCCTCCTAAACGGAACGGTATGAAACCAGACAAGTCGCTTCGAGCTGAGTCCATTGAGGTGATCAAATCGCTGGACGAAGTGCAGGTTACCCTAGACGAAGATTCCGGTGAAAGATCTAGCTTCGCGATGACCCAAGACGAGGCAATGAAGCTCTGGGAATACTTGGTGTCAGTGGAAGAGCGAGGTGCTCTTGGAGGTTCGGTATCTCTTAGGGGCAATACAGGAAACCGGAAGGAGCATCTCTTAGGTTTGCTGCGGGTAGGAGGCATTTATCTCCCGGGCAACAACGTAGCACAATTCTCCTTCCTTTCCGAGGATGGCTCTGTGGTCAACCTCGATATGGAGACACCAGTAGCCAAGAGACTATTCCTGTGCTTGGAAATGCTGAGACGCAACGAGGGCTGGCTTCCCCCAAAGTTTAGATGCTATTTCGTTGCAGCAGGCAAACGCTGCCCTCGGCCGCATCAGGCTCAATCAAGTTTTTGCCCCAATCACGAGGAGTCGTTTTCAGATCTAGACAATCCTTCTTTGATAGAGCATACAGCCCAATTAATGCGAGATGTTATGACTATAACGGAAAACAAGAAGGTTGGGCCGAAAATGGATGCGGCTCTATGGGAAAATATAAATAATCACCTGAATGCCCTTGCTGGGAGAGGTTATTCATTAGAGGATGTGGAAGAGGCTTTAGGCAATGTGGTCGAAACCAAGGGCCTCTTTGACGATTTGGTGGCTGAAGTGAGAGGCGAAGCAAAGTGGAAAAAATTTGAGAAGCTTACCCTAGGCGTACATCTACTACGCTCTGAAGGCGCACAAATAACCTACGACGACAAGATTGTTGGGAAAAGGACTAATAGGCAGAGGCAAATCGATCTTAGCGTCCGCTTCAAGCAAGGTTACTATGACTATCTCGCTGTCGTAGAGTGCAAAGATTACAAGATATCCATCGATCTCGTTGAAGCTTTCCGAACAAAGCTGGAAGATGTGTCGGCCGATCGAGGCATCATGGTTTCTTCAGTTGGCTTCGAGGCCGGCGCAAAGGCCGCAGCCGAAGCATACGGGATAGAGATATTCACTTTGCAGGGGGAACTAAGCGACTGGACGAAAAGAGTTCGCGAGACTCAGCATGACCTGCCAATGGCAGTAGGAATAACCTTTGACCATGACCCTCTTGAAGATGCTGAATCTCTGTCTGGATTCTCGCTGTTTGCCGAAATTAAACTATCTTTTCCCGATGGCCAGCAGTCGAATCTAGCCAACATTATCCGGGATGTTTGCCTATGGGCACATAAGGAAAAGTTGCCGTTGCCAGCTAAGGTCGATTTAAGGTTTTCGGAGGGCGTTAGTTTTCGAGTGCCAGAAAAGGACTTGTGGATTGCGGTTCGTGGTCTATTAATCAGACTTGAACAAGTACGCGCCAGAGTCAGAGACCTCCGGCAAAGCCGGAGGCTTGAATTTGTGAACCGCTCAAAGCGGTTGGATTGTTAGCCGCCTAAAGGCGGCCGGTTAGGGCCAGAGGCCCATCTGGTCGAGACGCCGATCCTCCTG
>JBAPYB010000539.1:0-3985 GCA_049284515.1 Thermoanaerobaculia bacterium
CTTCGAAGTAGGCGACGGTGTCCATGCCGAAACCGGCGCGGCGGTAGGCGCGGGCGAGGGCGATCTGCTGCCCGACGGGCTCGGGCCGGCTGATGCCGCCGTGGCCGTCGGAGGAGATCCCCCAGCCGCGGATCACCGCCCACACCCGGCAGCCGAGGCGCGCGGCGTCGGCTTCGCGCATCAGCACCACGAAGCCGCACCCCTCGCCCGGCATGAAGCCGGAGGAGCGGGCGTCGAACACCCGCATCTCGTCCTGCGCCAGGGCGCCGGTGCGGGAGAAGCCCACCAGCTCGAAGGGATCGAGCGAGAGGTCGACGCCGCCGGCGAGGGCCACGTCGAGGTCGCCCGCGGTGAGCGCGCTGCAGGCGTTGGCCACCGCCAGCAGCGACGAGGCGCAGGCGCCGTCCAGTACGTAGCCGCCGCCGTGGAGGTCGTAATGGTTGCAGATGCGCCCGGCGATGGTGTTGGCGAGGCCGCCGGCGAGCGACTCCTCCATCGGCTCGGGGAACGGCGCCTTGTAGGAGAGCTCCAGGCGGGCGAGGAAATCCTCCACCTTTGCCTCGTCCCAACCCTCGGCGGCGAGGGACACGGCGAGCGTCCGGCGGACGTAGGGCCAACGCAGGCGCATCAGGTGCGAGCGGGAGAACTCGCCGGTGAGCGTGTTGCCGAGCAGCACGCCGGTGGTGTCCCGCGGCAGCCCCTCGGCGTCGGGGAAGCCGGCGTCGGCGAGGGCCTGGGCGGCGACGTCGAGGGCCAGCCAGTGGGCGAGGTCGGTGGCGCGGTAGGTGGGGCCGGCAATCCGGAACCTCACACGGTCGAGCTCCCAGCCGTCGAGCACCGCGGCCTCGGCGAGATGGAGGCTGTCCGGATCGCCGGGGCGGCGGTCGAGATAGTCCGCCACGCGCAGGCGCTCGGGCGGCACTCGCCGGAAGGCGCGCCGGCGGGCGAGCACGTTCTCCCACAGCTCGGCCGGGGAGCCGGCATCGGGATAGCGGCATGCCATCCCAATGATTGCGATGCCTGCGATGCCTGCGATGCCGGCGATGCCGGCGCTACCGTCGCTCACGCTCACGCCTCCGCCGCGATGGGGACCTTCATCCGTGCCTCGGCCCGCTGGGCTGCCAAGGCCTTCAGGTAGAGGATCGCTCCGCGGCCCGCGCACACCAGGCTGAGGCCGAAGAACAGTCCGAAGACGACGTGGAACGCCATCAGCGTGCCGTAGGCCGCCGCCATCGACAGGCCGAAGGCGATCTGCCCGCGGCGCGTCACCGGCGTCGTCGCCGGGTCGGTCACCATGTAGAAGGTGAAGAGCAGGTAGGCGACGCCGGTCATCGGGTTGAGCGAAGGCAGGAAGAGGTTGCCGAAGACGAAGTGGCGGATCGCCGCCTGCAGCACGAAGCCGCCCAGCCAGGCGGCGATCAGCGGTACCCGGCGGGTGAACACGGTGTTGAGGAACGAGCCCGAGCAGACGATGAGGGCCGGCAGCGCCCAGGCCCAGCCGCCCCGCAGGTTCTCGGTGAACATGTAAGGCTGGGCGATGCCCACCCAGGCGAAGGCGAGCAGCGTCGCCGTGATCCCCAGGTTCGACGGGTTGAAGACGTGGCGGCTGGCGCCGTTGGTGCCCACCCGGAACAGGTACTTCGAGCCGATGGCGGTGGCGGCGGCGAAGGCGACGGGCAGCAGCCGCTCGTTGGCATAGAGCAGCATGCCGACCGCGAGGCCCGTGATGTGGGCCGAGAGCAGGAAGTCGACGACGCGGACGGCGCCGCCACCCAGGAACCGCGGCCGGCGGCCGAGCCGCCACGACTCGGCGAGCTCGAGCAGGATCTCGCTGGCGTAGGCGACGAGCACGGCGGTGACCGGCGTCGCCAGCGACTGCTCGAAGCCGAGCACCGTGTGGCCCAGGACGTTGAGGACGGTGATGGCGGTGGCGAACCGCCGCAGCGCCGCCAGACGCATGTCTTTCTGCTCAGGCATGTCTCAACCCGCCTTTCCCACGGCCCCGAGGACCGACACCGGTTTCACGCCGTCCGTTCCAGCCGCTGTCTGCGGGGGCGGCGGAGGCGCCTCCGCTCCGAGCACGAACGTATGCCGCCCGGGGGTGAGCCGTAGCGTCGTCGCCCGCGGCCGGCCCTGCCCGTCGCGCCAGCGGACTTCGACGCGCAGCGGCGTCGTGGGGCTCAACCGCCCGAGGCCGAAGTGCACCTCCGGCGCCCGCTTGCCCGAATGGCCGCTGCCGCCGTCCACCTGGCCCACCATGCGGCGGCCGTCCGGCAGCGTCACGGTGACCTCGGCGCCTACCGCCGGCCGCGTCAACCCCGCGGTCGTGGCCGGCAATCGCGGCAGCAATTCCAGGAAGGCGCCGGCGTGACGGCTGTCGTTGTGGAAGAAATAGGAGGTCTCCCACTGGTTGGCGATGGCGAAGTCGAGGCGGCCGTCGCCGTCCACGTCGGCGATGGCGATGCCGCGGCTGATCTGGTTCTCATCCAGCCCGATCTCCGCTGCCAGGTCGTAGTAGCGGCCGTCCTTGGCGCGCACGAAGAACGGGTCGTGCAGGTGGCCCGAGAGGTCGTCGCCGGGCCAGAAGTGGGGCCAGGCGCCGGGGTGGAGCATGTTGTTGTCGTTGCCCATGGCGAGCTCGTGCAGCTCCGGCCAGCGGTTGCGCTCGCCGCGCAGGAAGCCCACGGCCTGCAGGGCCTCCGGCACGCCGTCGTTGTCGAAATCGGCGAAGCGGGCATCCCACCCCCAGCCGCTGCGCGAGAGGCCCAGCGTCTCCCCCTGGTCGGAGTAGGGAGCCACGCCCCGGCGCATGGCCGCGAGGTCGCCGTTGCTCACCCACACGAAGTGGCTCTCCTCCAGGGCGTAGTTCTGGGCGATGTTGCTGACGTACAGGTCCGGCAGGCCGTCGCCGTTGACGTCGGCGAAGTCGACTCCCATGCCCTTGAACGAGTCGCGGCCCAACACCTTGGAGGTGGGCGTGGTGAACGTCTTGCGCCCCTCCAGCACGGCGAAGCGGGGATGGCCGGGCGTCGACAGGTTGTGCAGCAGGCGGTCGTTGCCGAAATCGTTGCCGAAGTAGATCTCCGGCAGCAGGTCGCCGTCGAGGTCGGCGGCGCCCACGGCGAGGGTCCAGGAGTAGGTGGTCTGCGGATCGAAGGCGTGGTCCACGTCCACGAACTGCACCGTCGGCTCAGGGCCGGAGGTGCCCCCTTTCCACAGCAGCAGGCGGTTCTTGCCGCCGTTCTCCGAGCGCGACATGGAGCGGTGCATGTGGGCGCTGTCCACCGCCTGGGCGTCGAGCACCCGCATGCCGTCCGGGAAGTAGTTGCCGACGATGAGGTCGAGATGGCCGTCGCCGTCGACGTCGGCGCTGGTCAAGGCGTTGGTGTTCCAGATCTCGTGGCCTGCAACCACCTCCACCGGCCGGAAGGAGGCGAGCGAGAGCGGCTTGTCACCTTCGGAGGCATCGCGGCGCAGGAAGATCACCGGCTGGCGGCCCCAGTAATAGACCAGCAGGTCCATCCGGCCGTCCTCGTTGAAGTCGCCCGGCAGGCAGCCCATCGGCGCCATGGTCCGCGCGTCGTAGGGGAGCGGCGAGGGATCGAGCGTGAAGAGCGCATAGCGGTTGCCCGTGCCCGGCGCCGGCTGCACCAGCACCTGGTCGATCCGCGTGTCCACCGAGCAGAGGTCGTTGGGCAGGCCATCGCCGTCGAGGTCGTTGAGGGCCACGCCGGCGCCGACGCTGGAGATCCATGAGGCGATGTCCTTGAGGGAGGGGTGGACGTCGCGCACGGTGCGGTCGAGGCGGAGGCCGGCCGGCGTCGCCAGCGGCGTGCGGTCGAAGGCGAAGCGCCCGGCCAGGGCCTGCCGCTCCCCGTCGGACAGCGTCGGCAGGCGCGCGAACCCGAAGAGGGCGACGATCAGCACCAGGGCCAGGAGCCGGGTGGCGTTGCGGCGCAGGAAGCTGTTGCTCTCGGTCCTGCCG
>JBAPYB010000540.1:0-4482 GCA_049284515.1 Thermoanaerobaculia bacterium
CCCTTACGGAGTCGCTCCGTACCTGTATGGAATGGCTCCGCACCCTTACGGAGTCGCTCCGTACCTGTATGGAATGGCTCCGCACCCTTACGGAGTCGCTCCGCACCTGTATGGAATGGCTCCGCACCCTTACGGAGTCGCTCCGTACCTGTATGGAATGGCTCCGTACCCTGGTGGTGTCCTAATGGAATGTAGGTGCTACAGAGGCGTAAACCGGGGAGCGGGCGGCGGGGGGCTGAGTATACCCCGGATCGCCTGCCCATGCGCGGCGGTCTATAGCCTTGTCCCCAGGGCCGGCGTGCCGATAGGCTCCGGGACATGTCAGAACCTAGCGGAATGCCTCAGCCGGGAGCGATCCGGCGTAATCTGCGGTCCCTCAAGCTCCCGCAATCGATCCCCGGTTGGCTTCTCCTCGTCCCGGGGTCCTTCTGGGAGTTCGCCGAGATGACCCACACCACCGAGTTCATCCTGAAGCAAATGCATGCGAACTACGGCGGTCTATGGCTTATCGCTGGCGGCATCCTTTGGCTCGGTGTCGTCGTCTATCGAGCGTCGATGCGGCCGGACGCGGCTGAGCTAGAGCGTCGGATGGGAGACCTAAAGGACTCCGCAGTCCAGTGCGTTAGGCGCTTTGAGGCAATGGCACTGGCCTATGAGGAATCTAGGGTCCCCGGCGCTGATCTCGACAAGGTCCGACAGGCCAGGGCTAAGTATTTCATGGCGATTGCGCATATAATCCGAGAAGCCCTCGCAACCGTCCCTAAAGAAGCTCGCGAAGGGTACAGAGATGCGCTTTCGCGCGTAGTCGCTACTTATGAAACGTCTCGTGAGTCGTTTCCGGTGACGGAGTTCTCCGGAGACCTGGACGTGGGACCCATGGCGCCGATTCGGATAGCACTCCAGTCCCCGAGCTGAGGGCGTTGCCCTCACGGGCAGAGAGGGAGCTAACCGCTTGACATGCAGCGACTTTGTTGTAGACTTCTCTAGCAGAAAGAGGGCGGAAGTTCACCTGTGGGGCGCCGGGGGAGTTGCCGTCAATCACGGTGAAGGAACTGAGCATGGCTAACACCTTAGAGATGATTCCGAAGCGGACGCTATCCTTTGGGGAGTTCGTCCGATTGTCTGACCAACAACGAAAGGCACTAGGCCGGGTCACTATCTTGCCCGCGCGGCTCGGCTCACCCGGCTTTGGATGCGTCGTCTCTGAGAAGCCGATTTTTGCCCACAAAGCGCTACGCGGCAAAAAGCGCACCAAGAGATGACGGAGCCTAAGTCGCCTCCTCAAACTCTCAGCCCTGAAGTCGTCAAGGATCTAGTTAAGGTCCAGTTTGAACAGCTTCAGGTGCACCAGAAAGAGCTGGACCTAGAAGAAAGAGAAGGCCAGCGCAATCATGATTTTGCCCTGAAAGCGCTCGGGGCGCAAACTGAAGACCGTCGCGACGCCCGTAAACATCGCATAAAACAAGATATCGTAAAATACGTCTTCATAGGAATTTTAGTCCTTTTAGGCGTTACCCTCGTCCTTTGGCTCACCTACATGGGAAAAGACTCCTTTGCTCTAGAGATATCTAAAGTTGTGCTGTACTCTACGTTGGGTGGTGTCGGGGGTTACGGCGTCGGAAAGCGGCGTCAACCGCCCGAGGCGGAGCCTGATGATGATAGTCCTGAGACGACAGCCTAAGATACGCCCCTGCCTATAGCTTCATCATCCCACCCCCTTGCGCTCCCTGCGCAGCTCGCCCCCTGGACTCCTAACGCGCTAGAGATCTGTGAAATCTCTGCTCCCCGGTCCCTGATACTCCCAAGGGAACGGCGACGGGCCTACCGCTTCCCTTTGCCGTTCTCCCCTAACTCTGCCCTAGCGGCCTTCAAGACAGAGGCCCGGAGCCACGAGGTGCGATTCAGCCCCGCGTGCTCCGCGGCCTTGTCGATCATCTCCAGGTGCTCCGGCTCAAACCGGAGGAGGATGCTTTGCGAGTGCTTCCGTTCTTCGCTCATGGCGCCATCATATCCCCGGGATATCTTTCTTGTCCAGGCCCTATTGACAAACGGATATCCAGTGGATATAGTACGAAGCATGAAGACCGAGACCGAAGTGACCGCCCTAGAGACCTCCCCCGCCGTCGCCTGCCGCTCCTGCTATGGACCGGTCATCAAGTGGGGCAAGGACAAGGCCGGCAACCCCCGCCGCTTCTGCCGGGCCTGCAAGGTGTCCTTCAGCATCGTGCCGCCGAACCCGCTTGGCACCATGCGCCTTGACCTGGACAAGGCCGTGCTGTGCGTCTCAATGCTGGCGGAAGGCTCCTCCATTCGCAGCACGGAGCGCGTCTCAGGCGTCCACCGCGACACCATCATGCGGCTCCTCCGGCTCGCGGGAGAGAAGTCCGACACGCTGCTGTCCACCTTGGTGCGCAATGTAGAAGTTAAAGACGTACAGTGTGACGAGCTGTGGTGCTTCGTCGGCATGAAAGAGAAGACCAAGGTCCGCAAGGCTGAGACGAATCCGGAGATCGGTGACGCCTACACCTTCCTGGCAGTCGAGCGGGACTCGAAAATTCTTCTTGCTCACCACGTCGGACGGCGCACGTCTGAGGACGCGAACATGTTCGCCGCCAAGCTCTCCGGAGCCGTGGGCGCGGGCCGCTTCCAAGTTTCGACGGATGGTTTTGACGGATATCCCGCCGCTCTGGAATCCCACTTCGGCGGCCAGATTGATTACGCAATGCTCATTAAATCTTACTCGGGGGAGGGCCTGGACAGTGAACGGCGGTACTCTCCGCCGTCCATAATAGCCTCTGAGAAGCGGGTTATTTCGGGAACTCCGGATGAGGCGAAGGTTTGCACGTCCCATGTCGAAAGAATCAATCTTCACGTGCGCATGATGTCGCGCCGGTTCACGAGGTTAACAACGGGCTTCAGCAAAAAGCGCGACAACCTTCGCGCGGCGGTCTCCCTGTTCGTGGCTTCCTACAATCTGACCTGGAGCCACCGCACGCTGAAGGGCTGCACTCCCGCCATGGCCGCCGGAGTCTGCCGCAAGCCCTGGAGTGTGCGGGAGATGCTGACGGCCTAAGAGGCTACTTTCTTGCGCTGCAAGACCGTCTGCCTTGCCACATGTTCTAGGAAGCTGGTAACCCGCGCCTTAACCTCTTCATCCGTGAGATGTTCTCTGGCATCATAGAGTCTGGGCTTCACGCTGTCTGCCGTGGAATGTGATCGAATTACGCTGCCGTCAATGTAAAAGTCTATGTTGAGGCTAGGGCTACCAGCCTGCAAAAGTAGCCCTGTGCCGTTCTTGTCGATCTGGCTAGCGGTCGCGTATCCGGCGCTTTTCAGGGCTTCTACGGCATTTTCAAACGTTGGCCGTATGACTACCTCTTTGAACTGTTTCCACCACTCGGCCAGAGGAAGGCCGTCTAGCCACTCCTGTTCAGCTTTTTCCTCAGCTTGCTTGATGATTCCCAGGAACGTTTCAACTTGAGTCATTTCTTTATCCGTAGCCATCGGGGCAGCCTCCTTTGCTCGATAGCATATCACGTCGGATAAAACAAGGGGCGGATTCTATGATGAATCCGCCCCGGTGCCTGCTTACGTTGCTTCCCGCTGGTGTCTATCTATGAGCGGTCCCGCCCGCGTGTCCGGCCCTTCGCCGTTGACCCAGGTCCGCGCCAACTCCGCTCCCAACGCCTGACAGTCGCGGGAGTACCGCAGAGTCGCCAGCGGCTTGCCGGTAGGGACGTGTACCAGGGTGAACCGGCGCTTGCCCCGTCCGTCAGATAGCTCGGCTTCCGTCCCTTCATAGTAGGCGAACGGTGGGGCCATCTTCCCCTTGACCTTCGCCGTTTCGCCCGTGGATAGGGTGACGCTGAAGACGCCGATGCGCCACGCCAGCGGGATAGGAACGCCAGCGCGAGCGCGGACCTTCAGATAGGCGTCAGCGGCACCGGCAAGCCATGCGCCGACGGACCGGAATCCCTCACTTTCAGCGCTCCGCTTCCATCGCGCACTCTGGACGGCGTTCGCTCTGACGGTAAACGTGGCAACCTTCACCGCCCGCCCTCCCGCTCCCATCGCGCGGCGGTCCACTCCTCCCGGCGTTGGGCTTCCTCTGCCGGGCCTACCGGGTGGAGGGCCTCGTAGTGTTCGTGGTTCGCGTCCTCATAGGCCCGCTCAAGGGCGAGAAACATGTCTCCCGCGAATGCCAGGAAGGCGCCCGCCGTGGCCATGCCGCGGAGCTTTGCGGCCTTCTCCCAGCGGCCCTTCTGGTAGGTCGTCGATTTCACAGAGACATTGCACCGGGCGTCAGGCGGGTAGGAGAGCTTGGAATCCCAGCTCACGACACCTTCCCCCGCCATGAGTCCAGCTCAACTTCCAGGCGGTCCGCGAGTTCGCGGATCGCTAGCGCCACGTCAGCGCCGACGCCCGCAAGGCGGACCTCGTACTCGCTTGCGGCGGAGAACGTCGGACCGCACCATTCGGAGA
>JBAPYB010000541.1:0-7625 GCA_049284515.1 Thermoanaerobaculia bacterium
GGTGGGCGCGCCGTGCAGGATGGCCTCCGCCACCCGCTGGGCGGAGACGATCACCGGCGTGATGCCGCCCCCGGGCTGGGTCCAATGGCCCACGCAGTACAGGTTGGCGATCGCCGTCTCGGGCGCCGGCCGGCCGGCGCCCAACTGCTCGGGCGACATCTCCCAGCCCAGCATCGCCCCCCGGGTGTTGAGGGTGAAACGCCAGGAGGTGTGGGCCGAGGCGCTGGTCTGCACGGCGATATGGCCGCCGATGCCGGGGATCACCCGTTCGAGGTTGGCGAAGAGGAACGCCTCGACTTCTCCCTTGTGCCGTGGCCAGTCGTCGACGGCATCGTAGTCCAGCTCCAGCACCTTCTGCACGATGAGGATCTGCTCGCCGTGCGGCGCCATGGCGGGCTCGTAGAGAGTGGGGGCGAAAAGCTTGAAGCAGAGGGCGTCCCGCCCCACGCGCTCCATGTCCCACGAGTGCCAGTAGTAGCCTTGAGCCTCCTCCAGCACGTCCGCCGGCACGCCACGGAGGCCGAGATGGGTGAGCCAGCACGGGAAGGTGGCGCGCAGGCGGCGGACGGGCTCGACGGCCTCCGGCGGCAGGTGCTCAGGCCCCACCAATCGTTCCAGGGTGAGCAGCAGGTCGGCGTTGGAGACCACGACGCCGCTGCGCACCACGCCGCCGCTCCACTGCGGCAGCACGGGGCCGCGCAGGATCTCCACCTCGACGCCCCGAGCCGCACCGTCCTCAATGACAATGCGCCTGGCCAGCGTGCTGGTCAGAATGTGGCCGCCCCGCTCCTCGAAGCAGCGGGCCAGGTCGTCGGCGAAGGCCTGGGAGCCCCCCTGGGGGTAGTAGTTGCCGAGGAAGTAGGAGAGGCGCAGCATCGAGTCGAAGACGAACGAGGTGCGCCCCGGCGGCGACCCCCAGTGCGGGCAGTCGGCGGTGAGCAGGAGCTTGAGCTTGGGATCGTGGAACCAGCGGTCGAGGGCGTCTTTGACCGTCAGGTTGCGGTAGAGGTCGAGGCGCGGCATCTGCCCGGCGGGCTTGCCGCGGAAGTAGTGGAGCAGGCCCAGCAGGTAGGCCTCGCGCACCGCCGTGAAGAAGGCGTCGAGGGCCGCGGATTCCTCCGGGAAGGCGGCCTTGAGCTGCGCCAGGTAGGTGTCCAGGTCCGCGGGCACGGCGAAGCGGGAGCCGTCCGGAAAATGGAAGGTGTCCACCGGGTCCATCTTCACCCAGCCGGTGGTACACCCGAGCTCGGCGAGCAGGCGGCCGGTCAGCGTCTCGCGGTTGCCCAGCAGGGGATAGAAGTGGGTGGCGGCGTCGAAGGTGTAGCCGCCGCGGCGGAAGGTGCTGCAGTAGCCTCCCACCATGTAGTGCTGCTCCAGCAGCAGCACCTTGAGACCGGCCTTCGCCAGCAGGTTGGCGGTGATCAGCCCGCCGATGCCGGAGCCGATGACCACGGCGTCGTAGGACGGATCGGGTGGCCGGCGCAGGCCGCGGAATAATCGCTTCACCCGGAGTCCTCCTTCCCAAGATCCGGAGGGCCAAACCGATGCCGACTAAGTTGACCGAGAAGAAAATCCGGAGCCTGTCCAGGCCCAAGACCCAGAGGGACATCCTACACGAGAAGACGCCCACCGCCGGGCTGCGCCTGGCGCCCAGCGGATCCGGCCGGTCGCGCGCCGCATCGCACATGAAACGGGTACCGGATGAAGTTACATCGGAGAGGCCAGCTCAGTCGTTTCTTTCTCGCGTTCTTGTCTGACCGCTTTGATCAACGCTCCAAGGTCAAGATCCGTCCTCGCGGAGCGGCACCTCAAACGAGGGTTCGTGAAATTGGCCTTGCTCAGATCCGCACGGACTTCGAGGGTTCCTTCCTCATGGCTGAGGCTCGCAGCCCGCAGGACGGCCAACACATAGGCTTCCTCGCTGAACGGCCGGCTCCCCTCCATCATGGCTTCTAACTCCGGTTGTCCTGCGGGTCCGGAACCACGTGAACGAGCCGGCTCGTGGACGCCAGATACCGCCGAACGGTGTTCGTCGTCCACCCTAACTCCTTCTCGATCCGGCTTAAGGGAACCAGATCATCCTTCGCAGGGAGCAACCGAGCTGTGCTCTTTCTTTCCATTCCTCATCTCCCAACTACACGATCTCACCCATCACCGGCCGCCCGGCGGCTTGTAGGCCGCCCCTTTCCTCAGCTCGGCGAGAGCAGGCTTCAGGCGGTCGGCGAGGACGCAGTCGCTCATCGAGCGCAACGCCGTGGCCACGTCCATGTCCTCCTCACCGAGCAACATGACGTCCTCCCGGGGGGAGACCGGGATGTCGTCGTGCAGGTCTCGGAGCTTGGCGATGAGAGCTTCAAGCTCGGCAGCGAGCTCCGAGGCCCGCTCCCGAAACTCGGCGGCTTCAGCGTCGGTCATGAGATTCCTTCCCCCAGAGAGTTAGAAAAAGGGGCGGGACGGCCGCCACGAAGGCGAAGCGGCCGTCCCGAGGATGCCCAGCAACGCGCCGCCGCTGGGCAGGAGGATGTTCGCGCGGCCATGCTCTCAGCCGTGGCCCTGGTGCTCATGCAGAGGAGGCTAAGGGGTTTTTGATCATGGCTGGTCCTCCAATCTTCCAAAGGCCCCAGGTACCGGCTCAAAAGGTGAAAATCTCGCCGTCCCGCTACGGGCCGTTGGCGCGTTCTTGCCAGGTGTGTCACGCTTTTCCCTCTGCGAACACCTTCAGTTATGAAACCAACAGGAGGAGGAATGAAGAAGCGCCGACCGCCGCCGCCGCTCGGAGCCATGCTGCGGTTTGAACGAATCAACCGAGGATGGAGCGAGACGGACCTGGCGGTTGCCGCCGGCTTTTCGTCTCCTTCCCTGGTCTCTGAGTACGAAAAGGGCGGCAAGGAGCTTTCACGGGAGCGGCTGGAGGAGCTGCTGGCTCTTATGGGGGTGCCCGCCGAGGCGATCGACGCGTACCTCTTGGCACGACAGCTCTCCTCTCCACAGGCGAGCCCCGGCTCGCCCGTGGACCCCTCTCCTGCGGAGCAGCGAAGCATCCACCGGGCGGCCACCCAGGCGAGCCTATGGGCGTTCAAGGCCATCCAGGAACGCCTCACGGCAAACGTCCGCCGGCGACGGGCCGCCCGGGACCGCCGGCAAGCCGATAAGCTGGGAAAGACCTTGATGGAGCAGCCTCTGGAACGCTGGCGGCCGACCGTCGAAGCCGAGACAAGGTATTGGACTTGGGCGTTCGCGGAGTGGCTCTGCACTGCGAGCGAGCGAATTGCGGCTCACCGGGCGGACCAAGCCATGGTGCTGGCCCGCCTTGCGTTGCGCGTCGCGGAGCGGGTCTCCGGGAGCGTCGCTTGGCGCTCGCTCCTACTGGGCTTCGTCTGGGCCTTCGTGGCGAACTCCCGCAGAGTCCGGGGCGATCTCCCCGGCGCCGAGCAAGCGTTCCGCCGTTCCGACCGACTCTGGGCGGCCGGCGCGGACGCCAACACCGGGCTCCTCGACGGCAGCAGACTGCTGGATCTGCGAGCCTCGCTGCTCACCTACCAGGGCCGGCTCGTGGAAGCGCTTTCTTTCCTCGATCAAGCTCTGGAGGCCAGCCTCACTCAGGAGGCACGGGGGCGAATCTTGATCAAGAAAGCGATCGCCTTGCGGCTCAAGGGCGATTACGAGCAAGCCATTGATGCCCTTCACCTGGCAGAGACGCTACAGATTCAGAATCCTCGATTTCCCTGGCTCCTTGGTTTCAACTTTACGACGGCGCTCTGGCACCTCGGTAAATTCCAGGAAGCCGAACAACTCTTGCCGGGCGTGCGAAGGCTTGCCGTGGAGTCGGGCAACGACCTGGACCTTTTCCGGGTCCTGTGGCTTGCCGGCCGGCTCGCGGCCGGAATGGGGCGGCGGGCGCAAGCACTGGAGGCCCTCGAGCAGGTCCAGGGATATTTCGCCGTCAACCGGATCGCGTTCGATGCCGCTCTCGCCTCTATGGAAGTCGCGGTCTTGCAACTGGAGGAAGGGAGGACGGCAGAAGTCAAAAGGTTGGCAGAGGAGATGTACTGGATCTTCAAATCCCAGGAAGTCACCGAGGAGGTTCTGGAAGCGCTCCGTCTGTTCTGCGAGGCCGCCAAGCAGGAAGAGGCCACGGCGGAGCTTGCCCGGCGTGTGGTCGAATACCTTCAGAAGGCATGCCATCAACCCCACCTGCGGTTTGAGGATTTCGCACCGGAATCGGGAAAAACATAGGGGCGCAGAATGGTCCTGCGCCCCGGTGCCATATGCGGCCGAGCTAGGAGACTGTCCCTACTTACCGCAACGGCCGCTCGGGTCGGCGCTGCATCCGTTGTCCGCAGCCGCCTGACTTGGGCGTGGCAAGCAACGGCCGCTCGGATCGACCTCGCAGCCGTTCTTGGCCCAAAGGCTCGTCAGGAAGCTCCAGAACCGGGCGAAACTCTCCGCAGGGACTGAGGCTACGCTCCCGCTCCAGTAAGGGACGGCTGCCGAAGGAGAAGTCGCGAAGACGGACGGGGTGCAGAGGGCCACGGCAATCAGCAAGACAGTAGCCAACCGAGACCAGCGATTCATGAGAAGCTCCTTTTCTGAGAACGGCGCTCCGGGACGGCCGGCGTGGCCGCGCAGGCGCCTCTGAAACCATAGGGTGCCAGCAGGCCGGCCCGAAAATACACCCGAAGAGCCGCAAGGCGGGGCTCGAACGCCAAGGAGGATTCCCATGGCAAGGCTGGGAGATCCGGCTGACGTCCGGTTGGTGGTTATCTTTTTCCGTTCAATCCGGAAGTGGTCCCAGGAACAACTTGCCAGGGCCTCCGGAGTCGACCGAGGGCTGATCTCCGACTATGAGCTGGGGAATAAGGTTCCAAGGCGACGGACCCTCGAACGGCTCGCGGCCGCCGTCGGCCTGCCGTACTCCTGGGTTGATACTCTCTTGCCGATCTTCCGGGAAGCGCGGCTTGAGTCCGAGAGGCGGCTGGCTGTCGGGGTTGCCGCCACGACCGAAACAGAAGTCACCGAGCAAGTCGGAGACGGACTGGAAGGTGTGCTCGTCGAAGCGGTGCTGCCGCGCCTGACCCCTTTCTTGATGGAGTTGGAGACGCTGGGGGCCGAGGAGCTGGCCTCTGCCGACGAGGAGCGCGCCAGGGCCAAGGAGCTGTGCGAGACGTTGCTGGCAATACCGTTCAGGCGTTGGCGGGCGGCCGTTGAAAGGGAGCCGAGATATTGGACGTGGGCGGTCGCCGAGCGGCTCTGCGCCGAGAGCGAGCGGGCCGCTGCTCACCGGGCGAACCAGGCGGTGGCGTTGGCCCGGCTGGCCTTGCGGGTTGCCGAGCTGGTCGCCGGTAGCGAGTCCTCACGGCTCCACCTCGAGGGATACATCTGGGGGTTCGTGGCGAATGCCCTGAGAGTCCAGGGCGATCTCTCTGGCGCCGACGAGGCGTTCCTCCGCTCCGATTGCCTCTGGGTAGCCCGGCGCCCCGCCGATCCTGACGAGTGGTTAGACGGCAGCCGCCTCCTCAAGGCCTCGCTACGCAGACAACAAGGACGCCAAGACGAGGCATGCGCTCTTCTTGATCAGGCCCTTGCAGCCAGCTCATCTGCCGAGGGTCGGGCCCGAATCTTGTTCAAAAAGTCGATGTCCTCGACGAGGCGCGGGCACTACGAAGATTCCATTGATCTATTGCGCCAAGCGGAGGCCTTGATCGAGGGAGTCGAGGGCCGGCGTCTCCCATGGCTCGTCTCGTTCAGTCTTGCAAGCAACCTCGGTCATCTCGGGAAGTACAAGGAAGCCGAAGTGCTCTTACCGAGAGTGCGGCAATTGGCGGAGGAGCTAAAGAACGAGCTGGATTTAAAGCGGGTGATCTGGTTGGAGGGCCGCGTTGCGGCGGGTTTGGGGCGGCGGGAGCAGGCCCTGGCGGCGTTGGAGGAGGTGAAGCGCTACTTCACGGCGGAACGGATTGCGTTCGATGCCGCTCTGGCGTCTCTGGAGGTGGCGGTCCTCTACCTGGAGGAGGGGCGCACCGGAGAGGTCAAGACCCTGGCGGAAGAGATGTTCTGGACCTTCGACTCTCAGGGCGTGACCGAGGAGGCGCTGGCGGCGATTCGGCTGTTCTATGAGGCGGCGATGAGGGAGGAGGCGACAGCGGAGCTGGCTCGGCGAACGGTGGAGTACCTCCAGAAGGCGGCGCACGACCCGGGTTAGGCCCCGGAGGATCGGGGGTGATCGAGCCTTCCACTCGTGCCGTATGGCTGCAAGCGAAGATCCATGCTGGGCTCAAGCGGCCCCCGTGGAAAAACAGAATCCCCCCTGTCCAGGAGCTGCGGTCTCGACTTTCGGCGGCACCTGCGCGGGGTACCCCATTTGGAGCAGGAGCACGGCCACCATGAAGATGATGAGCAGCACCAGCACCACGTCCACCAGGGGCGTGATGTTGATGTCGCTGCGGACGCCGCCAATGGCACCTGAAACGTTCATTGCCATGGTTGTTTGACTCCCGGGGCCGGCTTTCCATGGGAGGCCACCCGGAGCGGGCGGTACTTCAGCGGCCGCCGGGGGGGTGAGAGTCGGGGGGCCGAGGGTCCGGCCGGTTCCGGCCGTAGGCCTCATGGGCGTCGACGAGCTCGCCGCTGGCGATGGCGGCGCCCATCGAGAGCTCGCCGGCGAGCACCGTGGCGGCGGCGATCTCGGCCAGCTTCGGCGCTCCCCCCTCGCCGGCGCACCCCAGCATCTCCAGGCATTCGCGAGCGGTGCCGAGCCCCGTGCCGCCGCCGACCGTGGCGACGGTGAGCGACGGCAGGGTGACGCTGGCGTAGAGGTCGCCGCCGGGCAGCACCTCGAAGGAGGTGACGCCGACGGCGGAGTTGGCGACGTTGGCCACGTCCTGCCCGCAGGCGATGAACAGGGCCGTGAGGCCGTTGGCGAAGTGGCCGTTGTAACCCAGGGCGCCGGCCTGCAGGTGGCCGAGCACCGTGCGCTGCCAGAGGTCGGCCATTCCCTCGGGAGTGGTGTGCAGATAGGCCCGCGCCAGCCGCGGCGAGATGCGGGCGCCGGCCACCACCTTCTTGCCCTTGCCGCCGGCGAAGAGCGAGCCGCTCGCCCGCTTCTCCGACTCGGCGCCGCTGAATACGTAATACTTTCCGGCGTGACCCTGCGCCACCAGCCAGCGGCAGGCGCGGTCGGTGGCCTTGACGATCATGTTCATGCCGTGCGCGTCGCCCGTCCAGTAGACGAAGTGGACCGCCACCTCGCGCCCCAGGGCTCGCGGCTCGACGCGCAGCAGCCGGCCGTGGCGGGTGGTGGACTCGGCCTCGGCCTTCAGGGCGTCGAACAGGGAGGGCAGCGCGCGGGCGAAGACGGCTGCCTCGGCCACGCCGTCGAAGACGAAGACGGGCGACACCCGGTTCTCGTCGGCGAGCATGCGCACCGTGGCCCCGCCCGCCCGGCTGAGGGTCACCATCCCTCGCTCGTAGGAGCGCACCAGGGCGCCCTCGGTGGTGGCCAGCGGCACGTAGAAGATGCCGCGGGCGTGCTCCCCCTCCACCCGCAGCGGGCCGGCGACGCCGAGCGGCACCTGGACGGTGCCCACCGGGTTCTCGACGTTGCCGCGCAGGGCCTCGCCGGGCAG
>JBAPYB010000542.1:0-1872 GCA_049284515.1 Thermoanaerobaculia bacterium
CACTGGTACCGCTGGAGCCGGATGATCCAGCGCCGCCCGGTGCTCTGGGCGATGCTCTCCGGGGCGCTGCTGCTGGCCCTCTGCATCCCCACCCTCTCGCTGCGGCTTGGCTCCAACGACGCCGGCACCGACCCTTCGGGGACGACGACGCGCGAAGCCTACGACCTGCTCGCCGAAGGCTTCGGGCCCGGCTTCAACGGGCCGTTCGCGATGGTCGCTGCGCTGCCCGAGGAAGGCGAAGACGCCGGGGTCAAACAGCTGCACGCCGTCCTCGAAAACGAAAAAGGCGTCGCCGCGGTGACCCCGATCGTCTTCAACCCGGCCAAGAACACCACCGTCTTCCAGGTCTATCCGACGACCTCGCCGCAGAGCGTCGACACGACGAAGCTGCTCGATCACATCCGCAACGACGTGATCCCGCCGATCGAGGCCAAGACCGGCACCCAGATGCACGTCGGCGGCATCACCGCGATCTTCGAGGACTTCGGCGACGCGATCTCCGAAAAGCTGCCGCTCTTCATCGGCGTCGTCGTGCTGCTCTCGGCGCTGCTGCTGATGATCGTCTTCCGCTCGCTGCTGGTGCCGCTGAAGGCGGTGCTGATGAACCTGCTCTCGATCGGCGCCGCCTTCGGCCTGATCGTCGCCGTCTTCCAGTGGGGCTGGGGCGCCAGCATCATCGGCATCGACGGCAGCGGCCCGATCATCTCTTTCTTCCCCGTCTTCCTCTTCTCGATCGTCTTCGGGCTCTCGATGGACTACGAGGTCTTCCTGATGTCGCGCATCCACGAGGAGTGGGAGCACAAAAAAGACGCGACCGAGGCGGTCACCCGCGGCCTCGCCCTGACCGGCCGTGTGATCACCGCGGCGGCAGCGATCATGGTCACCGTCTTCGCCTCCTTCATGATCGGCGAAGACCGGATCATCAAACTCTTCGGCCTCGGCCTCGCCACCGCTGTCCTGATCGACGCGGTAGTAATCCGCTCGGTCCTCGTCCCCGCGGTGATGCAGCTCTTCGGCAAGAGCGCTTGGTGGTTCCCCGACTGGCTAAACCGCATCCTTCCCAAGCTCCACGTCGAGCCGGCCGAGGGCGATCCCAGCCCGACCGGCGAGCTAGCCCTGGGCGAGTCCGAGAGCTAGGAGACCGGGGGGCCTCGCGAGCCTCGGCGGATGAACTAGCTTGTGGCGCCTCGAAGACGAGACGCCCACCCACCGAGAAAGGACCCAAGTGCACGTAGCCGAGTTCACCCTGCACGCCAAGCCCGGCCACTTCGAAGAGGTGGCCGAGATCTACTCCGAGTTCGCCTCCAACTTCCTCAGCAACCACCCCGCCCTCGAGAACGTATTGATCCTCGGCGATGAGGCGTCCGGCACCGTACGAGGCATCGGGGTCTTCTCCAGCCGCGAGGATGCCGACGCGGTCAACAACGACCCCGAGTTCGCATCCTTCAACGATCTCATCGGGCCACTTCTGGCAAGCCCCTCAGAACGGGTCGAGCTGCAGCTCCTGCACCTCTACGCCAAGTAGCGTCGGCGGGGCCTTTTCCCATCTTGCGCGGATTAAGCTCCTCATGAGATGGGCCTTCTGAACTCGCTGGTCGTCCTCGCCCTCGCCGCAGCTCTGCCCTCTGCCAAACCAGGGCACAGCGTCTCGACACAGCGGCGGCCCGATCGGCTCCGGCTCGGCGACGCTGACCTGCCACAGCGGCGGGGCGATCCTCGGCAGCGGTAAGCCAGGATGGCGCCGGCAGGCCTCCTACGCCGGGCCCATTGGCCTGTGGGGCGCCGGCCGGGATTTCACCAACCTCAGGCGAGGCGCCAACGGACGGTTCCAGACCAAGACCCCCACGATTGTCGAAAGCAATGAGCCGGTCG
>JBAPYB010000543.1:0-13471 GCA_049284515.1 Thermoanaerobaculia bacterium
CCTCGCGGTGTGATGGCCAGGTCCCCCACGTTTCGATGACCATTTCGTAGAGGAGTAGGCCGAACCGGCGCATGGCATCGTTGGCGCGAGCGTCCGGGAAGAGCACGAGGAAGACCTCGCGGAAGGCAGGGAAGTCCTCGAATCGCTCCGGATCGATGACGGGCGGGGAGATGGCGGGGCCGTCTGGCGGGTGCTGTGGCGACTTGCGCGGGTTAGACTTGGACAGGTTCAGCATGGGGCTTGTCCTCCTGCTGGGCTAGGTCCGGCGGGGCGTTACCGGCGCTCCGTCGGGCCGCTTGGCTGTGTGGCGGGAAGGGTGCGTCCCTCCCCTTACGGGGAGAGACGCTACCGTAGATCAGGCGGGAATCGGGCGGTCAAGAGGGGCAAATTTCAAAATAGGACACTGCCCTCCGGCAGGCGGAATTCGTATCCGCTGGGGTCTCGACAGCCCGCAGGGTTCCTCTCTTGGACTGTACTCTCAGAACTTCAGCTCGGCCGGGCTTCCTGCAGGGCCTTCGGTCACTCTGCCATGAGTAATTTGAGGAAGTCACTCTCTGCACTTGCTGGATTCCTACTGTTGGCCGTCACCGCGGCGGCCCAGACTCCTCTCGCCTCCGAGATGATTCCAGCGGACACCAAACTCGATACTTTCGAACAGTTCGGGGCTGACGTGGCCTGCACCGAGGATTCTGTCTGTGCCCTCGTTTGGGCCTCCTACAAACCAGATTCGAACTCAACAAATGACATGCAATGGGGCCGAACGCTCTCTCCATTGGGAGATTTGGCACCACGCCGACTTCTTCGAGAACGTGACGGCATTTCAGCCGGAGTGAATGTCTTGCCTAATGGGCCCGGCTTCGCTTTCCTCCAGAGCAAGACATACTCGGATGGGCAGAAACCTACCCTTCGCTTCTACGACGAGAACCTGGAGCCGACCACCGACTTCATCATTCGACCTCTCCATGAGCCGAGCCTATATGGTGATCCAGATTCCTATCCCGGTGGTGGTGTCGCAGCCAATCTGCCTGGCGGCTTCGTCGAGCTGACCAATGGACTTGACCTTGCTAGCCCACCTGAGAATTGTTTTTCCTGCCAGTTTGGTCTCTTTCTCTACTTCGTGGACGACCAGGGTGGCAACCTTTATGACCGCGTGCATGTGAGTGAAGATCCCAACAGCTATGAAGGCTTCGGACTTCATAGTGTTGCGGTCGACGGCTTCGGCAACATCATCGTCGTGTTTGATCGGCCTTTCACTACTTTGAATTCCAACGACATCAGGGTGTTCGTACGCCGGTTCTCATCGACGGGAGAACCTCTCGGCCCGGAAGTGCAGGTCAACCAGGACCTGTCGGCGCCAATGATCTCCCCGGAGGTCGCCGCCTCGTTCGACGGAGAGTTCCTCGTCATCTGGCAAACGGGTGATCTCGACCGGGACAACCTCGGCGGAGTCTACGCTCGCCGCTATGGCGCTGACGGCGAGCCTCTTGGATCGCAGTTTCAAGTCAGCCGCTCCGCGCAGTTCGAGCGCGATCCCCAGGTCATCGCCGACGGCCAGGGCAACTACTTTGTGTTCTGGGACAGCTTCGACGCGGGCCATGGCTCCGATGTCCGAGGCCGCCTCTATCGCCACGACGCCACACCGGTGGCCAGCGAGATGGTGCTCAACCAGGTGACCGACGACGACCAGGAGGGCACCTCTGCCGCCTTCGCGCCCAACGGCACGCTCCTTGTGAGTTGGCAGAGCCACAGCGCTAGCCAGACGAACGGCGAGGCTGTAATCCCAGTGATCCGCCGCTTCGCCGCCTCGCCGGGCCAGGAGATTTGTGCCATCGCCGGGCCGAACATCCTCTGCGATCTGGGCCGCACCGGCGGACCGACAGAGCTCAACCTCAACCGGGGCGGCCGGCCGGGCGAGGTGACCCTCTTCGGCGACGTCGACGGCGACGGGCGCGACGACGTGTGCACCTGGTACAAGGGCTTGTTCCGCTGCAACCTTTCCCACGAAGATGCGACGGTTGACTGGCGGGAGCGGCTCGGAGCTCCGGGCGACGTTCCGCTACTCGCGGACGTGAACGGCGACGGCAAGGCGGATCCTTGCGTGCGCCGCCACAAGCTCTTGCTCTGCGACACCTTGCACAACGGCCAGGTGGACGTGCGGACCGCTTTCGGCCGGGGTGACGAAACGCCGCTTTTAGGAGATCTGGACGGCGACGGCAAGGCCGATTTGTGCCTGGTGCGCGCCGGCGTTTGGGATTGCCGTCTGTCCAGGACAGGAGAGATCCTCCACTTCCGCTTCGGCCGAGCTGGCGACTCTCCGGCCATGGGAGACGCCGACCGAGACGGTCTGGCCGATCCCTGCCTGCTGCGTGCAGGCCGGCTCACCTGCAGCACGAAGCACGACGGGGTTGGGGACTACCGGCTCGACCTCGACGTGCCGGGGAATTCGCGCTTGCTGTTCGGCAACCTGGACGGCCTCTGATCCAGACTCTATTCGTACTGAATGAACCCCGGCGCCATGATGCCGTCGGGGTCGAACTTCTTCTTGGCTTCGAGGATGCGCGGCCAGCGGTCGCCGAAGTGCTGGGCCCACTTCTCCGCCGTGTCGAAGGTGATGAAGCCGGAGAGGTAGCGCTTGCCGCCGTAGTAGATGGAGAGCTCGCTCGCCATGTCGAGTTGGGCCAGGGCGCGCTCCAGGAAGCGCGCCGGCACGCCGGGGAGGATTCCCCAGCCCATCACGAAATCGCCCTCCGGGTGCATGAAGAGCGGCACCTCGGAGGTGCGGGTGTAGGCCGGCCAGAGGAGGATGTGGCCGCCCGGTCCCAGCGCCTGGGGCGGCGTCTGGAAGAGGACTCCTTCGATGAACTCCCGCGCCGTGTCCCAGGGGAGAGTGGTCTCCATCCAGGGATGGGCCATGTCCCAGTAGCCGCTGCGGCGCCAGAGCTCGAAGACCGGATCCATGCGGTTGCAGAACTCGTGCTGGCTGAAGTCCTCGGTGTGGACGTGGCGATAGGGCGAGAGGCCCCTCAGCACGGCGGAGTCATCCGGCTCCTCCCCGGCATTGAATTCCACGGTCACGTGCAGCGGATAGAACCAGGCGGCGAAGGTCTGCATCCCCTCGCCCAGCTCCATGCCCTCGCCGATCTTCTTGATGCCCTGGAGGCAGGGCGTGCACCACGACTCCAGGGACGAGAAGGTGGGATTGCCCGGGTCCATCACCCGCTTGACGTCCTCCATCAGGGTGCCGAGATCGTCGTAGAGCAGGAAGTACTTGCGCACCGTGCTCTTCGCCTTGCGCAGGCGGACCGTGGCCCGGGTGATGACGCCGAACTGCCCGAGGCCGCAGCGCACGACGTCGAACAGATCGCGGTTGCTCTCGCGCGAGCAGGTGACGATCTCGCCGGTGCCGGTGACCACTTCCATCTCGACGACGTTGTCCGCCTGCGTGCCGTAGCGGAAGCTGGCGACGCCGAGGCCCGCCATCGACAGGGTGCCGGAGATCTGCACGCCGAGGTTGTTGGTGAGGACGCGGGGCACCAGCCCCTTCTCCAGGGTGGCGGCCACGAGGTCGCGCCAGACGACGCCGCAGTCGACCGTCGCGGTCTCCGCCGCCTCGTCGATCCCGTGGAGGGTGCACAGGGAAGAGGTGTCGAGCAGCACGCCGCCCTCGGTGGTCGCCTGGCCGCTCTGGGTGTGGGCCTGGCCGCGGGGGACGAGGGGGATCTTGCGTTCGCGGCAGAAGCGGACCACCTCGGCGACCTCCGCGGTCGAGGTGCAGAGGGCCACGGCGCCCGGCAGCCGGTCGACCTTGCGGCCGAAGTCGGAGCGGTACCGGGAGCGGACCTCCTCGTCCAGCAGGATGCGGTCTCCCAGGAGGGCCTTGAGCTCGGCGAGGGCTTCGGTGGTCGACAGCGACAGCGGCGAATGAACGGTCATATCGGTTTCTCCCGGCAGGGTCTTGAAAGAGTCGTCGTCTTCAGCGGTTCGGCCGCCGCGATCAACGGGGCGGTGGCGGTGGAGGCAGTGGCGTCTTCTCCGGCACCTCGACCTCGGGGACCGGCCGCGATTTCTCCCCGGGTTTCAGCGGCTTCAGCGGGCGCTGCGGAGCTTGCCCGGCGATCCCCTGAGGCAATACGGTCTTGAAGCCGGCGCGGATCCAGGCGTCGATGCCGCCGTCCATTAGGATGACGTTCTCGAAGCCGCTGGAGCGCAGGTCGGCGACTCCCTCGGCACCGCAGGGATCGGCCCGGCAATAGACCAGGAAGGTCTCCTCGCGGTAGGCGCTGATCTCCAGCAGCCGGTAGGGCAGCAGGTCCACGGGGATGTTCCGCGCCCTCCGGATGTGGCCGGTCTCGCCGTTGTACTCCTCCGGCTTGCGCAGGTCGATCACCAGCATCTCGGGATTGTCCCGGATCAGCTCGTAGGCCACCGGCGGGCTCAGCTTGCGATAGGGATCGGCCTTGCGCTGCCCGCGCCGAAAGTAGGAGCAGCCGCCCAGCACCAGGAGGGCCAGGACGGGAACGGTCCAGCGCAACAGGAGACGGGCTCTCATTCCGTAGTCAACGCTCCGCGGAGATGGCGGATTCCACCGAGTCGTAGGTGGGGAACATCGTGTCCAGCCGGGCCACGTGGAGGAGCTTGCGGATGCGGTCGGAGGGCTTGACCAGGATCAGCTCGCGCTTCGAGTTGCGGAAGCGCCCGAGATAGCCCACGAGCTCGCCGATGCCCGTGGAATCGATGAAGTTGATCTTGGAGAAGTCGATGATGACGTGGCCGTGGTCGTCGGAGAGGATGCGCTCCAGCGCCTGGGCGAAGAACTGCGCGCTCTCCCCGAGCTTGATGACACCCTCCACGTTGAGCAGGGTGAATCCATCCAGATGGCGTTTTTCGACGATCATCGTCAGGCGTCAGGCCGTAAGCAGGTTTCAAGTCTAGCACGGCCGGGCGCCGATGCCAGAGCTGGCCCGGCGGGCAGGTCAGGAAGGTGTCCGTCTCGGAAGGTGTCCGTCTAAGAGAGTGTCTGAAAAGTCCTTGCTGACTGGAACCGTCTGCCCTTCGAATCCTCACCCCCTTTCCCCCTCTCCCATCTCCCAGCCACCCCCGCCGGGAGAGGGGGGACGCCTCCGACCGGGATTGCCACAGAATCCCCCCTCAATACGGTCCACGCTGGCGAGGTACCGACTCTCGCCTCTCCCTCCTCAGCAAAGTCCCCCCTCTCCCTCCGGGAGAGGGGACGGGGGTGAGGATTCGAAGGGGACACCGGCGACTTTTCAGACACCCTCTCAGAAAACAGAGCGTGGCGGCCCGTTACACCGGAGCTCCCGGAACCGGCAATCGGTGATCGCCGCGGTATTTTAGAACTTGACGTGTACGTGGCATCACCGTACAGTGGGTCAAATGAAAGACGTTCTGATACGCCTCTCGATCGAGGATCAGCGTCGTTTCGTCGAGCTGTTGCTCGATCCACCCGCACCGGCCCCGGCCCTGGAGCGCGCAAAACGCGCCCACGCTCGACTGATCCGCGAATCGCGGTGACTCCCCCGTATCAGCACGTCGGGCAGCACACCTCCGGCACCGCCGTCAGCGGCGAGGTGCGCAGGATGCGGTAGTTGCCCAGGGCGTCCGACAACGGGCGGACGTCGCTGCTCTCGGAGCTGGCGGCGGCGGCGCTCGCTCCCCAGCGCTCGGCGTGGACGGCGGAGACGAGGTCCGAGGCGGCGTGAGTCTGACCGGGCTGGTCCTTCACCCGCAGGGCTTCGAGCGTAGGCATCATTTCCACGCAGAGGACGCTCGTCGGCGCGTCCTGCGGCAGCCCGAGGTCGCGCAGCAGGGCCGCGATCTCCGCCTGCCTCCAACGCGTCACGCCGTGGGCCGGGGCATCGCGGTTCTGAAAGCCGCCCACGTGCAGCAGCTTCCCGGTCGCGTCCGACAGCCGCCCACGCAGCCGCGGCACCCGATCCAGCCTGCGGTCGTCCAGAAGGACGTTGCGCCAGTCCTTGCCGTCCGCTTGGCGCACCTGGGCGTAGAGCAGCGCCCAAAGCTCGGTGCGCGGCGGATCGGCGGTGATGTTCTTGCCGTTCAGCACGGCCTTGGCGAAAGGCGCCTCCACCACCAATCCGGACTCGTCCCGCAGGCAGGTGCAGAAGAGGGTCGGCGCCGGATGCTGCACGCCGGTGCTGCGCAACGGCCGCCCGAAACGCCCCTGCGCTGTGGACCAGACGCTCGCATGGCCGACCCGCAGCTCATAGGTGAACATTCCGAACAGCTCGGGGCTGTCGGCGTTGAGCCCCGGCGGCAGTGGAACCAGGAAGTGGCGGTCGCTCTTCGTCGACGGCAGCAGGCGGGTCATGGCCGGCAGCCCCGCCTCGTCGTCCGGCTGGTCCGGCGTGATGACCCGAATCAGCTCCGGATCGATCGGCAGCGGCGGCTCCTCCGGCGGCACGAAGGTCTCCAGACGGTCGTCCGACAGCAGCGGGTCGGGAGCGTAGGCGAGCAGCCGGATGAAATAGGCGTCGTCCGGATCGCGCACGGGCTCTTCGAGCTCCAGCCACAGGAAACGGCGGCGCGCCTCGGTGGCGGAATAGGTCTCGTTGCGCTGGTATTTCGACAGGGCAAGGCCGGCCGAGACGATGCGCGGCACCTGGGCCGGCGGAGTCGTCACCGGCAGCTCGAGGTGCAGCGGATCGAGCGGCGGCGCCACGGGGGCCGGAACGCTCCGGAACCGCGGCTCCACCCGGTAGTCCAGCTCGACGACGTGCGGGAAGCGGGTTTCCGCAGGGTTCGCCGGCTGGGGCAGCTCCGACTTGGGCTCCACGGCGTCGAGGAAGATGAGCGTCGTGTGGCCGCGCTGAGGCCCGCGGGTCCCCTGGGAAGAGAGCGCCTGGAGCGACGCGGTCGGGAGGATCTCCCAATCTCCGATCGGTTTGCCGCCGTTGTCGTCCACCTCGGCTTCCGTCTTGAACTGCCTCTGGCGGAAGATCTCGAAGCTCACGGGTTGCAGCGCGTCCCACGTCCAGTCGCGGTCGAGCTCGAGAGTGATCGCCACGAGCCAGTGATTGAACAGGTCCTCCTTGGCCGCGAAGGTGAGCGAGGAGTGGTCGGGCGAGAGAGTGTGGCGGATGCGCCGCGAGCAGCCGAACACCACCCGCTCTCCCCGCTTGCCGACGAGCGTCATCCCCTTGGCATCGGTCCCGAGCTGCTCCGCCAGCCGCTGGATGAGGGCCGGGTTCTCGCCGGCGGCGCGCTGGAAGAAGAGGGCGCCGAGCGTGCCGTCGAACGCCGGCGGCGGATCGGGCTGCAGGTAAATGCCGCGAATCGTCTTGCCGGGGCTGGCGTGGGCCATCAGGCCGGCCTCGGCCAGCGATTCGCGCCGCACCCGCACCTGCAAGGGTTTGCCGAGGTTGGCGTCCTTGGCGAAATAGGACGGATCCTCGTCCGCCACCGCGCGGAGGGTGAGACGGACGTCGCGCGCCGTCGGCAGCACGAGCTGATCGAGGGCGTCGATCTCCGCCTGCGTCAAACCCAGATCGCCCAGGTCGGTCGGATCGCCGAAGTGGAGGACGTTCGCATCCTTGAATTCGAGCGGGATCTCGCGCGGCTGGTCGAAGTCGGCCGCCGAAAAGTCGCGGAAGGTCGTGTACAGGTGGATGTACGCCTCACGGCCGGAGAGCGAGAGCAGATTGTCCATCCGCAGCGCCCGCACCTCGACGTCGATCTGCACGCGCTGCACGTCGGGATCGGGAAT
This sequence comes from Thermoanaerobaculia bacterium, assembly GCA_049284515.1. Taxonomy (GTDB): domain Bacteria; phylum Acidobacteriota; class Thermoanaerobaculia; order Multivoradales; family UBA5704; genus DATARR01. The sequence continues at coordinate 7,742 of JBAPYB010000543.1, forward strand.
GCCGAAGCTCTCCTTCCCCACCGCGGCGTCGGAGGCGGCTTGCAGGAGCGGCACGGGATCGGCGTACTTGCCCGTGAACACGACGCTGGGATACCCCAGCAAGGGACGGCTGACGGTGAGGGAATCGTCCGGATCGAAGGCGTCGAGCGCGGCGTCGGGAAATTTGGGGAGGTTCGCGACGCGCACCGGCTCGGGCACCACGTGCCGGCGGAAGGGCACCGTCGCCACCGGCGCCGGCGACTCCTGCACCGGGTTTTCACCCGCCTCCGGGCCGCCGCCCGTGGGGTCCATCAGCCGCACGCGCAGGTCGTAGGTCCGGCTGTAGCGCAGGGGAATCCCATCCAAGCCCACCGGGTCGTACATTCGCCCGAGGCTGGCCGCCTGGCCGGACGCCGACTCGGTCTTGAAAATCGCCGCGGCGTCCTCGTCCGGCAGCACCAGCGACCTGCCGTTCCACTGCGCCAGGTAGGCCGGGAGCCAGAACTGCCCGGCCGCCTGATCGCCGTCGAGCTGCTGCGGGTGCACCTCGACCCCGAGCTCACCCTCCCAGGATTCATCCGGAGGATCGCCGAGGGCGATGCCGCCCAGCGTCAGCGGCGCCTTGCTGCGCACCCTTGCCAGCGTGTGCCAGGCCGCATCGCCGTGCTGCCGCGCGTCGACGCGGTAGGCGAACACCCCCATCGGCGCGTCCAGGCGCTGCCCCTTGCCGAGCACCTTGGGAACGGCGGGGTCCTCCTTGAGCTGGCGGTTCTGCCAGATGAGGATCTGCTCGTCGTCCCAGCCCAGGCGGATGCCGATGTCGGTGAGCGGCGCGAAGCCGTCCGGGTCTTCCGAGAGCAGGTTCTGGCTGACCGGCTGCACGGCGTGCACGACCTTGGCGAAGCCGTCGTCGTAGTCGGCCGCCTCGATGAACACCTCGTCGAAGTTGCCCGGCGCCGCGGGCGGGCCGGGAATCACGGGATCGTCGAAGAGAACGGGAAACTGCACCGCGGCGAAGAGCGGGCGCGTCGCGCCGGCCGTGAGCCGCGGGATTCGCGCCGCATAGCGTTTGAGGAACGTGAAGTCCGCCGCCGTCTGCGCCGCGTAGTCGCTCCCGGGCGCCAGGTCCACATAGAGGAAGCCGCCGTTCGCGAACAGCCCGGCCTCGACCTTGAAGGAGGCCTCGCGCACCAGTCCCAGGCGCCTTGCGAGCTGGTGGTGGCGCAGGCAATAGGCGTAGACCTGCCCCCAGCTCACCGTGTCCGGCGTGGATTGAAAGGCGGGATTGGGATCCTTCCGCGCCTTGACGGCGCAGTGATAGCTGTCGTTGGTGACGGCGTCGCTCGTGCGCGGTCCGGTGAAGAGAAAGGATTCACGGTAGCTGCGCGGCAGGTACTTCTTGATGAAGATCTCCGTCTTCACCGGCTCGGCCAGGCGCGGCGGGGCGGCGGCGAGGCGGAAGCGGCCGGGCCCCGGAGCCACCAGCTCCTGGAAGAGGGCGCGCGCATCGGCCGCGACGCCGCTCGCCGCGGGCAGCGGCTTGGTGAAATCCACCGGACTGTTGACGGGGAAACGTTCCAGCCCGTCGAGCGCCACGGCCCGAAGCTGCAGATCGGCGTCGGCGAAGGGCGTCGCCGTGTCCCCCGGGTTCGGAACGTCCGCCAGCACGGGGAGCAGAGGGTCGCCGTTCCAGTCACCGCTCAGCTTCGGCACCAGCAGAATGCGCAGGTGCAGGTCGGTGCCGTCGAAACGCTGGGGGAAGGTCAGGATACTGAATCTTGATTCCATGGTCGTTCCCTGTCTCGCGCTCAGGCGATTTGACGGCTTTCCTGCCAACTATGGGAAAAGCTGATGTTGATCACCAGGAAAATGCTGATGTCCAGCCCGAAGGTGACCTGCGCGATCATGTCCGTACGGCCGGGCGCCGCGATGCGTTTGACGCTGCCTTTCGCCTCGATCTGGATGGTCACCCCGACGATGCCGCCGAGCAGCTCGGCATGGCCGCGGAAGAGCAGGAATCCCGAGACGGTGATCTGGCTCGTGTCGAGATCGATCTCGACCCCCACCATGTAGAGCAGCGAGACGTTGCCGACGACGGGGAGGCCGACGACGACCTCGGCGCCGAAACCGAACTTCATGTGGAGCGCCGGGCCCGTCTTGATGTCCGCGGAGAGCCGCAGGTCCACCGAGCCCGTGGCATAGACGCTGGCCAGCTCGACGGTCAAGCACATCACCGAGAGCCGGCCGCCGAACTCCAGGAACGCGCCGGCCGAGGGGATGAGCTGGGATGAATCGCCGGTGATCGCCAGCGCTTCGTTGAAGTAGACGCCGATCGCGAGGCTCGCCTCCAGCTTGAGCGGCGTCTCCGGCTGGTCGTACGCCGGACCCGGCGGGAACTTGACGAGCGGAATCTCCTTGCGGGCATGGAAGGCGTAGCTCCAGCTCTCGGGCGAGTTGCTCATCGCGATCTCGAGCCCCTTCTGGAACGCCGCCTGGTAGTCGCCGCCCTGGAGCTCCAGCAGGATCTGGAGGATGTCGATCACCGGCTGGAGAGCATCGCTGAACTCGAGCTGCGGCCCGATGAAGGCGGGCGCGCTCCCCTTCGCCGCATCGAATTTCCCTTTGATCATCATCAGCCGCGTGAGGGGACCGAGGTCGACGACCATGCCGATGTCGTTGACTTTCGAAAGCCATTTCTTGCCGACGTCCGCGGCCGAGGAGTCGAAGCCGTAGTGCAGGTGGCCGTCGCTCGTCTTGTTGCCGTCCTTGTCCTTTTTCGCGTACTCGACGTAGATCTTGAGGAAATCTTCATTGATCAGGTACAGCGGCCCTTCGGGGAGGAGCTGATCGAAGACCTGCGCCGGATCGCCCGGGTTGAGCAGCCGGTAGCCCTCGGCGAGGATCCGGGTCTGGAAAGCGCCGAGAGCGAGCGGCAGGGCGTCCTGGACGTTGGGAAAGATTCCCGGCGAGTTGATGATGCGGTAGGCGTCCGCGAAATCCGGCGGCGCGCCGAGCAGCCTGTCCACCCCCTGCTTGAAGCTGGGCAGCCGGAAGAGGGCCTTCTGGGTTCCCGTCGACTGCAACAGGCCGTAGTTGAGAGTCGAGGCCGCCGGCGGCCGCACCAGGTCGAGCGGATTGGCCAGGCGCAGCAGGTCGTCCGCCGTGGCGTCCGTCGTCTGCGTCGCGGAATCGAGCTTGCCCCGCCGCACGAGCGGGACCGCCGTTTGCGCGTCGAGCGGCGAGACCTCACCGCTCCCCTGGTGGTGCTGGACGACGCTCCAGGAGCCGTCCTTGGGCAGCACCACCGCGCCGCGGGCGGCGCTGACGAAGATCGGCTGGTTGGCGGCGTCCTGGGAGGCATTGACGTCGGCGCGGCTCAACCGCATGAGCTGGCCGCTGCCGCCGACGTCGACGACGCAGTCCACCGGCCCGCCGATCGACCCGAACTGGCTCGCCAGGAGCTGGGAGAACAGCTCCGGCGAGATCGGCTCGCCGCGCGGCGCGAGTTGGACGAAGCCCAACATTCCTTTCGTCGGCACGCGCCCGCCGGAGGCACCGCTCTTCACGTCGTCGATGGCGACGTCGGCATCGTAGTAGACCGGCTGCAGCTCGACGGCGAGGTTGCGGAAGCTCGCCGGCGTGCTCGCGTCGACGGTGCGCAGCACGCCGTCGTCGTCGACGTAGGAATCGCCGTTTTTCTTGGCCCAGACGGCCTTGAAAGGCGGCACCGCGCTCGTGTCGCGGATGTTGCGCACCTGGAAAACGCCCTTGACGATGCCCGGATGGATTTCGTAAGGGTTCGGTCGCGGGACGACGTTGAACGCTGCATCGTAGACGTTGTACCGGAAGTCGTAGATTCCGTCGGACTCCGCCACCCAGCCGGAATCGAAACGGAAGACGTAACCGCTGCTCGTCCGGAACATCGTGATCGTGCGCACGAGGCGGGTGCCCATGGGGTACTTCAGGCTGCGCACCTGGATGACCTCGCGCGCCGTGCGGCCGATGAAGACGTCGAAGAAGGCCTGGCTGGTCGCCGCGATCGCCGCGTTCGGGTTCTGCCAGTGGCTGAAAAGGCTGGCGCCATAACCCGAGAAATCGATGCGGGGAACCGGGACGCCGCGGTTCTTGTAGCCGGTGTTGCCGTCGAAGAAAAATTCCTTGTTGAAAATGAACCCCACGTCGTGGCCGAGCGTTCCGGCGCCGGTGGGGGTGCCGTCCGGGCGGCGGACGTTGTCGAGCTGCAGCGTGCTGCCCTTGAAGATCGGGCTTTCCGCCGGGTGCTTCGGCGCGTCGGCCCGCAGTTGCAGGCCGCCGGTCAGATCGCCGTCGTACTCCGGGCGGTTGAACGCGAGCTTCGCCCCGTCGAGCGCCGGCGTGAACTGATTTTTGCGGCTGAATTCGGCGAAGGCGCGCAGGCCGAAGGGGAGCGTGAACAGCGCGCCGGTGAAGCCGGTGTGCCGGGTCGCGAAATCCTTCACCAGGAAGTCCGTCACCGGGATGGGAGCGATCGGCACCAGCTCCACGCTGTCGGTGAGCAGCCGCGTCGGCCCGCCGTCGTCGGGATAGAGATTGAATCCCGCCGGAGGGTCGTCGCCGAGCTGCGGAGGCGTGAGGTTGACGAGCGGCTCCCAGCTCACCTGCGGCACCGTGAAAGCGCGCACGAAGCGGCTCTCCGCCGTCAGGTCCAGCTCCCGCACCTGCAATGGATAGGCGGGGGCCGCGGGAGCGTTCTTCACGCCGTAAACCTGATAGAAAACCTGATCGCCCTCGTCCAGGGTGAGGGGGTTGAACCACGCGAAGCTGACGCCCATCTGGTCGGCGTTGCTCGACACGTCGAGCAGGGCGAACTGCTCCCGCCCGAAGCCCTGGAGGTAGCGCTCCCAGACGACGTCGTTCGACTCCTGTCTCTTGAAGAGCGCGGCCGCCGCGCCGGTCTCTGCGTCCGCTGCACCCGCGTTCGCCTTCGCCGCGGCATCCCAGGCGGCGAGGGTCTCCTGCTGGGAGGCGAGCGGAGCGAAGGCGAAGCGGGTCTCGACGGCGTCCGGCTCGTCGTCCCCGGCGGCCTTGGTCCAGGTGACGGCGGCGACGAGGAGCTGGCTCACCTGCCGCGAGAGCCTGCCCGCGCGCCCGCCCCGGCGCAGCCAGCCGACGTTGGCGGCATAAGGGTCCGGGAGCGTGGGCAGCAGGCCGAAGAGCCCCATGCCCAGCATCAGGGTGCCCTTCTCCACCATCTCCGCCGTCTCATCAGGGCGCAGCCGGGCGAAGAGCAGCAGGCTGTTGACCGGCGTGACGGTGAACAGGGCGTTGCGGATGGCGAGCGACAGCGGCCTGCCCTTCTCCAGGAGCCACGCGGCTTTCGGATCGAGGCTGTCGACGAGGATGTTGTCGTCGTACAGGAAGGCGAGCTGCGCCGCATCGGTATCGCTGAGAAGGAGGAGCGAGCCGAGCGTATGGATGGGGAGGGGCGTGCCCTTGACGTCCACCGGCCGGTCGAGCCGGGCCTCGGCGCTGGTCTGGGCGGCCAGCACCTCGCTCCCGGTCCCCGCGCTCCCCGCGCTCCCCGCGCTCCCCGCGGACACCGCGGCCACCCAGGTCACCCCAAAGGAGTCGCTGTAGCGCAGCCCGAGCGCCGAGCGGAAACGCGAATCGGCGTCCTTCCACAGCCGCAGGGTCTGGTGCGCGTAGCGGTTCGAGGCGTGAAGGTCGGTGACCAGCAGCAGCCCCGGCGCGCGCGCCACCCACGGCGAGGGG
>JBAPYB010000544.1:0-2772 GCA_049284515.1 Thermoanaerobaculia bacterium
CCACCTTCGCCCGGGCATAAATGCCGGGGCTATGAACAGCGCCCCCTGAAGGGGACTTCAAGCCGGATTCATCCGGCGTCGTGCCTAGCCCTGGCATTTATGCCCGGGCGGGGATGAGCGTCACGGCCGAGCTCTCCAAACACTGATCCGCCCTACAGCCACCCCTCGCCGCCGGCGGCCCGCTCGATGGCGGCGGCCAGCTTCTCACCGTAGATCCGGGTGAGCGCCGCCGGATCCAGGTCCGCGCCGTCCACGATCTCATAGACCGCCAGTTTTTCAAGCCCCTTGAGGTGGGCCATGCCGAGCTTGCGGAAGCCCAGCGACAGCGTCTCGCCACCATCCTCCAGGGCGAGGAAGACGTAGGACCGGTCGCCGTCGTTGCCACGGTAGAGCGGGCTGCTGGTCAGCTCGCGCTCGAGGTGGGCCAGGAAGGCGCCGGTCGCCACCATGCCGTTGTTGTGCAGGGTGCCGTTGCGGTTGATGTAGGCATAGAACCGCCGCAGCTCCTCGGTCTTGTCCACCACGTCGACGTTCTTCGAGGAGAGGGGGGAGAAGAACCTGTGCACCGTGGCCTCGGGGTAGCCCTGGTTGATCAGCATGGTCTTGACCTCGTCCACCTCCTGGGTCGCCTTGCCGGTGGTCAGGCGCGACAGCTCGACGAGGCCGGGGCCGAAGAACTCGTAGCGCTCGCCCTCCTCCGGCCGGCTGCCCATGGGGATGAGGCGGTAAGGGCCGAAGTTCAGGGCGATGCGCATGCCGCGATCGAAGGGGAGCCCGTCGCGCACCGCCTCCACGTAATAGCGCTGGAGGTAGATGGAGCAGAGCAGGAGGTTGGTGGCCTCGCGGCTGGAGTAGAAGGCGCCGTCGCCCAGGTATTTCTCCAGCTTGGCGCGGTGGGAGACGGCCAGGCGGTTGATCCGCCGCTGGAACCGGAACATGGCGAGGAAGGCGTCGTCCTGGCGCTCGTTGCCCTCGCGGTGGAGCATCGAGAGGGTCTGCGAGAAGTCGCTGATGTCGTAGATCATGCCGAAGCGCTCGACCCGCGGGTCCACCACCCAGGGTTGCAGGAAGTCCAGGGGCCGGGTGGCGCTGGAGAGGACGAGGTCGCCGGCGCCGGGAGTTGCCCGGCCCAGGGGGAGCTCGCGCCCCACCATGCGGCCGCCCGGCTCGACCTCGATGGGCACGATCAGCCGGCGCAGGCCGTGGATCATCTCGAACTCTTTGAGCTTGAGGAGCAGGCCCTCCCAGACCTGGAGCAGGGCCGGCGGGAGCAGCCGCGCCGGATCGTAGGATTTGAGCGTCGCGAGGTAGGTGACATAGCCCGGCCGGCAGAGAAGGTCGCGGCTGTCGCCCCGCGGGTCGGCGCGCAGCAGGTGGGTGACGGTGGTACGCAGGCCGGCATCGGCGGCGAGCTGCTCGAAATGCCAGCGGGCGAGGTCGTCCAGCCGCTTGCGCAGGTCGCGGCCGTCGAGGCCGAGGGAGCCATTGAAGTAGCTGCCGAGCTCGGTCAGGTCGCGGCTGATGTAGTCCTCGGTGAACAGCAGGACGTTGTCGCGCATGCGGGTGAGCACGCGGGGGAACAGCTCCTCCTCCGCCTCCTCGGTGGTGCCGGCCAGCCGCTGCACGAGGTCGTAGCTGGTGCTGAGGACGCGGTCGAGGAAGCGGTCGAAGATGCGGTACTTGATGGCGTCGCCGTGGCGGCGGCCGAGCTCGGTGTCCCGCCGCAGGATGCGTTTGGGTACTTCTTTGAGCAGGCGCGCCACGTCGAGCGAGTGGAAGAGCCAGAAGACGGCGGGATATTGCCGGCCGTAACTGGAGATGGTGGCATTCTCCAAGGCCCGGTTGAGCAGGGCGGCATAACGCTCCCAGCCCTGGGTGTGGGCCTTGACGTCGTGCCGCTCGCGCTTGAAGCCGGCGACCTGGACGGCCTCCTCGGCCTGGATATAGTCCCGCAGGGCGGCCCGCAGCTCCAGCGTCCCCTGCGACAGCGAGATGGGGAAGCCCTGCATCGGGGTGGCATTCTCGTCTTCGAGGAAGATGGGGCGCGGCATGGGCAGCAGCCGGGGGAGATCGGGCACCAGGCGCCGGATCTCGTCGGGGTCGGGGCGCAGGAAGTTGAAAGGGCCCTGCAGCATCTGAAGGAAAGACGTGGGGTTCATGCTCAGCTCGCAACGGCCGTTGTGTACAGCTTGAAATGGAGGGATTACGTATACCATACCGCCCCGTGACTGGCCATGGAGGCCTGGGCTACGGGCTGATCCCGGGCGCCGGGCATCGCGAAGTTGAGAAGCTGGAGGGAATCTATGGGGCATATCGCGTCGATTGAAGTCGTTGCCGCAAGCCGGCTGGAATCCGATCTCCTGGCCGCCGGGTGCTTCGAAGGCGAAACGCCGGCGGTGGACGGCCTGCCTGAGGACGTCCGGAGGAGCTTGGAGCGCCTGGCGGCGAGGGCCGGCTTCAAGGGGCGCGAGGAGCAGCGGGTACAGACGGAAGCGGGACCCGGCGGGCCGGTCGTCGCCCTCTACGGCCTGGGGGCCCGGCGCGACTTCACGTACCCCAAGCTGGCGGCCTGGCTCGGGCGGCTGACCGAAGAGGCCCGCCACGGCGGCGAGAAGCGGGTCGCCGTGGCCCTTCCCGCCCATGAGGAGACCTCCGGCGCCGCGGCCGGCCGCATCCTGCGCGCCATGGCCCTCGCCCCCTACCGCTTCGACCGCTTCCAGAGCGATGCCGAAACGGCCGGCCGGGTGGAGCGGCTGGCCGTGGTGCCCCCGG
>JBAPYB010000545.1:0-25199 GCA_049284515.1 Thermoanaerobaculia bacterium
CCGCCTGCGAGCGCGCCGATCCACGGCCCCGCCCGCCCGCTCACGCAGAAGGCGAGCAGGGCGGCAGGCGCGGCGAGCGCCAGCAGGACCAAGGCGAGACGGTGGACCAGTTCGGGCTCCTCGAGAACCCGGGCATTGTAATGCAGCCCTCCCGCCCAAGACCCTCATCACCCCGGCCCTCTTCTCCCGCCCCCTCGCCACCCCCCCTCACCGGGAGAAGAGGGAGACCAGCAAGACCGCTCCAACCGGGTCCCCCTCTCCCGAGGTGGGGGGTGTGGGGGCGGGAGAGGGGGCAGGGGGTGAGGGTCCTCGGGCGGGGGCGCTTTGCCTCCAAGGCAGACCGCTGAGCTTCTCCACCTCGGCTATCATCCCCCCATGCCCCATCCGCAGATCCAGATCCTCGTCTGCCTCAACGAGCGCCCGGCGGAGAGCCCGAAGCCGAGCTGCGCCGTCCGCGGCTCCCTCGCCGTCTACCACCGTTTCAAGGACCGCGTGAAGGAGCTCGGCATCCGCGACCGCGTCATGGTCACCCGCACCGGTTGCCTCAAACACTGCAGCCAGGGGATCACCGTCGCCGTCTGGCCGTTCAACCTCTGGTACCGGGGAGTCACGACGGACGACGTGGAGGAGATCCTCCAGCGCACGGTGCTGGAGGACGGCCGCGAGGTCGAGAGGCTCCGCATGCCGGACATCCCTTGGGAATGAAGCTCCTCACGCCGCCAGGCGCCGCACCTGCGAGGGCGTCACGCCGAACTCCCGGGTGAACGCCCGGGTGAAATGGCTGTGACAGGAGAAGCCGAGGCTCAAGGCGAGGTCGGTGAGGCCCGTCTCGCCGCCGGAGATCCGCTCCAGCGCTTCGCGCAACCGCAACCGGTTGAGATAGCGGTGAATCGGCATGCCGGTCTCCTCCTTGAAAAGCCGGCACAGATGGAAGGTCGAGACGTAGAGGGCGCGGGCGACGTCCTCCAGCCCCAGCCGCTCGCGGAACCGCTGCTGGAGGTAGGCCTTGGCGTCCTGCACGTAGTCCCGCCGCACTCGCGACCAGTCGTGGCGGGAGGCGGAGATCCCGTCGAGCCGGGCGCACCCGGCCGCCACCTCGCCCAGCAGCTCCAGCACCGCGGTTTCGACCGCCAGCGGCTCCGGCCGGGCCTCCTCCTGAAGCCTGCGGATCAACCGGCGCTCCAGCAGGCAGGCCCGTGAGAAGCCGTGGGCGTAGGTCCGGCGGAACAGCGCTTGCGGCCGTTCCTTCGCCGCCGGATCCTGGAAGGCCATGACCTCCTGCAACAGCTCGCGGCTCACGGCGATCGCGCTGCCCCGGTCGCAGCAGCCGAAGGGATGCTCGCAGCGGTAAGGCTCTCCCGGGTTGTGCAGCACGATCGAGGTCGCGTCGATCACCGCGGACCGTCCCCCGGCATGGAGCATGAAGGCCCCCGAGTGGACGAAGGCGACGACGTACCAGGGCTGAGACGTCTCGTCCGACAGCTCCCGGCGGCCGCCCGTGCAATCCCAGCGGGTCACTCCCAGGCCGTGCCCCTGGTAGAGCCAGCCCACGTGGTTTCCAGAGAAGGTCAACGCCGCGCCGTCGAGGGTCAAATTATGGTGTAGGCTCATAGTTTCAAGCGTAGGCCCGGCCCCCGGAAAGAGCCATGAGCGGACGATGAGGAGACGATGAGACGCCCTGAGGGGCCTGGTTTTTCGTCCTCGGGAGCGTCCTCGGGACAGGACAGCGGAACGGCAAACACTTTGGACAATCCAACGTATACAAGGTCAGGATGAGTCTTGCCCACCGGGAAGGGACCGTCGACGCGGGCCCGCCGCGCCTCCTCTTCGAGGGGTTCGAGCTGCGGCTCGACAGCGGCGAGCTGCTGCGGACGGGCTCGCTGGTCAAGCTCCAGCCCCAGCCCGCCAAGATCCTGGAGATCCTCGCCAGCCACTCCGGCGAGGTCGTCAACCGCGAGGAGATCCGCCGGCTCGTGTGGGGGGATTCGTACGTCGATTCCGACGGCAGCCTCAACTTCTGCATCAAGGAGATCCGCCGGGCGTTGGGGGACTCCGCAACCTCGCCGAGCTTCATCGAGACCGTCCCCAGGCGGGGATATCGATTCCTGAAGCCGGTGAAGATCGCACCGAAAACCGGCGAGGCGCCGGCGCAGCCAGCTCCTGCTCCACTTCCCGTGCTCCCCGTTCAGCCGGCCCAGCGCAGATCGCGGCTCGTCACCCTGGGAATAGCCATCTTCCTGCTCCTCCTGCTGACCCTGCTGATCGGCAGCCGCGTCGTGCGGCCGGCGGTGAGACCGAAACCGTCGTCGCCCGCCTACGAGACCTACCTGCGGGGCATCTACCTGCTACAGCACGAGCAGAACGAGAAGGCAGTGGAGACCCTCGAGAAGGCGGTCCGCCTCGATCCGAGCTTCGCTCTGGGCTATGGCGCGCTGGCCCAGGCACGATTGCATTTACCGCCCATGGCGGACCTGGGAGCCACCGAGGCCGCCGCGCGCCGTGCCCTGGACCTCGACCCTGATCTGGCCGAGGCCCATCTCGCCCTCGGCCAGATTCTCCTCGAGCACTACCGCGACTGGAATGCCGCCGGCCGGGAGCTGCAGCGGGCCCTGGACTTCGCCCCGAACAGCGCCGAAGCCCATCAACAATACTCGCGCTATCTTGTGGCCCTGGGCCGGCACGCCGAGGCCCTCGCAGCCGTGGGCCGCGCCCGCGAGCTGGACCCTTCCTCCATGCTGGTCGGCTCCGAATACGCCTGGTATTTCTATCTGGATCATCGCTATCAGGAAGCCATTCGCCAGGGAAGGATCGTTCTCACCCTCTCCTCCCTGAGCGAGGGCACCACGCCCGTGCAAGCCAAGGCCGGCAGATTCTCCTGCGAAGAGACGATCCTCAACAGCTCCTGGGCGCTCGGCGATCCCGAAACCGCACGGGAAGCTGCGAAGTCGATGCTCCGCATCATGAACCTGCCGCAGGACGCCGCCCGGCTGCACAACACCCGGGAATTCTGGCAAGGCCGGGAGCAAAGGATTCAGGATCTGCTGCACAAAATGCCTGTGGATCCCTATTTCCAGGCGAGGAACGCCATGTCCCTGGGTGACCGCAACCGGGCGCTGGACCTGCTGACCCGCCAGTGTACGCCCGAGGGGATGTGGGCGCCTTTCGCCGCCGTCGAGCCGTTGTTCGACCCGCTCCACTCCGATCCCCGCTGGAGCCAGGTCCTCGACTGCCTGAAGCTGCCGGCCGACGCGCCAGCCCGGCAAGCCCGCGTCCGCTAGGCCAGCAGGCTCTTCAGCTCCGCCAGGCGCCCTCCGCTCGCCTGCCGCCGCACCTCGGAGGGAGCCCGGCCAAACTCCTTGCGGAATGCCGTGGTGAAGTGGCTGTGACCGGCAAAGCCGAGGCTCAGGGCCACGTCGGTGAGGCTCTCCCCCGCCGCCAACTGCTCCAGAGAGGCTCGCAGCCGCAGCCGATTCACGTACCGGTGCATGGGAATCCCCGTCTCCTCCTTGAACAGGCGGCACAGGTGAAAGGGCGAAACGTAGAGGTCCCGAGCAACGTCCTCCAGGCGGAAACGCTGCCGAAACCGCTGCTGGAGCAGCAACTGGGCATCGTGGACGTAGCGCCGGCGCGCCCGCGAGGATTCCGCAGGTGTCTTGCGCCGGGCGCGGGGCGGACAGCAGGATTTGGCCACACCCGCCACGATCTCCAGGAGAGCCGCGTCCAGGGCGAGAGGATCCGGAACCACGCCTTGCGTGAGCTTGCGGACGATCAGCCGATGGCGCACGTAGACCTGCGAGAGATCGAGGCCGAAAGGTGTGGTGAACAGGGCGTCAGGCCGCTCCTGTGCCGCCGGATCGTACTGGGACATGACGTCGAGCAGCACGTCCCGGCGGATCACCAACGAACTGCCATGGTCGGAGCAACCGAAGGGGTGCGACGAGCGGAAGGAGAAGTCGGGGTTGATGAGGAGGGCCGTGGTGCGGTCGATGACCTCGGCGCGCCCCTCCGAGTGCATGACGAAGACTCCCTCATGGACGAAGCTGATCACGTACTCCAGGTGGAGCTTTTCCTCCGACAGCCCGGGCCGGCCGCAGCGGCAGTTCCATTGGGTAATGGAGAAGGACGGGCTCTTGAACAGGGTGTCGATCGCCAGGCCGGGGATGGACCAGGTCGAATCGTCGAGAACCGTCTTGGAGGTTGGCTGGGGCTCTGCGCTCATGGACGAAAACTACGCACCGGCGAGCGGAGAGTTTTTCAAATTCTTGCGGTCCCGCTCTCCCCCGGCCTCATCCCAGGACCGGCAGCAGCGCCGACGAGACGAGGTCGCGGTTGGCGGGCGTCAGCGACTGGCGGTACTTGCGCGCCATCGCTGCGGTGTCCTCGCGGGTGACGAGGCGCTCGTAAAGGTTCGTCCGCTGCTTGGGGACGTAGCCGGCCGAGGTGATCAGGTGCTCCATCTCGTCCTGGCTCATGCGGTAGTGGGTGCCGGCGGAGGCCACGACGTTCTCCTCGATCATGATCGAGCCCATGTCGTCCGCCCCGAAGGAGAGGGCGACCTGGCCGATCTTCTTCCCCTGGGTGACCCAACTCGTCTGGAAGTGGACGACGTTGTCGAGGAACAGCCGCGAGACGGCGAGCGTCCGCAGGTACTCCTCGGCGTAGGTCTCGGGCACGTCCGGCATCTCGGTGTGCTCGTGCTGGAAGGTCCAGGAGATGAAGGCCGTGAAGCCGCCCGTCTCGTCCTGGAGGTCGCGCACCCGCTGGAAGTGCTCCACCCGGTCCACGACCGGCTCGCCCATGCCGTACATCATGGTGGCCGAGGTGCGCAGGCCGTTCCTGTGGGCCTGGCGCATGACGTCGATCCACTCCTCCGCCGAGCACTTGGGATAGGCCAGCACGTCCTTGCGGATCTGATCGGAGAGGATCTCGGCGCCGCCGCCGGGGATGGACATGAGCCCCGCGGCCTTGAGGCGGGCGATGACCTCGTAGAAGCTCATCCGCTCCTTCTTGGCGATGAACTTGATCTCCGGCGGCGAGAACGCGTGGACGTGGCATGCCGGATAGTTGGACCGCAGATAGCGCAGGAGATCCTCGTAGAAGGAGATGGGCAGGTCGGGATGGACCCCGCCCTGCATGAGGATGCCGGTGCCGTTGAGCGCCAGCGTCTCCTCCACCTTGCGGCCGATCTCCTCGAACGGCAGCAGATAGCCTTCCGGGTCCCCCGGCTCGCGGTAGAACGCGCAGAACTTGCACTTGTAGACGCAGACGTTCGTATAGTTGATGTTCCGGTCGACGTTGTAGGTGGCGACCTTGGGGTCGTTGAAGCGGTTGCGCACCTCGTTGGCGGCCATCCCGAGGTCGAGCAGGTCGCCGTCGAGGATCAGCGTATGGGCATCGCCGGCCGAAATACGGCGGCCGGCCATGGCGTCGTCGAGGATCTGGGGGACGGGGCGTCCCGAGGGTTCCAGGTTCATAGCAGTCTTACTCTACCGTATCCTGGGTGCGAGCGGGATACCCCACGGACCTGGGGAGCGCGTCGGCGTGGTAGGCTTCACATCATGCCTAAGACAGTCACCCTACGCCAGAAGCCTATGCTCGAGGATCCCGACCTCTTCGAAGGCGGCGAACCGGTTCTGGTCACGCGGCAAGGAAAGGTCTCGGGCCTTTACGTGCCTCTCGAAAACCCGGAGCAGGTGCCCGACGATCTCCGGCGCGATCTGCTTGCCGCGGTCGGGCGATACGTAGGTGGAGTCCTGGAGGACCAGGGAGTGTCCGAAAAGGAGATCCTTGCCGACTTCAGCAATTTCCGCCGGCGTCGTCGCTGACGCGAACGTCCTCCTTTCTGCGGCTCTGGGAAAGGCGGCGCCTCGTCCCCCTCTCCCAATCCTGCCGCGAAGAAGTCGCCGCCCTGCGCCAGATGGCCCGGGAGCGGTTCGTGCCGGCGGAGTGAGGAGCTCAGACAGGACGTAAAGGACAAAAGGGACGACAAGGACCCAAGCCCTATCGTCCCTGCCGTCCCTGCTGTCTTTGATGTCCCTCCGGATCGGGAAGATCCATAGGGTAATGCTCGCGCTCGTAGGCTTCGACCAGTGTGACCAGCACATCGAGTTGCTCACCCTCGGGGGAATCGGGCTCAGCCCTCATCAGAGTCTCAATCGCCTTGAGGGTCGCTCGATAGTCCTCTTCGGTCTTGATCGGCTCGATACTCATCGTCGTTCTCGCACCACCTAGGATAGCTCGGTTCGGAACAACCCACCTGGTGCCATATCCTGTCTGAGCCATGGAGGACCTGCGCGTGCTCGTGGTGAGCGACGATCCCTTGGCCAGAACCGGCCTGGCCTTGCTGCTGGCCGACCGGGACGGAATCGCCGTGTCCGGCCAGGCCGCAGCGGACGACGACTGGCCCGGGCCGAGCGATCCCGGCGCGCCCCACGTCGTGGTCTGGGATCTCGGGTTGGGACCCCGGTCCGGGCTCCCGTTCCTCCGCGAAGCCGCCGATCCCGGCGGCCCGCCCATCCTGGCCGTCGTGGCCGACGAGGACGACGCCCGAGACGCCTTGGCCGCCGGCGCGAGGGGAGTCCTCCCCCGCAACGTGGAGGGCGAGCGCCTGGCCACCGCCGTGCGGGCCGTGGCGCAGGGCCTGCTGGCCCTCGACGAGTCCTTCGCAACCCTCCTCCTCCGCGACGCACCCGCACCGCCCGAAGAGCTGGCCGAGCCCTTGACGCCCCGCGAGCTCGAGGTGCTCCAACTCCTCTCCCAGGGCCTCCCCAACAAGCGCATCGCCCAGCGCCTCGGCATCAGCGACCACACCGTCAAGTTCCACGTCAACGCCCTCCTCGGCAAGCTGGGAGTCCAGAGCCGCAGCGAGGCGATCGTGCATGCGGTGCGGTTGGGGTTGGTGGTGCTGTGAGGGGTGGCAATGGCCAGCGAGGGGACCCTGCAGGTCGAGAGGTCACATCCAAGACGGCGTATACTTCCGTCTTGGAACGAATTCATCCTCCCGGAGGCGTATCGTGTTGAGCGAAGAGATTCGTAGAGAGATCCGGCCGCGGCTGGAGGCGGCCTTCCGGGGCCGTTTCCATGGAGTCCTGCTCTATGGCTCAGAGGCGAGACACCAGGGGGGTGAGGAGAGTGACGTGGACCTCATGGTTCTCCTGAAAGGACCGGTCCGCCTGGGCAGGGATCTCGACACGATCGTGGAGGCCCTCTATCCCCTCCAGTTGAAGGTGGACCGTCCCATCCACGCCCTCCCTGTCTCCTCCGAGGTCTTCAGAGCCGGCGAATATGGCGTTTACCGGAACGCGCAACGAGAAGGCTCGTTCCTGTGAATCGAGAGGTCCAAGACTTCTGGCAGCGGGCGCTGCAAGCGCTCCGCACTGCGGAAGACTTGGTCGATCGCGATCCTGACACCTCCTCGTCGCGGGCTTACTACGCCGCCTTCTATGCCGTTTCGGCTCTTCTAGCTTTCGAAGGCCAGTCTTTCTCGAAGCACACCGCCATCGAGCGTACTGTCCATCGCGATCTCGTCAGGACGGGAAAATGGCCCGTGGAGGCCGGAGCTGCGTTTTCCTGGCTCGCCAATCTTCGACACACGGCGGATTATGGTGGCAGCGAGCACGCGCAGCCAGTAGACGCAGAGCAGGCGATTGGAAAGGCAAGGCTAATCCTGAACGCCGTTCTCACAGTGGCGCCTGAACCGCTTCCCGGACCCGACGCTACTACATCGGGCCCGTGACGCCGCCCAAGGACGACGCCCGCCGGCGCGAGGGGAGCCCTCCCCCGCAACGTGGCCGGCGAGCGCCTGGCCGCCGCCGTGCGGGCCGTGGCCCAGGGACTGCTGGCCCTCGATGAGTCCTTCGCGACGATCCTCCTCCGCGAGACTCCCGTCCCTCCCGAAGAGCTGGCCGAGCCCTTGACCCCCCGCGAGTTCGAAGTGCTCCAGCTTCTCTCCCAGGGCTTTCCCAACAAGCGAATCGCCCAGCGCCTCGGCATTAGCGACCACACCGTCAAATTCCACGTCAACGCCCTCCTCGGCAAGCTGGGGCATCCAGAGCCGCAGCGAGGCGATCGCGCATGCGGTGAGGTTGGGGTTGGTGGTGCTGTGAGGGAAGGTCCGCCGTCGCCTAAGCCTCCGCGAGCCCACCGGCTCTGACGCCTAAGCCAACGACAGATCGGCCGCCGCATTGACGACCGTAAGAAATCGGCGTAAGATCCAAGTCGAATAAGCTGAATTGGTTAGAGGTATACACTGTCGGGACTTCCTGCGGATTGGGAATCTGGCGATAAAGCAATCTCGGGTGGTGCGCATAAACTCAGATCGAGGCGGCGGTGCGGCCGTCGCTATTCTCCCGCATTCCCATCTCATCAGCATCCGTCAATTCCGCCCGCTCTCCGATGAAGCGTTCTCCTAGCAAGGCAGGGCCGACTAGAAAGGAACTAGCTGTGGCGCGCAAGCGACAGCAGACAGGGGACGAGCCTCCTCCCCAGACCGATCTCCCCCTCCTTGATACGGAACAATCCGACACGCCGCCTACGCCAGACTTCGGAGGGTTTCTATCAAAACCCGTGGTCAAGTTACCGTTGCCCGGGGACTTCCTCGTCGAGCAAGAGGAAGATCACCTTCGATCTCTATGGGCTGACTCCTCAGCCCTCCGCCAATACTCCTTCCAGGCCTTTGTACACGCGGGCGGCTCCGGCCTCGTGTTTCGCGCCAGTCGGCCGGGCGTAAACGATGGTCAGCCTGTTGCACTCAAAATCGTTCGAGCGAAGCTCTACCGTGGACGTCATACCAATCCGAATATAGCAACGTCGCTATCACCCGTCTCGCCACATGAGCTCCGGGCTCTCACGGGTCTGGCTCACCCCAACATCGTGCAGCTCTATGAGGGTCTCGCCAATGAAAGAGGCGTCTTCGCGCTAGCTACGACATATGTGGAGGACCCACAGCCACTTGATGAATTCTTGCGGCTAACTTTGCAAAAGCATCCTGATCGCAAGAAGTCGAAAGGACTCGCTGCATTTTCTCCCCAGCGCCTTGAGCTTGCGTGTGCGTTCCTCCTTGATCGCTACATCGAAGTGGCGGAAGCGCTTGTCCACATGCACGGCAGGAAATTCTTCCATTGCGACGTCAAGCCAGCAAATCTCCTCGTCGCCAGGAGCCAGCAAGTCATCCTGACCGACCTTGGCGCATCTGTGCACGAGGACGACTCAGACGTCGACGGTAAGCTGCGGATTCAGTTCACATGGACCTACGCACATCCGCAATTGACCGACTTGGTCAGCGATCCAAAAGGCGTTTCCGGCGGAGGCCTTAAGGCTTCGGCGGCAGTTCCGGAGCGCGTGGGACTAGCGCGATTCGACCTGTTCGCACTCGCTCGCACGATGCAGGAAACCCTAGCAGCGCTTGTCGACGAGTTTGGCGAGCGGTGCTACGCCGCATATACATTCCGGTGTCTTCACCTAATCAGTGCGCTGCTGCTCGATGGCCGCGTAGCTCCAATAGCAGCGCGCCTGTATACCAAAGACAAGAGGCGTTTTGTTAGCGACGCCGCACTCGATTACCCACCGGAACTATTTGCCATTAAGAAGCTCGAGACTGCCTCTGCATTACTGGAACGACTGATCCGCTGTCGGGGCGGCGGGCTAGCCAGTCTCGCGATTCCGGAACTTGACCGCTGGGGAGCTGACGTTATCAACACAGGAGCTGGCTTAACAGCTCCATTCACGAGCCGAGTAAAGGCGGTACTAAACCACCCGTGCTTGAGACGCCTCCGAGGCGAGCCTCAGCTAGGCTGGGTTCGCGAGGTATATCCGGGAGCAACACACACGCGGTGGTCCCACACATTGGGCGTCCTTTCGGCTACGGCTGACTTTTATGCAGCTCTACTTTCCGATCACGAGGTGCCGACGGCCTTGCTTTTGCTAACCCCCTCTGACGTTGAACACGCACTCGTGGCCGCGATGCTACATGACGTCGGACAGACGTCGTTCGGGCACGACTTCGAAGGCGCAGCACCAGAGCTCTATCACCATGAAAACCTAATTTTTCGGCTGCTGAAGGAGACTAAGTGGGGCGCTCCCACACTTGAGGCTGTGATCACCCAGGAATGGAAGAACGTGAGCTTGCCCAGGGTCTTGGCGATCCTCGGCTATAAAGGCGCTGATGGCAACTCTCCCAAGGTCATGGATCCAGTAGACGGGCTAGCGCGAGACATTATCAATGGTCCAATCGATGCAGACAAGCTCGACTATTTGGTCAGAGACGGAATGGCTTGTGGAGTACCGTATGGGGCAGGAATCGACCGTGACAGATTCCTCCGGGCGCTGAGCGTTGACGTCAAGGCGATCTCGAGATTCCCGCGACTGGCGCTTGCGTATCGAGTGAAGGGAGCGGCAGCGGTGGAGTCCGTTCTTCTCGCCCGGTACCAGCTCTATGGTGCGATTTACTGGCATCACACTTTTCGCTGCATACAAGCGATGTTCGCACATTCTGTGGCTAGCAGCTTGGCGGTGCTTGCTGATGACCGAACCATCGTAGAGATTCCTGGAGTCGACGTCAGCAATAGAGTCGAGGTCGATAAAGGTCTCTTGCGAGACTTCTTCTATTATCGGGTGATTTGTGGTTGCACCTTGGACGAATGCAAGTCGCTGCTAAAGGGTCTTGGGCTTCCGGCCAGCTTCTTCGCAGAGGGCCCCACGCTCCTATCAATGGAACGGGCCCTCGAGTTCGCCTGGAAGTGCGGTGATGGTCGAGCGCGCGAACTCATAGAACGCCTTGCCACGCGCAAGCTCTTTCGGCGCGTCTTCGAACTCCGGACCGGAGATCTAGGTGAACATGGTGACTACACGAAGCTGGCAGCAGCGTTGGATGCGCGGAAGAGAGAGGGGCTGTCTAAGACGCTGGAGAAGCTTCTTTCCGATGCGGTCTATAAGAGAATGCAAGAGAAGGGTCCGGTCGAGTCAGTGAGCGAAAATGAAGCTCGCAAGAGACACGGCGATCTCCTAAAGGCTGACCGGGTTCTAATTGTCGTCGACTACCCGACGCGCGGAATACCCGAAGAGAGGAACTTTCCACGACCCATTAGTGACCCTGCGCGTAAATACATCGCCGGTCGAGGTGGCGAGGCCGGCCATACCCGCAGCGTTTTCCATACCGTGAGGCGGCTTCAAGTGGCCATCGCACCACTCCGCGTCTTGGCTGCTCCCGATTTCCACGAACTGATCATCCGCTATCTCGATCCTAGCGATATTCAGAATTGCGTAGAGAGTGCTCTTCCGGAACTTGACGTGGCCCAATGATGCAAAGCTTCCTCTTCCGTCCCGGACCGGAGAACGTGGCCGGTGAGGCGCGACGAAAGAAAGCGCCAGGAAAAACTGTCCGCTGGGAACGTCGCGTTGCGATCTCCGACTTTCCGCCTTCCGGAACACCGAGACGAACCACGGCGCGTAGGTGCAGGAGATGCCAACACCTCTGAGTCAGAGAATGCCAGGAGCCTCGCTAAGGATCTGTGGCAAGACTGAAAGGCCGACAGCGCGAGCGGCTTCATAGAGCCGCTCATCGAAGGTGGCGACGGTCGCCTCCACTTCCAAGGCGAGCACAAGATGCAGCGCATCAAGCGTCCGCAGGCGAGCCAATGTGCGGGTCGCCAGAGCCCGGGTCGCCTCCATATGACGGGTTTCGAGGGCGATCGTCAGGAACGCATCGCGGAGATGCTCGTCGAACAGGGAGAAGACAGCCTCGGCCCCCTTTGGCGGCAAGAACCCGAGTCTCTCCTTCCGCACCATGACCACGTTGAGCTCGGCAACCGCGAGGTCGCTGACAACTGGATAGGATGCCTTCGCAACGATGGCCGCCGCTTCAGCGCTTCGTTCTTCAGGAGTGTAATAGGCCGCCAGCACCGAGGTGTCGAAGTAGATCACGACCGCTCTTCTTCGCGGAGGTCAACCACCGAATTGCCAGGATAGGGTTTGGCACCCAGCTTGGCGCGGAACTCGGAGAGGTCTGGCAGCTTCTGCTTCGCGGGTGCAGTCCGTACCTCGGAGCCGCCGTTGTCGATGACGATCACCACGCGCCTCTTGCCCCGCGGAGCCGACGCCGGCGCTCGGGCAGTCAGGGTGCCTTCTTCATCGATTTCGGCGAAAGTCTCGATCGTGACCATTAGCTCTCCTCGGTATCCGCATCGGGGAGGATACCACTTCCCCAGAGGAGTGGATGGTCCAGCCGGAGGAGATTCTTCGGCAGCAAGCTCGAGCCCATCGCGGAGAAAACTCCTCGGGCCTCTTGACGCCCGGCCCGGATTCATGCATTCTCTACGCGCTAACGTACTGGCCAACCGTCCGGTGCTGCATATAGAGAGCGGGTCATTTAAGGGAGAGGGAAGATGTCGAATCAGACGACAAGCTCAGGAGTATGGGCGCCCCGGGTCGAGCTCGGGACGCTGGTGACCTGTGCCCCGGTGATCGACACGCAGCAGCCCGCCCTCACGGCCAGCCGGCAGGCTGTGGCATTGCCCTACGGTATCCGGAATGCACGTCCCCGGTTCGCGGCGTTCCGCCCCGGCGCCCTGCAGCAAGCTCCGCTCCCGCACTGCTGATCCCCGCCAGGGCGCGCTCCGACGCGACCCCCGGCCCTATCGCCACGAGCCGCATCTCCCCTACCCTCTGCCGGCGATCGACGGAACGTGCCGTCGATCCTTATTTCACAGCATCCATCGAACGACAGCTCATCGATCCTTATTTCGCGCCATCGATCGATCGACGGCCCATCGATCCTTATTTTGCGCCATCCATCGATCGACAGCCTATATATCCTTATTTTGCGCCGTCGATCGATATACGGCCCATCGATCCTTATTTTGGGCTGTCGATCCTTATATGGCCCATATATCCTTATTTCGCGCTGTCGATCCTTATTTCGCGCCATCGATCGATCGATGGCTCATCGATCCTTATTTTGGGCCATCGATCCTTATTTTGCGCTGTCGATGCTTATTTTGGGCCGTCCAACCGCCGGACGGCCCACCGATCGGTACTTTTCGCCGGGTACAAAACCCCGGAAGGCGTGCTCTGTCCGGATCAATCCTTGGGGTCTACGGCTCGGCCCGGCCTACATTGCCGCCCTCGGAGAGGTGAGGCCCCAGGAAGGGGCCGCCCCGTCCATGGATTGGGCGCCGCGGCGGTTGCCCTTGCTTCGCCCTCGTGCGGGCCCGCGGGTCCGCTCAACTTTCAGAGGGTGTCTCAAAAGTCGTAGACGATGACGCCTGCGTCGCCAGGGATTGAAATCCTTGGCTACTGACGCTTGTCCCCGCCGGGACCGCAATTTCGTTTCTGTGTCCCGCAGGGACTACCGAGGGTAGCCAGGTGATTTCAATCCCTGGCGACGCAGGCGGCGCTGTCGACCACTTTTGAGACACCCTTTCAGCCGGGTCCGGCCACCGGCGAGCGTTCGGATCACTCCGCCGGCCGCGCCAATCCTCTGGCGAGGAGCGAGCGCGCCTCTTCCATCATGTCCTCGACGATCCGCGCCGCCGGTTTGACGTCGCGGATCTCGTGCGCGCCTTCACCCGCCGGCATGCCCATGGCGTCGAAGTTTCCCGTGGTGTCCGGCGTCGGCGGCAGGGCGCTGAACGTCGGCATGGGCACTCCCGGCGTCGCGATCGACGTGCCGGGAAACAGCAGCGTGGTACCGATCGTGCCCGCGGGGGGAAGCCCGCAGATCTCGTCCTGCCGGGCGATGTTGGCGTCGATGGCCGGATTGCGCAGCACCCGGTAGGGCTGGCAGGGCACCTCCGGACCAAAGAGGGTGGTGATCACCGTGTCGTTGCGCCTGGCCGCGACGAGGCGGCGCTTCCACTCTGCGTTCGCGTAGGCCTCGGTGGAGGCGACGAGCCGCGTCCCCACCCAGACGCCATCCGCCCCGTGAGCCAGGGCGGCCACCACGTCGGCCCCGGTGGCGATCCCCCCGGCGGCCAGCAGCAGCACGTGGCGCCCCACCTCGTCCCGCACGTCCCGCAGCAGGTGGTGGAGCGGCGTCGTGCTGTGGTTGTGCCCACCGGCCTCCTTGCCCTGGACGACCAGCCCGTCCGCGCCGGCGTCCAACGCGGCCCGCGCCTGCTCCACCGAGGGAACCTGCACCCAGATGGCAGATCCCGCGGCCTTGAGCGACGACACCCAGGCGGCGGTGGGGATTCCAAAGTGGAAGACGACCAGGTCCACCTTCGCCGCAGCCGCGATATCGATGTGGGCGTCGACGGTGACCGGCCCGAGCGTCGGCGAGACGGCCAGGAAGAAGTCCACGCCGAACGGCCGGCTGGTGAGGGCGCGGATCTGCGTCAGGCGCTCGGCGAAGGCGGGCGGCGGCTCCGGCGCCACCCCGAGCACTCCCAGGCCGCCGGCCTCCGAGACCGCGGCCACCAGCTCCGGCAGGGCCACGAACCCCATGCCTGCCCCCACGAACGGGTGCCTCAGGCCGAAGCTCTCCGTCAACCGGGTCTTGATCTCCGGCTCCGAAGGCCGGCCACCTTCGTGCGCATCCCCCGGACGCACCCCCAGGGCCAGCCCCAGCCCTCCAGCCCCCACGACCTGCAGCAGGCGGCGGCGCGTCACCGATTCCAAGCTCTGTGCCGTCTTCATATGAGATCTCCCATTTCCAGTCGGCGCCCCGAAGGGCTGGTCCTCACCCTGGAACGTCAGGCGTGGTGAAAACCCCTCACCACGCCAGCGGGCACAAATTCTGCAAAGTTGGCAGTCTTGAAAGGTGGAAACCTGTAAGGAGCCAAACCATGACTACAGCGACTACAACTTCAACCTCTCTCGCTGGCCGGACCCTCAGGTGGAAGATCGAAGACGGTCCAACCGCAGGCTCAGAGTACGAGCACACCTTTGAGCGGGACGGCAGTGTCGTCTTTCGCAAGGTGGAAAACGGTGCTGCAACCGGCAAAGGGACGCGGGTAGACAAGTACGCCTCGTTCGAGGTCGCACCGGAGGTGCAGCTCGTGTCGTATCTGGCCGGGGAGTCGGGATACACCTTGACCGTGGCCCTGAACTTCGACACCGGACGACTGTACGGCTTCGCGTCGAACGACAAGGACTGGAACCCGGTGTCCGGCACGTTTGAAACTGTGAAATAGGCCGCCCTTGCTTCGCAGCCGGGCCGTCAGCGTGGCATTCATGCCTGAAGTGTAGGGCGGCGCGGTAAGGCATACAAGTAAGGAGTCGGATCTACCCGGACGTGTGGCCACTCGCCACAAATCCACCTCCCAGCCTCCCCAAAGGATCAGCCCGGCCCCAGCCTTTCAGGCGATGCGGCCCGTCCCGGGTCAGGTCTACTCTCCCGCCATGAAGATAAGGAGAGCAACCGATGAGTGATTTTGGCTGGCAGCTTTCAGAAAGTCTCGCCGAGGCCGTCGAGAAGACGGCCCCTGGCGTGGTGCGAATCAGTGGACGGCGGCGGCGCGGGCCGTCGAGCGGCGTGTTGTGGTCCGACGGAGTGATCGTCACCACCCATCACGTCCTGGAGTGGGAGGAGGACATCGAGATCGGCCTGCCGGACGGAACCACGGCCACCGCCGCCGTGGCGGGGCGGGATCCCGCGACCGATCTCGCGGCGTTGCGCGTTTCGGGCTCGACTCCAGGGCCAGCCGCCTGGGGAGAGGCCGATGAGGTGAAGCCTGGCCATCTGGTCCTTTCGATGAGCCGGCCGGGGCCGCGGATCCGGCCCAGCCTGGGGATCGTCGGCGTCGTCGGCGAGGCCTGGCGCACGCCGATGGGCGGCCGGATCGACACCGAAATCCAGACGGACCTCGGCATTCACACGGGCTTCTCGGGCAGCGCCCTGGCCGACCTGCGGGGCCGGGTGATCGGGGTGAACACGGCCGGCTTCTTCCGCGGCGTGGCCAGCGTCGTTCCCACGTCGACGGTGCGGCGGGTGGTGGAGTCTCTCCTCGCCCACGGCCAGGTGCAGCGCGGCTATCTGGGGATCGTGACCCAGCCGGTGCGCCTTCCCGCCGCCCTCGCCGAGCAACTCGGACAGAAGACGGCTTTGCTGCTGAGCTCGGTGCAGCCCGGAAGCCCCGCGGACCACGCGGGCCTCGTGCTCGGCGACGTCCTCCTCGCCTTCGACGGCACTCCCCTGCGCCACCCGGGCGACTTGCTGCCCCTGCTGGAAGAGGAGAAGATCGGCCGTGAGTCCACCCTGAAAGTCCTGCGCGGCGGCGAGGCCCGGGAAGTCCGCATCACCGTGGGCGCCAGGAACGGCAAGGAGTAGGGAGGGGAAAATCTCTCCTCGGACCGGGCCCCCATCCGACGAAATCGTGGAGGGGCCCGGTTGACGCAATCCCACCGCCGGGCCATACTGTGCACGACGTGCACACCGGGAGAAAGTCATGGCTACGAAGGCGAAAGGAATCCGCATCTCGGACCAGCTTGATCGGGAGATCACCAACGAATCCGAGACACGGGGCAAGTCCTGGTCCGCGATCACGAACGAGTTGCTCGAAGAGGCGATCCGGATGCGCCGGACACCGGGAATCGTGTTCGTCGATGGGGTAACCGGTCGCCGCGCGGCTCTTCCAGGCGGCCTCGACGTTTGGGAGATCATCGCAACCTGGCTCGAAGGTGGCAGGAGCTACGCAGAGCTCCGGAAAAACTATCCCTGGTTGACCGAAACTCAACTTCGAGCAGCCCTCGCCTATTATGAGCTTTACCCGTCGGAGATCGACGCCCGCCTGGAGCGCGAGGCGCGGTGGACTCCTGAGAGAGTCGGGCAGGAGCTCCCATTTCTGAAGCCCCGCAACCGTTAGTCGCCCTTGATGCGTTTTCTCCTCGACGAGGATGTCAACCCTGCCGTTGCCGAGATCGCCCAAGGGCTCGGCATGGACGTCATCTCCGTCCACCAGATCAACCGGCTCGGCCTTCCGGACGACGAGCAGCTCCGGTTCTCAGTGTCTCAAAACCGGATTTTCATCACGCGGAACCGGGACGACTTCCTCCGGCTGGGCCTGATCTTTTTCCAGACTGGAGAACACTTCGAGGGCGTCCTCATCGTGCCTCGCAGCCTGCCCAACAACCGGCCTGACCGCATCGCCCACGCCTTGAAGCGTTGGCAGGAGCAGCCGGGCGATCGCGGCTTTTGTTTCGTGGATTTCCTCTCTATATAGCCAAGCTAGGAGCCTGAGGTAGAGAAAGCTGTGCAGCCTCTCCGCCGCCCCTACTCCGCCAGGTCCGGCTCGCCGTAACGCTCCAGAATGGCTTTCCGCACCTGATCGCGGAGCTGGATGCCGGCGTGCCAGCCGGTGCCTTCAGGGTGAATGGGCGGGGCCACGGTCACCGTCACCTTGCCGCGGTGGAGAAGGAGCTCACCGTCGCGGAGGATTGAACGGGTGCCGCGGATCACCACCGGGACGACGGGCACGCCGGCATCGACCGCCACGGCGAAGGCGCCCATGCGGAAGGGGAGGAGGCCCGGGTACCGGCGGAAGGTGCCTTCGGGGAAGATCGCCAGCGACTCGCCGGTTTCGACGGTTTCCCGGGCCTTGCGCGTCTCGCCCGCGCTCTGGGCGGCGTCGAAGCGTTCGACGAACAGCGTCCCCAGCCGCCGCAGGAAAATGCGCACGACAAAGGTCCCTTCCAGCTCCCGTTTCACCACGAACGCGGCCTCGGGCCGCAGCAGCGCGGTGAGCACCAGGCCGTCGAGGTAGCTCGCGTGATTGGAGGCGATGATCCGCGGCCCCTCCGTCTTCAGGTTCTCGGCGCCTTCGAGGCGGAGGGGAATGCCGGCCCCGGCGAAGAGGATGCGGGCCATCCACCGCGCCACGCGCCGCCTCAGGGCGAGCCCCGGCGTCAGCACCACGGCGAACCAGACCGGCACCGCCAGCAGGGCCAGGAAGCTGAAAGCCCACACGGCGTAGAACCCGTCGCCCAGGGAACGGGCGCGGCGGGCGATCTGCGCCCGCAGTCCGGAGAGGGTGAGCCGCGCGAGCTGCCAACCGACCGATCCGCCGCCCCGGTCCGCCTTGCCGGATTCATAAAGCTCCCGCGCCGAGGAGCGCCGGATCTTGCCGCTGGAGGTCTTGGGCACGCCGTGCGCCGGCACCAGGGCCACCACGTCGGCGGGCGTGCCCAGGAGGTCGACCGTCACGTCCTGAATGGCTTGGCGCAGGGCCTCCAGCGCGGCGGCATTCCGCTCGCGGGTCTCGGCCATCACCACCAGGCGCTCGGTGCCGGTCTTCGGATCGGGGCTGCCGAAAACGGCCACGCAGCCCTGGCGGACGCCCGACACCTCGCCCACCGCCGCCTCCAGCTCGTGGGGGTAGAGATTGCGCCCGCCCCGGATGATGATGTCCTTGACCCGGCCGGTGATGTAGACCTCGCCGCCGGCGATGTAGCCCCGGTCGCCCGAATCCCGCCAGTCGCCGTGCACCAGCTTGGCCGTGGCCTCGGGATTCCGGAAATAGCCGCTGCTGGCCGACGGTCCCTTGAATTCCAACCGCCCCTCGCGGCGCTCCTCCACCTCGTGCCCGCCTTCGTCCACGATACGGACCTCGTGGCCGGAGAGGGGAACACCGCAGGAGACGAAGCGCAGCGCGTTGGGATCGTCCTCCCCCACGGGCACCGCCTGGCCGGAGCTCTGGAACGCCTCGCGGTCCACGACGTCGATCAACGGCGGCCGGCCCAGCGGCGGGAAGGCCACGGCGAGCGAATTTTCGGCCAGGCCGTAGACGGGCGAAAGGGCGCCCGGATTGAAGCCGTAAGGCTCGAAGCGCTCGATGAAGCGCCGCACGGCCTCGGGGCTCACCGGCTCGGCGCCGTTGAGCGCCATGCGCCAGGAAGAGAGGTCCAGCCCCTGGATCTGTTTGTCCGGAATCTTGTTGACGCACAGCTCGTAGGCGAAATTCGGAGCCGCGGAGAGCGTTCCGCGGTGCCTTTGGATCTCCCGCAGCCAGCGCACGGGCCGGGCCAGGAAGGTCAGCGGCGACATCAGGACGAGGGGGACGCCGAAGTAGAGGCCCCCCATCCAGCAGCCGATCAACCCCATGTCGTGATAGAGCGGCAGCCAGCTCACGACCACGTCGTCCGGCCGCACGTCGGCGCCCTTCTGAATGGCGCGCAGATTGGCCAGCAGATTGGCGTGGGTGAGCATCACCCCCTTGGGATTGCCGGTGCTGCCGGAGGTGAACTGAAGGAAGGCGAGGTCGCTCTCCTTGACGTGGGCGAGCATCGTGGACGACGGTTCGCCCTCCGCGCTCAGCTCGGCGACGGTGGCCACCTTGCGCAGCACGGGGAGTTGGGCGCGCAGCAGGCGGGCGAGGGTGAGCACCTCGGGGAAGGTGATGAGCGCCTCGGCCCCGGCGGTCTCGAGGATTCGCGCCTGCCGCCGCAGGTGCTCCTCGATCTGGCTGCGCCGGGCCGGCGGATAGAGGGGCACGGGAACGCCGCCCGCGAGTTGGACGCCGAAGAACGCCGCGAAATATTCGAGGCCGGTGGGGAGCATGATCCCCACGGCGTGGCCGGGCGTCAGGCCCAGGCGGGCGAGGCCGGCGGCCACGGCCCGCGAGCGGGCGAGGAGGCCGGCGTAGGTGAGCTCCTCGGGCTCGCCGTCGCCCGGCAGATAGAGGACGTGCCGGCGGTCCGGATGGCGCTGGGCGTGCCACTCCAACACCTCGACGAGAGTGCGGGTGCGGTCCGGGGCGGCCTCGGCCGCGGCCAGCGGCTCGACGATGCGGAGCGGCGCGCCCTCGGCCGCCGCCGGATGGCCGGAAAGCAGCGCCTGGAGGAGGTCGCGGGGAGTCTCGGCCGAAGCGAGGACCTCCTCCGGCAGGCGGACGCCGAAGGCCTTCTCCAGCCGGCCCAGAAGCTCCACGCGGCTCAGGCTGTCCAGCCCGAGATCGCGCTCCAGGGTGGAGTCGAGGGAGAGAGAGCGACCGCGGCGCCCCGGCTGGATCTCGCGGGCGAGCGTCTCGGCGATCTCCAGCACCCCTTCCGGCGAAGGGGTCTCGGAAGCCGCGGCGGGAATCGTCTCCGGAAGCATGATGAAAGTACGAAGGTATCTGGGATCGGGAGGAAAGACAAGGGCGCTTGCGGTCTCTCTCATCGCTGCACCTCCTTGTCGTCCCGCCTCTTCGAGGATACACAATCCGCGCCAGCGCGGGCCATCCGGAGATTGCTCAAAGGTGATACAAAGCGAGAGGAAACCTACTGAAGAGGAGATGCCATGTCCGTAGCCAAAGTCATCGAGATCAGCTCCCAGTCGCCGACCAGCTTCGACGACGCCATCCGCGAAGGAATCACCCGCGCCAGCAAGACGGTGAAGAACATCAAGGGCGCCTGGATCCAGGAGCAGCAAGTGGTGGTGGAGAGCTCCAAGGTCGTCGGCTACCGCGTCGACATGAAGCTGACTTTCCTGCTCAACGAGTAGGCCGGCGCGGTTATGATGCCCCCGCGGGGAGACCTGTCGGGGCATCGCAGCCGTCCCTCGCAAGTCCCAGCACAGCGCGAATCTTCAGGAGGCGCGGCGATGTTCTTCCTGACGTCGATCGTGGACCGGCCCGTCGAGGGCAAGACCGGCGAGCTCATCGGCCGCCTCGACGACGTCATCGTGCGCATGGGCGACGACCGCTACCCCCCGATCAGCGGCTTGGTGGTGCGCGATGGCCGGCGCCGCTTCTTCGTTTCCTCCCATCTCCTGCAGAAGCTGAACGGCTCGGCCCGCCTCTCCTCGTCGACGGTCGACCTCCAGTCGTTCACCCGCCGCGCCGGCGAGGTGTTGCTGCGCCGCGACGTGCTCGACCACCAGCTCATCGACATCACCGGCCGGCGGATCGTCCGCGTCAACGACGTGCAGCTCACCGAGATCGACGGCGGCTACCGCGTCGTGGGGGTGGACATCAGCCCCCAGGCCCTGCTGCGCCGGCTGGGGCCGCGCACCCTGGCGGGCCGCGTCGTGGGCCGCCAAATCGTCGACTGGAACGACGTGCAATACCTCGCCAGCACCGCCCCTGTGCAGCTCAAGGTCTCCTACGACCGGCTGGCCGAGCTCCACCCCGTGGACCTCGCCCGCATCGTCGACGCCCTCTCCTATCGCGAGAGCGCCGAGATCGTCGCCGCCCTCGACGAGGAGACTGCCGCCGAGACCCTGGAAGAGGTCAGCGACGAGCGCGTGGCCGACCTGCTCGAAGGCATGGACCAGGAGCGGGCCGCCGACATCCTCGAGGAGATGGCGCCCGGCGCCGCCGCCGACGCCCTGGAGGATCTCGACGAAGAGGTGGCCGAGCAGCTCCTGGCGCGCATGGAGCCCGAGGAGGCGGCCGACGTCCAGGCGCTGCTCGAATATGACGAGGACAGCGCCGGCCGCATCATGACCACCGACTTCGTGCGCGTCCTCGAGAGCACGACGGTGGGCGAGGCCCTGACCCTGATCCGCTCGCTCGAAGAGGTGCCCGATCCGCTGCTGGCCGTCTACGTCGTGGCGGCGGACGACCCCGGCATGCTGCGCGGCCTGGTGCGCCTGCGCACCCTCATCCTCAGCGATCCGGCGACGCCGGTGACCGAGGTGATGGACGAGGACCTCCCCACCGTCCGTCCGGAAGACCGCGCCGAGAGCGCCGCGCACGTCCTCGCCGAGTACAACCTTCTCGCCGTGCCGGTGCTCGACGAAGAGCGGCACCTGCTGGGCATCGTGACCGTGGACGACGCTCTTGCGGTGCTGCTGCCCGAGATCTGGCAACGCCGGGGCGGCCGGACCTTCGCCTGATGCGCAAGCGCCTCTGGCCCTACCTGCTGGCTCTCGGTCCCGGGCTGCTGGCCGCCAGCGCCGGCAACGACGCCGGCGGCATCGCCACCTACGCCTCGGCCGGCGCCTCCTACGGCTACGAGCTGCTGTGGGCCATGGTGGTGGTCACCGTCTGCGTCGGCGTCGTCCAGGAGATGAGCGCCCGCATGGGAGCCGTCACCGGCAAAGGGTTTTCGGACCTGGTGCGCGAGTCGTTCTCCCTGCGCCAGACGGCCCTCATCCTGCTGACCCTGCTCGTCGCCAACCTGGGGATCATCGTTTCCGAGTTCATCGGCGTCGCCGCGGCTGCGGAGCTGTTCGGGGTCAGCCGCTATATCGCCGTGCCGCTCGCCGCCATTTTCGTGTGGCTGCTGATCACCCGCAGCTCCTACGGCTGGGTGGAGAAGATCTTCCTCTTCCTCACCCTGGCCTTCCTGGCGTATATCGGCGCCGCCTTCCTCGCCAGGCCGGACTGGGGGCAGGTGGTGCGGCAGACGGTCGCTCCGCATCTGCGGCTGGAGTACAGCTACCTCAACCTGCTCATCGCGCTCATCGGCACCACGATCTCGCCCTACATGCAGCTCTACATCCAGTCCTCGGTGGTCGAGAAGGGAGTCACTCCCGAGGAGTATCGTTACACCCGCTTCGACGTCATCGTGGGCACCCTTTCGGCGGGTGTCGTAGCGGTGTTCATCATCATCGCCACGGCCGCCACCCTGTACCCGCGGCACATCGCGGTGGACACCGCAGCGGCCGCCGCCCGCGCCCTGGAGCCCATCGCCGGCCACTACGCCGAGGCGCTTTTCGCCATCGGGTTGCTGGGGGCCTCGCTGCTGGCGGCGGGCGTGCTGCCGCTCGCCACCACCTACATGCTGAGCGAGGCCCTGGGGTTCGAGCGCGGCGTCTCGCACTCATGGGCCGAGGCGCCCATTTTCATGGGGACGTTCACCGGCCTCATCGTGCTGGGCGCGGGGATCGCCCTCATCCCGGGCCTGCCGCTCATCCAGGTGCTGGTCGGCGTCTACGTGCTCAACGGCCTGCTGCTCCCCGTCGAGCTCTTCGCCATCCTGCGGCTGGTGAACGATCCCGAGATCATGGGCGACCAGATCAACGGCAAGCTCTACAACCTCATCGCCTGGGGCATCACCATCGTCGTCAGCCTGCTGTCGCTGGCGCTGATCGTGATGACGGTGGTGGGGTGGTTCAAATAAAAGAAGCAGCAAGGACATAAAGGACAACAAGGACGGCAAGGACGGTTCTTCGCGTCCTTGCGGTCCTTTATGTCCTTTATGTCCTTGTTTTCTGGCGCAGGTTCCTATCCCTTGACCACGCCCAGCGGCACCAACCGCGCCACTTTTCGGGCCAGGCCGGCCTGGTGGACGACGTCGACGACGCGGTCCACGTCCTTGTAGGCGTGGGGGGCCTCTTCGGCGAGCTCGCCGGCGGAGGTGCAGCGGACGATGATCCCTTTGTCTTCCAGCGCCTTGCGCACCTCGTTGCCCTTCTGCACCTTCTTCGCGGCCGTGCGGCTCATGGCCCGGCCGGCGCCGTGGCAGGTGCTGCCGAAGGAGAGGCCGAAGCCTTCGTCGGTACCCACCAGCACGTAGGAGGCCGTGCCCATGCTGCCCGGAATCAACACCGGCTGACCCGTCCCCCGGTAGGCCGCCGGCGTCTCGGGGTGCGACGGCCCGAAGGCCCGGGTGGCCCCCTTGCGATGGACGAGCAGGTCCTCGTCGCCATGGCGCTCCAGCTTGGCCATGTTGTGGGCCACGTCGTAGACCAGCCGCAACTCCCCATCCTCCCCGAGGGCGCGGCGGAAGGCCTCGCGGGCGGCGTAGGTGATGGCCTGGCGGTTGGAAAAGGCGAAGTTGGCCGCCGCGCACATGGCGCCGAAGTACTGCCGCCCCTCCGGCGAGTCGAAGGGCGCGCAAGCGAGCTCGCGGTCCGCGAGCTCGATGCCGTGGCGGGCCATCACGGCGTCCATGCCGCGGACGTAGTCCGTGCAGACCTGGTGGCCGAGGCCGCGCGAGCCGGTGTGAATGAGCACCGTGAGCTGACCCTTCCACAGCCCCAGGGCCTCGGCCGCCGCATCGTCGAAGATGCGTTCCACTTTCTGCACCTCGACGAAATGGTTGCCGGAGCCGATCGAGCCGAGCTGGCCGCCCCCCCGCTGCTTGGCGCGCTCGGAAACCGCGCCCGGATCGGCGGCCCGCAGCGAGCCTCCGGCTTCGATGGCGTCGAGGTCGCCGGCGGTGGCAAGGCCGCGCTCGGCGAGAAAGGAGCAGCCTTCGCCGAGCACGCGATCGAGCTCGGCGGCGTCGAAGCGCAGGTGGCTCCCCTTGCCCACGCCGGAGGGAATGGACCGGGCGAGATCGCTGACGAGGGGCTCCAGCCGGTTCTTCACCTGGCCGTGCCCGACCTCGGCGGCGAGCAGGCGGACGCCGCAGTTGATGTCGTAGCCCACGCCGCCCGGCGAGATGATGCCGTCGCGGGCGCGGAAGGCGGCGACGCCCCCGACCGGGAAGCCGTACCCCTCGTGCGCATCGGGCATGGCATGGGCGAAGCCGGCGATGCCCGGCAGCGTGGCGACGTTGACGATCTGCTGGAGCGTGCGGTCGCGAGAGATCTGGCGCCACAGCTCTTCGTCCGCCCAGACGTGGACCGGCACCCGCATGTCCGCCCGCGCCGAGGCCGGCACCTCCACCAGCGTCGGGCTCAAGCGGCGCGCGCGTCCGGGCAGGTCTCCGGATTTCGGCTCTTCAGCGCTCATACGTCGAAAATGACCTCTGCCCGCCAGACGCCATCATGCTCCTCGATCTTCAAGCCATGGAAGGTCGCCGCCTTGACGGTCGACGGCGGCTCCGCCACCGGCACGCCCCGCGCCAGGACTCGCAGATCCGTCAGCGAGGACTCCTCCACGTCGAATTCCACCGGCACCCAGCGCTCGGTTTCGGCGACGAACAGGATCTCGTTCAGCCAGTTCACCAGCAGGGCGTCGCGGTCGACGGCGGAGACCTCCAGCCTGCGCGCCGAGCCGGAGACGGTTGCCGGCTCTCCCCGGAGCATCAGCAATCCCAGGGCTCGCCCTGCCTCCGCCGCCAGCGCCGCGAGCGATTCCGCCTCGACTTCGAGCTGCACCTCCGAGGTGTGGTCCAGCCAGCGGTGCCGACGTTCGCCCATCGCGGCAAGGCTACCATCGCCATAGGCGCTAACTTAACGTGCCTGAGAGTTTCCCCCCACCCGAAGACCCTCACCCCTGCCCCTCTCCCGCCCCCTCCCAACCCCCCACACCGGGAGAGGGGTGCCCGGTTGAGGCGTTCTTGCTTGTCTCCCTCTTCTCCCGGTGTGGGGGGTTGGGAGGGGGCGGGAGAAGAGGGCCGGGGTGATGAGGGTCTTGGGCGGTGGCGAAGGGCGGAGAGGACGAGCATCTTGA
>JBAPYB010000546.1:0-9803 GCA_049284515.1 Thermoanaerobaculia bacterium
CTCCGGCACCGGGTCGACCCCGGTCAACCGCGCCGCCGGGTACAACCCCGACAGGCGGCTCAGCAGGGCCCCGGTGCCGCAGCCGACGTCGAGCACCCGGTCCGCCGGCGCCAGGGGCAGGCGGGCCAGCGTTTCCCGCGACGTGGCCTCGACGTAGAACGACCACTTCGCGTCGTACTCAGGAGCGAGCCGCGCGTACTCCTCGACGACGGGATGCCTCTTCGGGGGGCTCATCCTGGGGAGAGGATAGGCGCAAGGGTCCCCAGAACGAAGCTCTTTTGGTAGGATCGCAAGCCGGCCCGCTTTTCCAGCCAGACCAACGATCGCAATGACTCTCCTCGCCCGCGCCGAAAAAGTCCTCCCCGGCGGCGTCAATTCCCCGGTGCGCGCCTTCCGCGGCGTCGGCGGCGATCCCGTGTTCATCCGCTCCGCCAGCGGCGCCTATCTCGAAGCGGAGGACGGCCGGCGCTACGTCGACTACATCGGCGGCTATGGTCCCCACATCCTGGGGCACCGCCATCCGGCCATCGTCGCCGCGATCGAGGAGGCTCTGGGCCGGGGCACGGCGTTCGGGGCTCCCACCCTGGCCGAGGTGGAGCTGGCGGAGGTCATCGTCTCCGCCCTGCCGTCCGTCGAGATGGTGCGGCTGGTCAACTCCGGCACCGAGGCCACCATGTCGGCCCTGCGGCTGGCCCGCGCCGCCACCGGGCGCAACCGGTTCGTGAAGTTCGTGGGGTGCTACCACGGTCACGCCGATCCGTTCCTCATCGCCGCCGGCTCGGGCGCGGCGACGATCGGCGTGCCCTCCTCGCCCGGCGTGCCGGGAGCCGTGGTGGCGGATACGCTCCTCGCTCCCTACAACGACCTGGGAGCCGTGGAGGGGCTCTTCGCCCGCCACGGCGACACCATCGCCGCCATCATCGTCGAGCCCATCGCCGGCAACATGAACCTGGTGCCTCCCGTTCCCGGCTTTCTCGAGGGCTTAAGGACCCTGTGCGACCGCCACGCCTCGCTGCTGATCTTCGACGAGGTGATGACCGGCTTCCGCGTCGCCTGGGGCGGCGCGCAGATCATTCTCGACGTCACGCCGGACCTCACGACGCTCGGCAAGGTCATCGGCGGCGGTCTGCCCTTGGCCGCCTATGCCGGTCCCCGCGACCTGATGCTCCGGATCGCCCCGGCCGGCCCCGTCTACCAGGCCGGCACCCTCTCCGGCAATCCGCTGGCCGTGGCCGCCGGCCGGGCCGCCCTGCAAGTGCTCGCCAAGGACGAGGACTGCCCGTACGAGGCGCTGGAGTCGACCGGCGCCCGCCTGCAAGGAGGGATCGAGGCTGCCAGCCGGCGCCACGGCATCCCTTGCCGGGTGGAGCGCCGGGGCTCGATGATGGGCCTCTTCTTCACCGCCGGTCCCGTCCACCGCATGGAGGACGTGGACGCCACGGACCGGCAACGCTTCGCGCGCGTGTTCCACAAGCTCCTCGACCGCGGCGTCCACCTGCCGCCCTCGCCCTACGAGGCCATGTTCTTCTCCACCGCCCACGGCGAGGCCGAGGTCGCCGCCACCCTGGAGGCGTTCGACGCCGCCTTCCGGGAGGAGGCCACGAGGGAGAGAACTTGACGCATCCGGACGTGCTGGTGCTGGGCGGCGGCATCATCGGCCTCGCCTGCGCCCGCGAGCTGGCCCTCCGCGGCTTGAGGGTCGAGATCGTCGAGCGCCTCCCCCACGGCGCCGAGGCGTCGCTCGCCGCGGGCGGCATGCTCTCTCCCCTGAGCGATGCGGGCGCGCCGGGGTTCGGCGGACGCGGGCCGTTCCTGGACGCCTGCCTCGCCTCCCGCAACCTGTGGGGCTCCTGGGTGGCGGACCTGGAGAGCGAGACCGGCCTCCTGGTCGACTACGACACCAGCGGCGCCCTGCTGGTGGCCCTGGAGGAAAAGGAGGGCGCCGAGCTCGACACCGTCCTGAACGTCGCGCGGGATTTGGGCGAGCGGGCCGAGGAGATCGAGATTTCCGCCCTGCGCCACTGGGTGCCGGACATCACTCCCGAGGTCCGGCGCGCCCTTCACCTCCCCGGCGAGCACCGGGTGGACAACGTGCAGGTCTGCGCCATCCTCGCTCAAGCCGTCCAGAAGCTCGGGGTGATGATCCACTACGACAGCGAGGTGGAACAGGTCGAGCTACGGCCGGAGGGGACCGTCCTGGCCCACGGCCGCCATTGGCGCAAGGAGGCCCGGCTGCTGGTGCTCGCGGCCGGCGCCTGGTCTGGCCTCATCCCCGGGCTTCCGCCATTCCCCGTGCGGCCGGTGCGCGGCCAGATGCTGCTCCTGGGGGGCGTCGAATGGCCGTGGGCCGGCAGCGTGTGGTGCGGCTCCTCCTACACCGTGCGCCGCGGCGCCACCGGCCTGCTGGTGGGCTCGACGCAGGAGGAGGCCGGCTTCGACAAGCACAACACGGTCGAGGGCGTCGAGGATCTCCTCGCCTTCGCCCGGCGGCTCTTCCCCGGCATCGGCCGGGCTCGCCTGGAAACGGTCTGGGCCGGCCTGCGCCCCGGCACACCCGACGATCTGCCCATCCTGGGTCCGCTGCCGGGCTGGCCGGCGATCGTGGCCACCGGCCATTTCCGCAACGGCATTCTCCTCGCCCCCTGGACGGCCCGAGAGGTCGCCCGCCTGGCCTTCGCGGCCGGCGAGGCCGAAATTCCGGCCTTTTCGCCGCGGCGCTTTGCCGCCGGTTCTTGAACCGGACCCGCCTTCGGTATAATCCCCACATCGTTTGGAGCTGGCGGTCAAAGGAGGCCCCGGGAATGACTCACATCATCATGGAACCCTGTGTCGGCGTGAAGGATACGGCCTGTGTCGACGTCTGCCCGGTCGATTGCATCTATGGCAAGAACGAGGACTGGGAGATCCTTTACATTCACCCCGAAGAGTGCATCGACTGCGGCCTCTGCGTCGACGCCTGCCCCGTCGAGGCCATCCTCCCGCTCGAAGAGGTGCCGGACAAATGGAAGGCGTTCATCGCCAAGAACTACGAGCACTTCGGCTTCGCCCCTCCCTGAGGGGGGCAGCCGATTCGCCGGGCCCTGATAATCGATCACCGGGGCGGCACCCCGCCGCCAGAGCCCCTCACCTCCCCAACCCCTCCTCTCCCACCGCACTCCCACCCGACCGGGAGAGGAGGGGCTTGAAGATTTCCTCTCTGGCTTCTTCTTTGGACAAACCCCTCCCTCTTCTCCCGGCGGACCGGGGGGGAGGCTGGGAGAAGAGGGCCGGGGTGATGAGGGTCTTCCTCCCGGGGAATGGACGTTCCGCCTCTTCCGTTCTACAATTTGAGTCCTGAGCACTAAACCTTAGTCCGCGAACCTCAAGGTTCGCGGCTGGAGGTGGTCAGGTCTCTGGGAGGAGGAGCGCTTCATTGGACTACAAGGACTATTACGCCACCCTGGGCGTCAAGAAGGATGCCTCTCCGGAGGAAATCCAGAAGGCGTACAAGAAGCTGGCGCGCAAGTTCCATCCGGACGTGAACAAGGACCCCCAGGCGGAGGTCAAGTTCAAGGAGATCGGCGAGGCCTACGAGGCTCTCAAGGACCCGGACAAGCGCCAGAGGTACGATCAGTATGGATCGGCCTGGAACCGGGCCCGGCAGTCGGGCGGCGGCGCTCCCCCGGGCTGGGAGGTGCGCTACGGCGACAGCGGCGGTTTCGATTTCGGCGATTTTTCCGGCATGGGCGGCGGCGGCGAGCGGTTCAGCTCCTTCTTCGACATGTTGTTCGGCGGCGGCGGGCCCGGAGGCGCGCGGCGGGGAGCGGCGGCGGGCGGTCCCGCAGGGTTCGGCGGCTTCGGCAATCCGGGCGGCCAGCAGGGCGGCAACACCGAGGCGACCCTCCCCCTCTCCGTCGAGGAGGCCGTGCAGGGCGGCGAGAAGGAGATCACGATCGCCGATCCGGCGACCGGCCAGCGCCGGTCGTTGTCGGTGAGGGTCCCGGCGGGCGTGCGCTCCGGGCAGAAGATCCGCCTTGCCGGTCAAGGCTCCCCGGGGTTCGGCGGCGCGGCGGGCGATCTGTTGCTCAAGGTGGAGATCCAGCCGGATTCCCGGTTCAAGGTCGACGGCGCGGACATTCACACCACCGTCGCCGTCACGCCGTGGGAGGCGGCGCTGGGCGGCGAGGCCGAGGTCGAAACGCCCACAGGCCCCGTAACGGTGAAGATCCCCGCCGGCACTTCCTCCGGCCGCAAGATCCGCTTGCGCGGTCGCGGCCTTTCCCAGCAGGGAGGGGGCAAGGGGGATCTCCTGGCGGAGCTCCGCCTGATGGTTCCAGATCAACTCTCGCCGCGAGAGCGCGAGCTGTTCGAGCAGTTGGCGGAGGAATCGGAGTTCCGGCCCCGCGAGAAGGTGATGTAGGGGAATTCCTGTGAGGGAAGGAGGGAAACGATCATGGACATCAACAAGCTGACCCAAAAATCTCAAGAGGCGCTGCAGAGCGCCCAGACCAAAGCCTTGCGGTACGGCCAGCAGGAGGTGGACGGCGAGCACCTGCTTCTCGCTCTCCTCGAGCAACCTGAGGGGCTCGTGCCCCGCCTGCTCGCCCGCATGGAGGCGCCCACCGAGGCGCTCAAGGCCGAGGTCGAGCGCGAGCTTTCGCGCCGGCCCAAGGTCTCCGGCCCGGGAGCCGAAGCCGGCAAGATCTATCTCACCCAGAGGCTGCAGCAGATCTTTCTGCGGGCCGAGGACGAGGCCAAGCGGTTGAAGGACGAGTACGTCTCCGTCGAGCACCTGCTGCTGGCCATGATCGAGGAGGGCTCCTCCTCGCCCGTCGGCAAGATCCTGGCGAGCTTCAACGTCACCCGCAACGCCTTCCTCGCCGTGCTGACGGCGGTGCGGGGCAACCAGCGGGTCACCAGCGCCATGCCGGAGGTCGCCTACGAGGCCCTGGAGAAGTACGGCGTCGACCTGGTGGCCGAGGCGCGGCGCAACAAGCTCGATCCGGTCATCGGCCGCGACTCGGAGATCCGGCGCGTGGTGCGCATCCTGTCGCGCAAGACCAAGAACAATCCCGTGCTCATCGGCGAGCCCGGCGTGGGCAAGACGGCCATCGTCGAAGGTCTCGCCCAGCGCATCGTGCGGGGCGACGTACCCGAGTGGCTCAAGGACCGGGCCCTCTTCTCGCTCGACATGGGATCGCTCCTGGCCGGCGCCAAGTACCGCGGCGAGTTCGAGGAGCGCCTGAAGGCCGTGCTCAACGAGATCAAGCAGAGCGAGGGTCGCATTCTGCTCTTCATCGACGAGATCCACACCATCGTGGGCGCCGGCAAGACCGAAGGCTCGCCCGACGCGGGCAACCTCTTGAAACCCATGCTGGCCCGCGGCGAGCTCCACTGCATCGGCGCCACCACGCTCGACGAATATCGCAAGAACATCGAAAAGGACGCTGCCCTGGAGCGGCGCTTCCAGCCGGTGATGGTCGAGCCGCCGAACGTCGAGGACACGATCTCCATCCTGCGCGGCCTGCGCGAGCGCTTCGAGGTGCACCACGGCGTACGCATTCAGGACAACGCCCTGGTGGCGGCGGCCGTGCTCTCGAACCGCTACATCTCCGACCGTTTCCTCCCGGACAAGGCCATTGATCTCATCGACGAGTCCTGCGCCATGATCCGCACCGAGATCGACTCGATGCCCCAGGAGCTCGACGAGGTCACCCGCCGGGTCATGCAGCTCGAAATCGAGGAGGCGGCGCTCAAGAAGGAGAAGGACAAGGCGAGCAAGGAGCGTTTGGAGGATCTGCGCCGCGAGCTGGCGGACCGCAAGGAGCAGGCAGACGCCATGCGCGCCCAGTGGGAGGCTGAGAAGCAGTCGATCGAGGAGGTCCGCGGGCTGCGCGAGCAGCTCGAAAAGCTACGCCAGGAGATCGAGGCCGCCGAGCGCCAGTACGACCTCAACAAGAGCGCCGAGCTGCGCTATGGCAAGCTGCCGCAGCTCGAGGCCCAGCTCCGGGAGAGAGAGGCGATGCTGACTGAAAAGCAGCAGAGCGGCGGCAAGCTGTTGCGCGAGGAGGTCACGGACGAAGAGGTCGCCGAGATCGTCTCGCGCTGGACGGGCATCCCGGTGACCCGGCTGGTCGAGGGCGAACGGGACAAGCTGCTGCGGCTCGACGAGATCCTGCACCAGCGCGTGGTGGGCCAGGACGAGGCCGTGCGGCTGGTGGCGGACGCCGTCATCCGCGCCCGCTCGGGGATCAAGGACCCGCGGCGCCCCATCGGCTCCTTCATCTTCCTGGGGCCGACCGGCGTTGGCAAGACCGAGCTCGCCAAGACGCTCGCCCAGTCGCTCTTCGACAGCGAGGAGAACCTCATCCGCATCGACATGAGCGAGTACATGGAGCGGCACAACGTTTCGCGGCTGATCGGCGCCCCGCCAGGCTACGTCGGCTACGAAGAGGGCGGCCAGCTCACCGAGGCCGTGCGGCGCAAGCCTTACTCGGTCATCCTGTTCGACGAGATCGAAAAAGCGCACCACGACGTCTTCAACGTGCTCCTCCAGATCCTCGACGACGGCCGGGTGACCGATTCTCAGGGAAGGACGGTGGACTTCAAGAACACCGTCATCATCATGACCTCGAACATCGGCTCACAGCACCTGCTGGAGGGAGTGACGCCAACGGGCGAGATCTCCGAGCGGGCGCGGGACCTGGTGCTGCGGGAGATGCGGGGCCACTTCCGGCCCGAGTTCCTCAACCGCGTGGACGACATCGTGCTCTTCCGCACCCTGACGCTGCCCGAGATCGAGCGCATCGTGGACCTGCAGACCGAGGACTTGAGGAAGCGTCTGGCGGACCGTGGAATCCGCCTGGAGCTCTCCGAGCCCGCCCGCGTGCTGGTGGCGCGTCAGGGCTTCGACCCGGTCTACGGCGCCCGGCCCTTGAAGCGCTACCTGCAGCACGAGTTGGAGTCGAAGATCGGCCGCGCCCTCATCGCCGGCGACGTCCACGACGGAGCGCTGCTACGCGTGGATGTCAAGGGCGGAGCCCTCGCGGTGGAGATCGAAAACCCCGCGGAAGCCGAAGCGGCGTAGCTGAAAGCCCGGCCGCGAGGCCGGGCTTTTTCTTTGGCGGTCAGCTTTTCGTCGCCGCCCCCTCGTCCGGCAACGTCCAACGATCCCACGGATCCGGCTCGACGTCCGGCACCTTAGCGAGGACGCGATCGAAGGCCTCACGATTCCCTTCCCGGGCAAGAGCCTCCAAATAGTCCACTGTCATGAGGGCGGAGACCTTCTCAGCCACTGCTGTGGAAATAAGTTGGTTGATGGAGACCCTCTCCTTGTCCGCCAAGCCCTTGAGCTGGCGGTGGATCGAGTCGGGCAGCCTCAAGCTCAGAGTCGCCATGCTCTAGACTCCTATGCTACGGAGGAAAGATTCGGGTGTAAGGATCCCGATCCCAAAGTCTGCGGCAGCGCCGAAGTCCTTACCGTTATAGGTCACGATGTACCCCGCTCGCGATGCAACCGCCAGCTCCAGCACCATGTCATCCTTCGGGTCGGGCAGGATCGGACGCCAGAGGAAGAAGATCTTCTGCCGTCTCGCGACCGAACAGAGGAACCTCAGAACGTCCAGTACCTCCTTCTCTCCAAGGCCCGTCGCCCGCTGCAAGACCTCCTCGTACTCCAAGACCAAGGGAACCGACACGCTGATCTCGAAGTTGCGCCTGCCGATCTCAGATACCAAACGGTAGGCCGGTCCTCTCCGCGAGCGGAATGCCGAGACGATGACGTTGGTGTCGAGGACAGCTCGCGGCATCGTCATGATACCACGGATGCTACCACTAATGACTCAGTGTCTGCGGCAAACGGGGCTCACGGGTTGCCGGGGGTGAGGCTTCGAAGGGGAGACCGGCCCGATGGGGTATGCACCTTTGGAACGCCTCCTCAACAGATCCGCGGCAACGGATCTCCCACCAGCATGTCCACCACCCGAGCTCCCCCGTACGAAGCCGCGGCCAGGACCGTTCGTGCCGGCTGCTCCCGCACCTCGCCGATGATCACGGCCTCGCCGCCGCCGGGGACGGCGCGCACGGCCGCCAGGGCCTCGTCGGCGTGCTCGGCCGCCACGACGGCGAGGAACTGACCCTCGTTGGCAATGTGCAGCGGATCGAGGCCCAAGAGCTCGCAGGCGCCGCGCACGGCCTCGCGCACGGGGATCTCCTCCTCGTGGAGGACGATGCCGAGACCGCTGTCCCTGGCCAGCTCGTTGAGGGCGGTGGCGACGCCGCCGCGCGTGGGGTCCCGCATCCAGCGCAGCCCGGGCGCGGCGACGCCGAGAATGGCCTCCACGAAGGGGTAGACCGAGCGCGTGTCCGAACGCAGGTCGGCCTCGAGGTCGATCTCGCCGCGGGCGAGGAGGATGGTAATGCCGTGATCGCCGATGGGACCGGAGAGGATCACCTGGTCGCCTGGGCGCACGGCCCGCGCCGACAGCCGGGCCCGCGGGTCCGCCCGGCCG
Organism: Thermoanaerobaculia bacterium; assembly: GCA_049284515.1. Taxonomy (GTDB): domain Bacteria; phylum Acidobacteriota; class Thermoanaerobaculia; order Multivoradales; family UBA5704; genus DATARR01. Next base: position 8,490 of record JBAPYB010000546.1, read on the forward strand.
ACGCCGGCCGTCGTGATGTAGACGCCGTCCGCCTTGCCGTGCTCGACGACCTTCGTGTCGCCGCCCACGATCTGGACCCCGGCCCGCTGCGCCGCCTCGGCGATCGCCCGCAGCTCGGCTTCCAGGATTTCCGTGGTAATTCCTTCTTCGATCACGCAGGTGAGGAGCAGGGCGAGCGGCTTCGCCGCCGAGACCGCGAGGTCGTTCACCGTGCCGTTCACCGCCAGCTCGCCGATCGAGCCGCCTGGAAAACGCAACGGTCTCACGACGAAGCTGTCGGCGGTCATCGCGATGCGGGCGCCGTCCACTTCCAGACAGGCGGCATCGGCGAGGGGTGCCAGGAGAGGGCCGCCGAGGAGCGGCACGATCAGCCCTTCGATCAATCGCCGGCTCGCCTTGCCGCCGGCGCCGTGGGCCATTTCGATGCGGGCGTCCTTGAAGCGAACCCGAGGGAGCGCTGCGCTCACCTCTTCCTCGATGGTCTTCATAGGCTCTCGGCCGCGCCGGCCATCGCCATGCGGTGCACGTAGTTGTAGTAGGCGGCGCAGGCGCCCTCGGAGGAGACCATGAGCGCGCCCACCGGCCGCTCGGGCGTGCACTCGGTGCCGAAGAGCTTGCACTGCGGCGGCTTGAGCACGCCCTTGAGCACCTCGCCGCACTGCGCCGCCTTGGGATCGGTCACCCGGATGCCGGGCACGTCGAAGCGGCGCTCGGAGTCCCACTGCGCAAACTCGTCGCGCAGCTTGAGCGCCGACTGCGAGATGAAGCCCAGCCCTCGCCACTCGAAGTACGGCCGCAGCTCGAAGACCTCTTCCAGCACCCGCAACGCCGGCAGGTTCCCCTCCCACGGCACCACGCGGGCGTACTGGTTCTCGACCTCGGAGCGGCCCGCCGCGAGCTGGCGCAGGATCATCACCAGCGATTGCAGGATGTCCAGCGGCTCAAACCCTGAGACCACGATCGGCTTGCCGTAGTCCTCGGCGACGAACTCGTAAGGGCGGCAGCCGATGACGGTGGAGACGTGGCCGGGGCCGATGAAGGCGTCGAGCCGCATGTCCGGCGAGTCGAGGATGGCGCGGATGGCGGGGATGATGGTCACGTGGTTGCAGAAGACCGAGAAGTTGTCGAGCCCGAGCTGCCGCGCCTTGAGCAGCGTCAAGGCCGTCGAGGGCGCCGTGGTCTCGAAGCCGATGGCGAAGAAGACCACGTGCTTGGCAGGGTTGGCCTGCGCCAATTTGATCGCGTCGAGCGGCGAGTAGACCATGCGGATCTCGGCCCCCCGCGCCTTGTGCTCCAGCGGGCTCCCCTTGGTGC
>JBAPYB010000547.1:0-25115 GCA_049284515.1 Thermoanaerobaculia bacterium
GCCGCGGCCTGCACAGTCCCGGCCGCGAGCTCCGGCGCCGCCACCGCCCATGGCCGAGGCTCCCGCCGCGGCCGTTCCCAACCTCCATGAGAGGCTGCTGGCCGCCGCCCGCGAGCTCGCGGCCAACCGCATGGCCGAGGCGGGCCGCGAGGTCGAGCAGGCCCTCGCGGCCGATCCGTCGGAGCCTTCCGCCCATGCCCTGGAAGGCTTCCTCCACGACCTCGCCGGCCGCGCGGACGAGGCCGTCACCGCCTACCGCGCCGCGCTGTATCTCGATCCGGCCCTGTTCCAGGTCCGCGTCCTGCTCGGCGACTGCCTCCTGCGCCTCGGCCACCGCGACCGCGCCGAGCAGCAGTTCCGCGAGGTCCTCACCCTCCTCGCCGCCGGCCGCGAAAGGGCGCTCGCCCTCTTCTCGGACCTCCCTTTCCCGGAACGGGACCGGGCGCAGCGCAGGGCGCGGCAGGTGCTCAAAGGGAAATAGGTCGGTCGCGGTGTTCGCCGTAAAACATACCGGTCCGGGCTGTTTGGGGTTTGTCTAGTCGGCAAGGTGCGCCGCCTTATTACTTCCCCAATACCCGCATTCTCTCCTCTTCTTCGTACCGCTGTGCCTCTCTCAGGTAAAATACGACTTCTTCTCCATCGTTGAGGTCAGTAAAGCTCCTGTAGTCAAATTCGGAATCCAAGAAGTGGATCTGCACCAAGTTCATCAGCGATCCTACCTGACGTAATGCAGCATCTATTGCTTCCCAGGCAACACCAGGGAGAGGAGTCTGGGATTGGCCCAAGGCAGTGGGGAAATCGGTATGGGCGAGCCGCCGATTTCTCCATTCGCGAAAGGGAGAGCAAGTTCGGTCGATCTTCTCAAGGCGAAGGTCGAAGACTCTCTTGAGATCCTCCTCCTCCTCCTCCTCAGAGTTTAGTGTTTCCTTAAGCCGCGCGAGCGTTAGATTCTCTCGGCGCCCGGTAGTAGAAGGGTCGGTAAGTCGACAAAGGCCGACAATCAGGTCATTCTCGAGGGAGTCACGAATTACAACGAAAAAACCAGGGGTCATTGAGTCCAAGAAAGTGAGCTGCTCTGCTCCATGGCAGAAGAGCTGCGAGTAGATAGCCCACTTGGCGTGGAGCCAAGTAATCTCGTACCGAAGCCCCTCGAATACATCCTTGATGTGAGGAGGCATGGGGCCGTCCACATCCATGTTGTCTATGTATCTGCCTTCCTGACGCATGAGACTATAGCCACCTCAATCTGGCCCACAACGCCTCTACCCCTCATCGGCTGTGGCAGTCGCCGGGTTAAGCGCCCTTCGCGTCCTTCTGGCTGTCATTTCTCGTCAGTTCCTCAAGGCGCTTATTTGCCAACTCGACATGCTGTAAATACATGTCAGAACGCCCGCCCAGGTGCCCAGCCTCTTCGACGTTCTTCAGCCCCTCCTCCACATCCAGAGGAGATCGTGCAAAGACAATCTGCACGAACCCTAGAGTGTCGAGGCTGCTCGTCAAAGCTTCAGCGCCCTCCCCATTATCAATTCGGCTCTTAAGAGCCTCCTTGGCGTACTGAAGCGCTCGCTCACTCGACTCAGAACGCCCCAGAGCTGCGTAATAATATGCCAAATTGTGCTTGAGACGTATCACAGTTTTTTGATCTTCAGGTCGATCTGACGACTCCGCAAGCAAGAGTCCCCTCTCTGTGAGTTCTGCAGCGCTCGAAAGATCGTCCTCTTGAAAGGAGTAATACCCAAGCCTCAGATAATGCATTGGCCTGCCGAACTTTGGCAGCAAATTCCGTGCCTTTTGCCAATCGCGTCTATTTTTTGATAATGTAAGTGCCGTTAGCAGTTTCTCAGAATATCGAGGTTCTCGTTGCGCCAGTCCCTCAAGAAGCTGAATTGCTTTCTCTGGATTATCTTGAAGTAGGGCCTCCTCCGCCTTAGCGAGATCGGCATTTGTATCAGGCGTATCTAGCGAAGATGGCGGCTTCACCTTTTGCGCCTCAGGCTCCGGTGGCTTTCTACGCTTGAGGTAGAAGTAGGAAAGGAGGATTAGTAGTGCCAGCAGGAACCAGACAAGTTTCTCGCTTACGTTGGAGACGCTAAGCTCAAATCCGGGAACCTTAAGACTTGCTCCTGAACCTTGAATCGAACCGCCGAGAGCCTTCTCTTTTTTTCCCTGAGGGTCCGGCTTCAAAGTGGATGACTTTTGTGATGTAGGTGAAGACTCAGGCACTGGTGTTGGGGATAGGTTGGGAAGAGCTGACGCCTGCAAACCAGTGTCAGCTACTCCCGGGCCGTCTGTGGAAGGAGGAGTTCCCGGCACTGCGATACCGACTACAGCCGGGCATGCTAGAAGAAGGGAAATCAGGATAGTAAACGAGATTCTGAACTTCATCTTCAGCAGACTCCTCGATTGCCTCGCCAGGCGGCTAGCCTCAAGATCAGCTGTATCCGTCGCCTCTCGCAACGGCTTACCGACAGGCTCCATGCCTGCTCAGCTATCTGTGAACAAAGATGTATGTCGTTCATTCTATGGAACACATAGATAATTATACACCCAATCCCCCTACTCCTCTCAACATCGGGTGGTGCTGTCGGGTTGGGGCTTGGCCGCGTGGAGTTGCCCACCTTAGGGCCTAGTCGGTTTGATCGCCTGTTCGCCGGCACTTCCCTCCGGCAAGACAAGTCGCGAGGGACCGGCTCATCCGGCCCAACGGGCCGAGAGACTCTAGCCCAGGGCCGAGGCCGGAGGCCGACGCCCTGGGTGGAGAGGTTGACAACGCGGCGCGGCCTGAAAGGCCGCGAGATGGTTTGAGGGCCGCGGCTGGGAAGCCCGTCGTTCGAGCTCATCTTGGGGTGGCCGACGACGTCGCTCGGCGCCTCGGTTCGTGCGAGAAGCAAGTTCTCGCGGCCTTTCAGGCCGCAAGGCTGGAGTTGCCCTTTTTTCCAGGGCGTCGGCCTCCGGCCTCGGCCCTGGGGCTAGGGTCTCTCGGCCCGTTGGGCCGGTGCGAGAGCCCTGGGATAGAGCCAACCGCTGCATCGATTGGCGCCCTGCCAAGGGCGTTTTTTCTTCCTCGGCGGCCCGCCTAATGGGGAAAAAGCGCCCTTGGCAGGGCGGTCGGGAAGGGTGTGGGTTGCCGGTCCCAGGGCTCCCGCTTCGCTCTCGCCCTGGGCTACGGGTCTGCCGCCCTCCGGGCTGGTCCCGACACCTTTGGGCCGCATGCCCGGACTGGTGCGGCCCCTGATTCTGGACCCAGGAAGCGCGAGGACCGCGGCGAAGGGCTTGGCCGGGCGGGCCCGGAGGGGGGCTCGGGCGCCGGCTAAGAGCCTGCGCTCAGGCGCTCGAAGCACCCGTTCAAGGGACACCAAGGACGGCAAGGACATCAAGGACAGGAGAAGGACACCGATCCCGCATCTTTGTCCTTGCCGTCCTTGGTGTCCCTGCTGTCCTTGTCCGGCTTTTCTGCCGCGCAGGCTCCAAGGCGGTGGTAAATTGGGGGCATGGCCACCGTTCGCCCTCCCGCCGTCTCCGGCTTGTTCTACCCCGCTTCGGCGGAGGAGCTGCGGTCCGCCGTGGAGGGATACCTGCGGGAAGCCGCGCCGCGAGATGGCGCGCCGGCGCCCAAGGCGGTCATCGCGCCCCACGCCGGGTACGTCTACTCGGGACCGATCGCAGGCAGCGCGTTTCAGGCCCTCGCCGGGGCGGCCGCCGCGAGCCCGATCGAGCGCGTCGTCCTCCTCGGGCCCTCCCACTTCGTCCCCTTCCGCGGCCTGGCCCTGCCGGGGCACGAATCGTTCGGCACTCCCCTGGGAGCGGTGAAGATTCAGGGCGCGGGCGCGCAGGCGGCGCTCCGGCTGCCGCAGGTGCGGATGATCCCCGAAGCCCACGTGCGCGAGCATTCGCTGGAGGTGGAGCTGCCGTTCCTCCAGGTGCTGCTGGGGGATTTTCGGCTCGTGCCGCTGGCCGTGGGCGAGGCGGCGCCGGAGGAGGTGGCCGAAGTGCTGGACCGCCTGTGGGGTGGCCCGGAGACCCTGATCGTCGTCAGCTCCGACCTCTCGCACTACCTCCCGGCGGAGGTGGCGCGGCGAACGGACCGGGAGACGGCGGATGCGATCCTCGATCTGCGCGGTCCCCTCGCGTCCCGGCAGGCATGCGGCGCGGCGCCCATCAACGGCCTGCTGGAGGCCGCCCGGGTCCGGGGCCTCACCGCAGAGCTTCTCGATCTCCGCAATTCGGCGGATACCGCCGGCGATCCTTCCCGCGTCGTGGGCTATGGAGCGTTCGCCTTCCATGAGCGCGGCTGAGGGTCCCTGGGACGCGAATCGCGGCAGGGTGCTCTTGCGCATCGCACGGGAGAGCCTGGCCGAGGCGCTGGGCCTCGGCGTGGCGGCCGACTACCGCGAAGCGTGGCTCCAGGAGCCGGGCGCCTGCTTCGTCACCCTCACCCGTTGGGGCGAGCTGCGCGGCTGCGTGGGCACCGTTCGCGCCTACCGGCCGCTGTTCGACGACGTCTGGCTGAACGCCCGCGCCTCAGCCTTCCACGACACGCGCTTCCCGCCCGTCGAGCGCGACGAGTTGAAGGAGATCGCCTTCGAGGTCTCCCTGCTCTCCCAGCCCGAGCCGTTGCCGTCCTTCGCCCGCGAGGAAGAAGCCCTCGCCACCCTGCGCCCGGGCGTCGACGGCGTCATCCTGGAGTCCGGCTCCCACCGCAGCACCTTTCTTCCCCAGGTCTGGGATCAGCTCCCGGACCCGCAGGATTTTCTCGCCCACCTCAAGCGCAAGGCCGGCCTCTCCCAGACCTTCTGGTCCCCGGACGTGCAGCTCCAGAGGTACTCGGTGACCAAGTGGGTGGAGGAATAGAGCGAAGATCGTTTGGACCGGTGGTTGGTTCGAGCCGCGCTGGCGGCTGCGGGCATCTATTGCAGCGACCCTGCAACTTCCACCCCGGCTCTCCCGTAGAATCCTCCAGCCGAAGGTGTCTCCAGCCGTTTTCCACTAGAAAGGCCCTCATGAAAACCCTGTTCCTGTCTATCGCTGTCGTTCTGTTGACCGTGACCGCCGCCTCCGCCGCCGTGGCTCCGGACCTCGTCGAGTACGCCCACAAGTTCGAGCAGTTCCCGGCCACCCAGGGGCAGGAGAGCGAGAGCGTGCGGCTGCAGAAGCTGTTCGACCTCACCTGGGAGTACGTGATGCACTCCTCCCCGGAATTCGCCACCGCCGTGGGCTACCCGGGGCTCAACGACCGCTGGAGCGACGAGTCCTTCGAGGCCATCGAGCTCGGCCGGGCCCTCTCCCCCAAGATGCTGCGCGCCATCGATTCCATCGACCGCTCGAAGCTCACGCCGGCCGAGCAGGTCAACTACGACCTCGCGCACCGGCGGCTGGAGCAGGACATCGAAGGCCAGAAGTTCCACGGCGAATACATGCCGGTCAACCAGGTGGGCGGCGTGCAGCAGGGAATCCCCCAGCTCTTGACCTACATGCCGGTCCACAACGTCAAGGATTACGAGAACATCCTCGCCCGCCTGCGCGGCATCCCCAGAGTGGTCGACCAGACGCTCGCCCTGTTGAACAAGGGGCTCCAGGAGGGGATCACGCCGCCGCGCGTCACCCTGCGCGACGTGCCGGCCCAGGTCGGCAACCTGCTGGTGGACGACCCCATGAAGAGCCCCATGCTGAAGGCGTTCCAGAAGTTCCCCGCCGACGTCCCGGCGGCGGAGCAGGAGCGGCTCAAGAGCGAAGCGGTCAAGGTCTTCAAGGAAGCCGTCCTGCCGGCGTTCCGCAAGCTCCAGAACTTCCTCGCCAACACCTATCTGCCAGCCTCCCGCGACTCGATCGCCATGAGCGACCTGCCCGACGGCAAGGCCTGGTATGCCTTCAACGTCCGCGCCTCCACCACGACCAACCTCACGCCCGAAGAGATCCACCAGATCGGCCTCTCCGAGGTGAAGCGCATCCGCAAGCAGATGGACGACCTCATCGCGTCCACCGGTTTCAAGGGGAGCTTCGCGGACTTCACCGCGTTCCTGCGCACCGATCCCCGGTTCTTCTACGACAAGCCGGAGGACCTGCTGACGGGCTACCGCGACATCGCCAAGCGCATCGATCCCGGCCTGGTGAAGCTCTTCGGCAAGCTGCCGCGGCTGACCTACGGCGTCATCCCCGTGCCCTCCTATTCCGAGAAGTCGCAGACCACCGCCTACTATGAGGACGGCTCGCAGGCAGCCGGCCGGCCGGGGTACTTCTACGCCAACACCTACGACCTCAAATCGCGGCCGAAGTGGGAGATGGAGGCCCTCACCCTGCACGAGGCCGTGCCGGGCCATCACCTCCAACTCGCCCTCGCCCAGGAGATGGAGAACGTCCCCGAGTGGCGCCGGCACGACGACTACACGGCGTTCGTCGAGGGTTGGGGGCTCTACGCCGAGAGCCTGGGACCTGATCTCGGCCTGTACGAAGATCCCTACTCGAAGTTCGGCCAGCTCACCTACGAGATCTGGCGGGCCATCCGCCTGGTGGTGGACACCGGCATGCACACCATGGGCTGGACCCGCCAGCAGGCGCTCGACTATTTCAAGGCCAACTCCGCCAAGGCCGAGCACGACATCGAGGTCGAGGTGGACCGCTACATCGTCTGGCCCGGCCAGGCGCTGGCCTACAAGATCGGCGAGCTGAAGATCAAGGAGATGCGCGCCTACGCCGAGAAGGAGCTGGGCCCCAGGTTCGACGTCCGCGCCTTCCACGACCACGTGCTGGGCAACGGCGCCCTGCCGCTCGACCTGCTGGAGAAGAACATCAAGGCGTGGGTGGCGGAGGGGAAGGGGAAGACGAAGGAGGCGAAGTAGCATGGCGCTGCGCCTCCGCTGGGCCCGGCTGGTATTTTCCGTGCTCCTCCTGACACTGGGCGCGATCGCGTCCGCGGCGGCGGACGAGGCGCCGGATCTCGCCACCGCGGAGCGCCAGATCACGCAGTTTCCCGCCACGAAGGGGCAGGGGAGCGAGAGCGAGCGGCTGCGGCAGTTCTTCGAGCTCTACTGGCGCGCCCGGATGCTCGCCAGCCCCGAGCTCGCCACCTACATCGGCTATGCGGGCCTCGACGATCGCCTGAGCGACGACTCGGCCGAGGGGCTCGCGCTCGGCCGCCGCCTCACTCGCGCCAAGATGGCGGCCCTGGCCTCGATCGACCGTTCGCGCCTCGCGCCGGCCGAGCAGGTCAATTTCGACCTTCTCCACTTGCGGCTGGAGCAATCGATCGAGGGCGAGCGGTTCCCCGAGGAGTACCTGGCCATCCACCAGTTGAGCGGCATCCACGAGGGGATCGTGCAACTGCTGGCAGACATGCCGGTCAGCCGCCTCCAGGACTTCGAGAACCGTCTCGCCCGCCTGCGCGCCTTCCCGCGGGCCGTCGACCAGACGATCGCTCACCTGGTCCAGGGCCTCAAGGCCGGGGTCACGCCGCCGCGGGTGACCCTGCGCGACGTGCCCGCCCAGATCGAGGCCCTGCTCACCGACGATCCCCTGAAGAGCGCCGTCCTGGAGTCCTTTCAGAGGATCCCCGACTCGGTTGCCGCCGCCGACCGCGAGCGTCTCCGGCGCGAGGCAGCCCGCCTCTTCCAGGAGTCCACGGCGCCGGCCCTGCGCAAGCTGCACGACTATCTCGTCAAGACCTACATTCCGGGAGCCCGCGAGACGACCGCGATGAGCGACCTTCCCAATGGCCGGGCCTGGTACGCCTACATCGTGAAGACGTCGACCACGACCGACCTCACGCCGAATCAGATCCACGAGCTCGGGCTCTCCGAGGTGAAGCGCATCCGCCAGGAGATGGACGCGCTGATCGCCTCCACCGGATTCAAGGGCAGCTTCGAGGAGTTCACCCACTTCCTGCGCACCGATCCGCGCTTCTTCTACGACAAGCCGGAGGATCTCGTGAACGGCTACCGCGAGATCACCAAGCGTATCGATCCCGAGCTGATCCGGCTCTTCGGCAAGCTGCCGCGCCTTCCCTACGGGGTCACCGCCGTGCCGGACTTCAACGCCAAGTCGCAGACCACCGGCTACTATGCCAACGGCTCGCTGGCCGGCGCCCGGCCAGGGTGGTTCAACGTCAACACCTACGACCTCAAGTCGCGGCCGAAGTGGGAGATGGAAGACCTCGCCCTGCACGAGTCCGTGCCGGGGCACCACATCATGTACTCGCTCATCCAGGAGCTGGGCGAGCTGCCGGCGTGGCGCCAGTGGGACGTCTATCCCGCCATGTCGGAAGGCTGGGCGCTCTACGCCGAGAGCCTGGGCGGCGAGCTCGGCCTCTACAAGGACCCGTACTCGAAGTTCGGCCAGCTCGCGGGCGAGATGTGGCGGGCCATCCGCCTGGTGGTGGACACCGGCCTCAACGTCAAGGGCTGGAGCCGCCAGCAGGCCCTCGATTACTGCAAGGCCAACTCCTCCAAGCCCGAGCACGACATGATCGTCGAGGTGGACCGCTACATCGTCTGGCCGGGCGGCGCGGTCGTCTACAAGATCGGCGAGCTGAAGATCAAAGCGCTGCGCGCCTACGCCGAAAAGGAGCTGGGCCCGAAGTTCGACGTCCGCGCCTTCCACGACCACGTCCTGGGCAACGGCCAACTGCCCCTCGCCCTGCTGGAGAAGCAGATCAAGGAGTGGGTGGCGGCGGAGAAGGGGAAGGCGTCGGGGACGGCGGGGGCGGCGGGGGCACCAGCCCCGGTCCCTTGAGGTAGGGGACGAGGAGCGCGTCCCAGGTCTTGGCCATCTGCTCGTATTCGGCGGTGCATTGCGGCGCGCGGTCGGCGGGGAGGGTGCCGTCCTCGACCAGGTATTGGAAGTCCGTGGGATTCTTGCCGTAGACCCAGCAGATGACGTTGGCGAAGCGCTGCTGGTTCAGGGCGTGGGCGATCCAGAAGGCGAGCTTGGCGAGGGCGGCCTGGCTCTTGGCGTCCTTCTCCCGGGCGAGGAAGGTGGTGGCGCCGTCCAGGGCCGCTTTCTCGCCCTGCCGGCCGCTTTCGAGCAGGAGGAGGGTGGCGAGCTGATCCACCGCGTCCTCTTCTTTGCCCGCGATGGGGAGGGCCTCGAGGCGGATGAGGGCGTGGCCCGCCTCGTGGAAGAAGATGAACAGCGTCGCTCCAGCCACGGCGATGCCCGCCTGCTGAATCCCCTCCTCGCTGGTGACGTCCGCCGTGAACAGGTCGGAGAGCGAGTCGATCAGCTCGTAGCAGATGGAGATGCGGCGCTTCTCGGCCTCGTAGGGAGCATCGGCCATGCCGCATTCGCGCAGCGCCGCCGTGACGTCGGCCGGCATGGCCAGCGTGTCGTTGAGGGAGCGCACCGTCTCTTCCAGGAGCTGGGTCTCCTTGAAGATCTGCTGCAGGCCCTGATAGTCGGGATTCCTGGTCTTCTCGTACACCACCTTGAAGTCGCCGCGGTCGGGGATGCGGACGACGGGCGGCGGCGGCGCGGGAGGCGGGACCTCCGGCAGGACCGTCCCCGGCGTCTCGCTGGGCTTCGGCGTCTCCCCCTGGCCCCAGGCGGTGGCGGCCGTCAGGATCAAGGCCATGGCGGAGACTGCGAGGCGGCGCGCGAGTAGTGCTGGCCTCAAAATGGGAACCTCCGCCGCGCACGATAGACTGAAGCGCCTATGAACGTCCAGCCGGTGCGCCTCGAAGGTCCCAGCCTCGTCCTCGATCCCCTGACGCCGGAGCACGCCGCCGTGCTGTTCCCGAAGACCGATCCCGATCTCTTCCTTCATACCCTGGAGTGGCCGCGGGACGCCAGCGCCGAGGCTTTTGCCGACTGGGTGCGACACTCCCTCGCCATGCCTGCCGCGCTGCTCTTCATCATCCTCGTCAAGCCGGACCTGGAGCCGGTGGGGATGACGGGCTATCTCGACATCCGTGCTCACCACCGCGGCCTGGAGATCGGCCGCACCTGGATCGCCAAATCCCACCAGGGCACGCGGATCAATCCGGAGAGCAAATACCTGCTGCTGCGCCACGCCTTCGAAGAGTTGGGCGCGGCGCGCGTCCAATTCAAGACCGACGTCCACAACCTCCAGAGCCAGCGCGCCATCGAAAAGCTGGGCACCCAGCGCGAAGGCGTGCTGCGCCGCTACCAGGTGCGCTCCAACGGCTTCGTCCGCGACACGATGGTCTTCAGCCTCATCGCCGAGGAGTGGCCGCAGGCGAAGGCGGGGCTGGAGGCGCGGCTGGGGATGGGCCGGCCTTGAAGATGCCCTTCGGCAACCGTTGGCGCCTGTGCCTTGACAGCGATGCGAGAAAGATGTAGAATTTTATGCATCCATAGAATAAAAGCCATACATCGACATCGACTGGATCTGCTGTCTCGATCAATTGAGAGACCCGACACGGTGAGCAATTTGTCGGAAAGCCGACTTACCAGGAGGTGAAACGTGAAAGAGCTCGACTTGCCTTTGCTCTGCGTCCGTCGCACTGCCCTCGTTCTCATTCTGCTTCTCTTGCAGTGCCTCAGCCTCGATGCCAAGGTGCCGCAGCCGCCCGTCGGGATTGGGCCGGCCCTGCGCGTCGGCGTCGGCATCCAGCCCGACACGCTCGAGATTTCCCAGGTGACCAACGCGACGGTCGCCAGCCTGCTCGAGCACGTCGTCGAGACGTTGGTCACGGTCGATGAGACCGGCAAGATCGCGCCCCGGCTCGCCAACCGGTGGCAGATCTCGCCGGACGGCCTCACGTACACCTTCTTTCTCCGCCCGGGAGTGACCTTCCAGGACGGCACTCCCTTGACGGCTCAGACCGTGATTTGGAACGTCAATCGGCTCCAGGCGCGCGTGGCCCAGGTCACCAGTTGTCCGGTCGCCGTCGAGTTGGCGGCGCTCCAGAGCGTCACGGCGCTCGATACGACCACGGTCCGCTATCAGCTCTCGCGCCCGCTGCCGAACTTCCTGGCGACCGTGAGCTGGGTTGCGTGGGGCATCCTCTCGCCGCAATCCGTGAACCTGCCTGGCAACAAACTGTTCGACATCCAGCATCCCGTCGGCACCGGCCCCTATACCTTCGACTCGTTGACTACGGACCAGTTGCAACTGAACCGGTTCGACGGCTACCGGGGCGAACGGCCCTACTTCAGCCAGTTGGCTTTCAAGTTCATCTCCAGCACGCAGGAGCGCGAGGTGGGACTGGCCAACGGTCAGTTGGACGTGATCACCCTGCCGAGCGCGAAGCAGATCACGATTCTCTCCCGGGACTCGCGGTACCAGGTCTTCGGGAGGCCCAGCTTGCGCACGATCTTCGTCAACCTCAACAATCAGAAGGCGCCGTTCAACGACGTGCGGGTGCGACAGGCGGCCAACCTGGCGATCGACAGGCAAGCCCTGATCGACCAGGTTCTGCCGGGGGCCGCAACGGTCATGAATGCTCCCGTGGCCCCAGGCGTCTTCGGCTATTGCCCGTCCGGAGGGCCCTTTTTCTACGATCCGGCGGCGGCCAGGAAGCTGCTCACCTCGGCGCGGATCGCGTCGGGGATGCCCCTGAGGATGCTGACTCCCCGCGGGCGCTACCTCGAGGACGAGGCGGTCGCTCAGAAGATTGCCGGATACCTGCGCGACGTCGGTTTCGACGTGACGGTCGAGGCCCTCGAATGGCCCAACCTGATGAGCGAGCTCTCCAGGCCGCCGCAACTGGTCACTGCGGACCTGCACCTCTTCGGCTGGGCACCGACGTTTCCGGACGCCGGCTGGCAGTTGCCCCAACTCTACGATTCGAAGAAATGGCCCCCGTTCGGACCGGCCTCCTCCTTCTACAAGAACCCGGCGGTCGACCAGTTGCTCGACGCCGCCGGCCAGGAAGTGAACCCCAACACCCGCAACAGCTTGTTCTGCGAGGCCCAGCAACGGATCTGGGCCGACGTGCCGGTGGTTTTCCTCTGGGTGCAGAATTATTACCTCGCCTCCAAGGCAGGCTTGACCAACGTCGTTTTTCTGCCCAACGAGAAGATTTCGGTGGCCTTCGCCAGGCCGGTGACGCCGGTGTTCCAGTAGAAGGGGCTCGACGGCTGAAGCTGTGGACGCCGCGGACGAGGTTCCACTGGCACGGTGAGGCTCCTTGAAGAGATGCTTTAAGGATATCAGGCAACCTTCAGGTTAAGACGAATGGCGGATATGATCGGCTCTACCAAGTCGCGGCGCTATGAGTCTCGAATACCGACCTGCCACCGAAGCCGACATCAACGCGATGGCGGAGCTTCGTGCCTCCGACTGGGGCTCAGTCCCTTATTGGCAGGCCCGCATCCACGGTTACTGGGCCGGTGAGCTCCATCCCCATCAGGCCCTGAAACCGCGAGCCCTCTTCGTGGCGATGGACGGAGACGTTCTCGCCGGCTTCATCGCCGGTCACCTGACCCGGAGATACCGCTGCCACGGCGAGCTCGAATGGATCAGCATCGCCAAGGAGCAACGCCGAAAGGGTGTGGCCTCGGAGCTCCTCCGGCTGCTGGCAGCCTGGTTCGACCAGCACCTCGCGAAACGCATATGCGTTGACGTCGACCCCGACAACCAGGCGGCTCGGTCCTTCTATCTTCGATACGGCGCGGCGCCACTCAACCTGCATTGGCTGGTCTGGTCCGACATTTCGCGCCTCCGACGCCTCTGACCAGCTCAATCCTCTGGAGGATGCGCTCAAGCAGTAGCCGCAACGGTAGCGGGCTTGCCGGGCCACGCGCTCGCGAAGCTGCTTGGAGATGTAAACCGACGTCATCGCGCGGTCAGGAGCTTGGACACGTCATGACCGCGTTCTTTCAGCAGCCGTACCGCTTCCGCGCGTAGCAGCATGGCCTGATCGTATTGATGGACGAGTTGCTCCAGCGATTCCTTCTCGGCCGGCGTCAGCTTCTCTCTTTGCTGTTTGGAGCTCAGAGCTTCGAGCTGCGATCGGGTCTCGTCGGAGAGGCGATTCTGGGCGGCACGCAACAGCTCTTCGTCGTTCAGAAGCCCGAGGTCTCCAATCGCCTTGGCCACATCGTGAGACAGCTCCTCCTCGTCGGCAACGGTGGCGACCGCGTCCAGAAGCTCCGCCTCCAGGCTGCGGTGTGCCCGCTCAGCCCGGCTCTTGAAACTTTCATACAGTGGGGCCGGCAATCGAAGTGTTACTGCGTGAGCGGCCATGGCTCGTCCTCCTCGCAAGTCCTACCTGGCTGATGATAGCAGGGCTCCCGACGCCACCGGCACCTTGCAGCGCAAGGTGCCGGCGACCTCGTCACGCGACCTGAGCTGCCTGCATCGCGGGCGTCTGCTGCGACTTGTACCCTCCCGGCACGGTGCGGGAGGCGATCGAGAGGCGGTTCCAGGCGTTGATGGTGGCCGTGGCGAAGGTCAGGTCGGAGAGCTCTTTCTCGGTGAAGTGCGGCCGGACTTGCTCATAGACGGCGTCCGGCACGTGCCCTTCGGTGATCCGGGTGACGGCTTCCGCCCAGGCGAGGGCGGCCCGCTCGCGCTCGGTGTAGTAGGGGCACTCCCGCCAGGCGTCGAGCGAGTAGAGGCGCTGCTCGGTCTCGCCGATGGCGCGCAGGTCCTTCCAGTGCATGTCCAGGCAGTAGGCGCAGCCGTTGATCTGCGAGGACCGCAGTTGGATCAGGAAGAGGAGCGACTTTTCGAGGCCGCAGGCCTGAAGGTAGGCCTCCAGGTGATCCATGGCGCCGTAGATTCCGGGAGCGGTCTTGGCGTAGTTGAAGCGTGCTTTCATGGCAATCTCCTTGTCGTTGACGAGGAGTAGCCTACCGGAGAGTTGACCGCCTCCCAAGGTCCATTTACAGTCGCTTCGTTGGACCACTTGTATGGCGAAGCGGACCTCTACCCTGCCGTTGACCCTGCCGCCGAGGGAGGCGGGAATCTCGAATCACCGCTGGCTCTACACCGCGCTACGGGCCGAGATCCTGGAGGGGAGGCTCAGCCCGGGGGCGCGGCTTCCCGGCACGCGCGACCTGGCGGCGCAGTACGGACTGTCGCGCGGGACGATCGTCAATGCCTTCGAGCAGCTCAAGTCCGAGGGGTACCTCGCCGGCAGCGTGGGATCGGGAACCTACGTTTGCCCGGCCCTCCCCGAGGAGTGGCTGAAGAAGCCGCGGAAACGCCGCGATCCGGCATCGCCCGCGCCGGTTGCGCCGACGACTCCGGTGCGCCGCGTCGCGGACTTCGCCCGGCGGGTGAGCCTTCTCCCCGCTCATCGGCCGGGCCCTTCGCGCGCCTTCCGCACCGATCAGCCGACTCTCTGGGCGCAGGTGGCCGCCCGGCGGCTGCGGCGCGCCTCGGCGAGCCTGCTGCTGGCGTGCGATCCTCTGGGCTACCGGCCGTTGCAGGAGGCGGTCGCCGACTACCTGCGGACGTCGCGCGGCGTCAAGTGCGTGCCGGAGCAGGTGGCGATCGTCTCGGGTGCGCAGGAGGCGATCGATCTGATCGCGGCGGCCCTGGAGACCGCGCGGTAGAGAGGCAGAGGCAAGGACACCAAGGACACCAAGGACAACAAGGACAAGAGAAGGCCGTCGATGGCGGGCTCCTTGGGGTCCTTGTTGTCCTTTTTGTCCCCTTCCGGCTTAGAGGGTATCTCAAAAGTCATAGACGATGACGCCTGCATCGCCAGGGATTGAAATCCTTGGCTACTGACGCTTGTCCCCTTCGGGACCGCAATTTCGTTTCTGTGTCCCGCAGGGACTATCGAGGGTAGCCAGGTGATTTCAATCCCTGGCGACGCAGGCGGCGCTGTCGACCTCTTTGAGACATCCTCTTGGAAGGCGCGGTAGACTGCCCCCATGGCTGCCGATTGGCGTGCGAAGGGGCTGGCGTGGCTGGCCCTTCCTTTCGCCGCGGCTCTGGTCACCTGGTTGGCGCGGCTCGCCGGAACCAACGCCACGACGGCCGGCTTCGCCTATCTCCTGCTCGTTCTGGGGCTTGCGACCTGGGGTGGCTGGGCGGTGGGGGCTGCCGCTTCGGTGGTGGCGATGGCGTGCTTCAACTTCTTCTTCCTGCCGCCGTTCGGCACGCTGACGATCCAGGACCCGGCGAACTGGGCGGCGCTCGTCACCTTCCTCGTGGCCTCGACGGTGGCGAGCCGGCTGGTGGCCACGGCTCGGCAGCGGGCGGAGGAGGCCCAGAGCCGGCGGCGGGAGGTGGAGATCCTCTACGACCTCTGCTTCAGCCTGTTCGCCGCCAGCCAGCGACCGGGCGTCCTGGGCGAGGCCGCGGCGCGGACGCTGCGGGCCATCGGCGCCGAGTCCGGCGGCCTCTACCTGGCGGGCGAAGAGGCGCCGGTGAGCACTCTCGGCTCCGAGCCCTTGACGATCGACCGGGATCTCGTCCAGCGGGCACTGGAGACTCAGGCGATCGCCCTGGCCGGGGGCACGGAGTACCTGCCTCTCCACGTCGGCGGTATGACCAACGGCGTCCTGGTGGCGCTCCGGCCGGAGGCGCCGCGGGCGGTGCTGGAGTCCGCGGGCCGCCTTCTCGCCCTCGCCATCGAGCGCGAGCGCCTGCTGGGCGAGGCGGCCCACCTGGAGGCGGTGCGCGAGAGCGATACGCTGAAGACCTCGCTGCTGCGGGCCGTCTCCCACGATCTGCGCACGCCGCTCACCGCCATGCGGCTGGAGATTGAGAGCCTGCAGGGCCGGTTCGCAGGCCAGCCGGAGGCGCTCGCCAGCCTGGGCGGATTGTCGCTGGAGCAGGGGCGCCTCGCGCGCCGCATCGACAATCTCCTCTCGCTGGCGCGATTGGAGGCCGGGGTGGCCCGCCCCCATCCCGAGCCCGTGCCGCCGTCCTCGCTGTTCCATGCCGCTCGCGAGAGCCTGTCGCTCATCCTCTCCGGCCGCTCCGTCGAGATCCGCGTCGTGCCGCACTGTCCGGACGTCTGGGCCGATCCGTCGCTGGCCCTGGAGACGCTGGTCAACCTGCTGGAGAACGCGGCGCGTGCGGCGCCATCCGGCCGGCCGCTGGAGCTCGCCGCCAGCCCCGATGCGGACAGCCGGGATCGTGTCCGGCTCGAAGTGCTGGATCGCGGCCCCGGCCTGCCGCCCGGCGTGAAGCGGATGCTTCAGGGGACCCGCGACCTGCGGCGGACCGCGGACGACGCGGCAGGCGACAGCGCCGCGGGAGGGCTGGGGCTCCGCATCGCCCGCGGCCTGGCCGAGGCCAACGGCGGTATCCTGACGCTTCTCGACCGGCCGGGAGGGGGTACCATTGCCAGGCTGACCCTGCCGGCGGCTCCGGAGCCGCCGGATCCGGAGGAGGCGGAGGCATGACCCGCGCAACCCCGCTGGTGCTGGTCGTCGACGACGACCCTTCGATTCGCCAGAGCCTGAGCCGCGAGCTCGAATCCGCCGGCTACGACACGGTCTCGGCGGCCGATGGCATAGAGGGAAAGGCGCGGTTCGAGGAGAGCCGCCCCGACTTGGTGATCACCGATCTCGCCATGCCGCGGGCGGACGGTCTGGCCTTGATCTCTGCCGTGCGCCGCATCGACCGCACGCCGGTCATCGTTCTCTCGGTGCGCGGCGAGGAGGAGGACAAGGTGCGCGCCCTCGACCGCGGTGCGGACGACTACATCACCAAGCCGTTCTCCCTGCGCGAGCTCCTGGCCCGCGTCCGCACCCAGATCCGGCGTGCCGAGGCCGGGCCGGTGGCGGAGGTGCTCCGCTTTCCGGGTCTCGAGATCGACCGCGCCCGCCGCACCGTCGTCCGCGACGGACAGGACGTGCGGCTCACCCCCACCGAGCTCGCCATCCTCGAATTGCTGGCCGCCCACGCCGGCCGGCCGGTCACCCTGCGCCAGATCATCGCCAAAGTCTGGAAAGGAGCCCCGGCCACCACCGTCGACACCGTCCGAGTTCACGTCGGCTCGCTGCGCCGCAAGCTGGAGCCGGACCCGGCGAACCCCCGCTACATCGGGACGGAACCTTGGGTGGGGTACAGGTTCTTGGCCGAGGGAGTAGAGCCGCTCAGCGAATGAGGCGGAACGGAGGCAGCGCCGGTTTCTTCCCCCTTGCGGCGCCTCCCTCAAGGATTTCGGCCGATTTCCAGGCTCCGGAGGTTTTCTGGAGCCTGGGGACGTTTTCCGGAGCTTGGGAGGGTTTTGAGATAGCGAGAAGCGCTTTCTCAATGTCTTGGGAGATTTTCTGGAGCCCGAAGGCGTTTTCAGCGAGTTGGAGGCGTTTCTCAATGCGCCGCGGACTTTCACAATGCAAAAATCCCGCTGGCATCATGAAAACCTCAAAGCACATTGAGAAAATGGGCAAGCGCATTGCGGGAGCCCTCGTACATTGCGAAACTCTCGCCGACCCGTGAAAAGGCCGGGAACATAGTTTAAGGCGCTGGAACAATGTGCTTGCAGTTTTTTCCTCCAAACCGAGCCCGGAGGGCGGCAGACCCCCAGCCCAGTGCGCGAGCGCTGGGAACCGGGCACGATCCCACCCCGATTCGCCCTGCCAAGGGCGCCCTTGGAGGGCGAACCATGAAAAGGCATGTTTGAGATTCCCAGGGCTTGCGCCCGTGGGCTAAGAGTCTGCCGCCCTCCGGGCTCGCGGCTGGGGCCGCCTCACCGCTCAGCGAATGAAGCGGATCGGACAGACTCCTGCTTCGGCGATTGGATCGAGCTCGTGATGATCGCTGGTCAGGAGGGTACCGCTTTCCAAAAGCGTGAGGGCAATGGCAAGGCAATCTGCCAAAGATACCCGCCGCCATTCGGCCTTGAGCTTGCCTGCGGTCCTCCAGAGGGCGGACGGAATCGTTTCGACCAACTCGACGCCCGCGGTCGCGAGGATTTCTTCGAGGGCTGTGGCGTCCGCTTCCCCACTACGACGATAGACGTCGTAGTAGACCTCGCAGGCATTGATGGTGTGGAGGAGACAGCGGTTTCGGGAGTTGTTCAGGATCTCCGCGACGACTTCGGCGCCTGGCTCGCGTTGGAGTAGCGCGACGACAGCGCAGGAATCGAAGACATACAGCCGTCCCTCATCGGCCAAGCTTCTGTTCCTCGAGGTCGATCTCCTCGCGCTTCCGCTGGGCGAGCTCCTCGCTCGTCGACATCAGCCCTCGGCCTACACCCATCACCTTTTCGAGTCGAGCCCTGCGCTCGCCGGGCGAGATTTCGCGGAAGTGTCGCGGGTCTCCGGCGAATTCGCGGGCCAGCGCTGCCATACGCCCCTGGCCTTCAGGCTTGCCGGCTTTGTCTGCCTCGCTCTCCGGTGGCACGAGCACGATCAGCTCCACGGGGCCGGAGCGCACGCTCGCAGGGAATTCGACCACTGCCCGGTGGTCTTCCGGAACCATGATGCGTAACCTGAGTGCCTGCATTGCCGGTCTCCCTCGGGGCGGTGCTCGATTGCCCAACGGAATCCTACCATGCTGCTCCCCCAGGCCCCACCCGAGATTGAAATCCCGAGCGGCCGGCTGGGGCGGTCTTGCGGGTCTCACTCCGCCTTTATCGACTCTTTATCCCTTCTTTAGCAAATCTTTAGGTCTCCCTCCGGACTTCTTTCGGCGGCTGGAGAGATGCTGGGCCTCGTCAGCGAGATAGCTGACGAAAGGTGACCTCGAATATGCGACAAGAAATCGTCCTGAGCCGAAAACATCTGATCTGGTGCCTGGTCTTCGTCCTGCTGCTGGCCTTGGCGGCGGGCGCCGCACACGCGACGTTCTTGCCGGCAGCCTGAGCGGCTGCCTTAAGCCCGCGGTCGCCGATCCCCTGCGCCCCTGCGGATACCTACCTCCCGGTGAAGCCCTTCCCACCCGGAGAGGTGGGAACCGGCCTGGCACGGCGTTTCACCATGCAGACGAACAGGAGAAGGGCCGAGATCTTTAGGACTTCTTTAGGACTTCTTCCGGACTTCCTTGGCCGCTCCGGCGGAGACTGGCGCCATGGACGCGAACGCACCGATTCAACCGTCAGGCCTCGGGCTGCGCACGAAGCTCACGTTGGGGTTCGTGCTGCTGCTGGCCCTGCTGATCGCCGTGGGCGTGCAGAGCATCTCGCTGCTCTCCGACCTCGGCGGCTCGATCGACGTCATCCTGCGCGAGAACTACCGCAGCGTCATCGCCAGCGAGCAGATGAAGGAGGCCCTGGAGCGGATGGACAGCGGCGCCCTCTTCGCCCTGGCCGGCGAGGCGCAACAGGGCAGCGCGATCGCTGAGCAGAACCGCCCCCGCTTTGCGGCTGCCCTCCAGACGGAGCTCGGCAACATCACGCTGCCCGGGGAAGGGGAGCGGGCGCAGCGCCTGAAGCAGCTTTGGGCCTCCTATCAGCCCGTGCTGGAGCGGGTGCTCGATCCCAACGTCCCGCTGGAGGAGCGGCGCGGCCTCTATTTCCAGCAGCTCTTCCCCATCTTCCAACAGATCAAGGGGACCGCGGACGAGGTGCTGAGCCTCAACCAGCAGAACATGGTGGAGGCCAACGACCGCGCCCGCAAGCTGGCCAAGGACGCCGGCCGCGAGATGGCCCTGCTGCTGCTCGCCGGCACCGCCGTCGCGGGCCTGGCCATTCTCTTCCTCTCCCGCGCTATCCTGGGGCCGCTGGAGCGCATCACCGCGGCGGCGGGGGAGATCGAAAAAGGGCATCTCGACCTCACCGTCCCCGTCACCTCGCAGGACGAGCTGGGCGAGCTTGCCGCCGCCTTCAACTCCATGGCCGCCGGCCTCAAGGAGCTGCGAGAGACGGACCAATCCCGCCTGCTGCGCGCGCGGCGGATCTCGCAGGCCGCCATCGACAAGCTCCCCGACGCCGTGGTCGTGGTCTCGCCGGACCGGCCGGAGCGGAAGGTGGAGCTGGCCAACCAGGCCGCCTCCTCCCAGCTCGGTTTCTGGCCCGAGGAGCCGCTCCCCGAGCCGCACCGCCAATGGCTGCTGCCGCTGTTGGCGCGGATCGAGGCCGGGCGGCTGCCCCCGGCGGGCATCGAAGCCATGGTCCGCCTCTCCGTGGAAGGGCGCGAGCGCTTCTTCCTGCCGCACGGCACGGTGTTGAGCAGCGGCCAGGGGAGCCCCGAGGCCCTGGTGCTGGTGCTGGAGGACGTCACCGACCGGCTGCGCGGCGGCGAGGTGCACGCCGGGCTGCTGGCCAACACGGCCGGCGACGTGGAAAAGGCGCTCGATCCCCTGCGCTCGGCGCTGCAGGCCCTGGACGAGGAGCGGCTCGGCCCGCTGACCGTCCCGCAGAAGCAGCGCCTGGCAGCCATCCGCGCCGGCGCCGAGCGCCTGGGGGAGATCGCCACGGGGCTCGAAGCCATCTCGCGCCAGGAGGGGAGCCGCCAGGATCTCCACCTGGAGCCGGTGCCGCCCGGCGAGCTCGAAGAGGCCGCCGTGCGCGAATTCGCTGCCCGTTTCCAGGAGAAGCAGGTGAAGCTGACGGCGGACGTGGACTCCGAAGCCCCCCGGGTGCTCGCCGATCGCGAGCGGGTCCGCCTGCTGCTGCCGGCCCTGCTGCGCAACGCCCTCGCCCACACGCCGGCCGGCGGCGAGGTGACGGTGCGGGTGGAGCCCTGGGAAGGCCGCACCCGCTTCACCGTGACCGACACCGGCAGCGGCGTGCCGGCGGTGTACCGCGAGGCCATCTTCGAGCCGCTCTACCAGGTGCCGGGAACCCAGGCTCAGGGCAGCGTCGGCCTCGGCCTCGCCGTCTCCCGGAACATCGTCCAGGCGCACGGCGGCGAGATCCACTGCGAGGGCGAGGAGGGGCGGGGAGCCACCTTCTGGTTCACGCTCCCGGCGGCTCTGGACTAAAGCGAGCGAGGAACGCCCCGTAAGGCTTAAGAAATTCTTTTGATCTTCCTCCGGACTTCTTTCGCCCTCCCGGGCGATGCTTACTTCGTAAGGATCAGGCGGGCCGGGGAGCCGCCATCTGGATCGTGCTCCCGGCGGCCGTAGAGTGAACGAGAAAGGTGACTACGAACATGCCAACAGAACTAGTTGTAACCCGCAAGATCTTGCTTTGGGCGCTCGCCTTCGTGCTCATGTTTGCCATGGCGGCAAGCACCGCACACGCGACATCCTCGTCGACCGTCTGGACGCCGATGACCTTGGACTTCCAGTCCTACGGCGTGCTTCACTGGGGCGTCGACAATTACTTCACGGCCTTCAGAAAAACGAACAACGGCGCAGGTTCCTTCCCGACGGACGCCGGATTGACCGTAGGCGTGCTGCCTTTCGACAAATTCCAGATGGAGGTCGGGATCGACGTGCTCGAGCCGAGCGACTATCCCGTCTTCTTCAACCTCAAGATGGGCTCTCCCGAAGGCGCTCTCTTTTCCGGTTCTCCCGCGCTCGAGGCGGGTATCATCAACGCCGGTACGAAGCGGGACGTCACGAACTACAACATCGGCTATCTCGTGATCGGCAAGACGATTCCCGGATTGGGCAGGCTCTCCGTGGGCCCCTACGTCGGGAACTCGAAGGTCTTGGTGGACGCGCTGGGGAAGAAGGAGAACACCGGCTGGATGGCCGCCTTCGACCACGGCTTCAAGCCGGTCAAGGACGCCCAGGGCAACGAGTTCAACCGGCTTGTGCTGGCCGCGGACTACGCCTCGGGACACAACGCGCTGGGCGGCGGCGGTGCCGGCCTCTACTACTACTTCAACAAAGACATCAGCCTGCTCACCGGGCCGGTCTGGTTCAACGAAGAGGCGATCAACGGCAAGTGGAAGTGGACCATCCAGCTCGACATCAACGTACCCTCGTTCGGCAAGTAAGGAGGCGTTCTCATGGACATCGCTTTTATCGCTCTAACCCTCGGCTTCTTCGCGGCGTCGTGGTGGTTCGTGCGCGCCTGCGCCTCCCTGGAGCCGGCGCAGGAGGACAAGAAATGAACGGCCTTTACATCCTCGGCCTCGTGGTGACGGCAGTGCTGACCGTCTACCTGTTCGTGGCCCTTTTGAAACCGGAGCGTTTCTGAGGAATGACCCATGACTACCAACGGATTGCTTCAGATCGCCCTCTACTTCGTCGTCCTGCTGGCGCTCGCCAAACCGCTCGGCGCCTGGATGGCGCGGGTCTATGAAGGGAAATCGCTGTTCGGCCTCGACCGCGTATTGGGTCCCGTCGAGCGGCTGATCTACCGTCTCTGCGGCGTGCGGCCCGAGGAGGAGATGGACTGGAAAGGGTATGCCTTCGCCCTGCTGCTGTTCAGCGTGGTCAGCCTCATCGTCCTGTACGTGCAACAGCGCGTGCAGCAGTGGCTGCCGCTGAACCCCGCCAAGCTCGCTGCGGTCACCCCCGACTCGTCGTTCAACACCGCCGCCAGCTTCACCACCAACACCAACTGGCAGGGGTATGGCGGCGAGTCCACGATGAGCTATCTCACGCAGATGGCCGGCCTCGCCGTCCACAACTTCGGCTCGGCAGCGGCGGGCATGGCGGTGCTGGTCGCCTTCATCCGCGGCCTCGTGCGCAAGAACGCGAAGACCATCGGCAACTTCTGGGTCGACCTCGTGCGCACCCACCTCTACATCCTGCTGCCGCTGGCCTTCGTCCTGGCGCTCGTCCTCGTCTCGCAGGGCATGGTGCAGACCTTCGCGTCCTACAAGACGGTGCCCCTGGTCGAGGCGACGACGGACGCCAACAACAAGCCGGTCACCGAGCAGGTGCTGGCCGTGGGGCCCGTGGCGTCGCAGATCGCCATCAAGCAGCTCGGCACCAACGGCGGCGGCTTCTTCAACGTCAACTCCGCCCATCCCTACGAGAATCCGACGCCGCTCTCGAACTTCCTGGAGGTGCTGTCGATCCTGCTCATCCCGGCCGCCCTCTGCTACACCTTCGGCCGCATGGTGGGGGACACCCGGCAAGGCTGGGCGGTGCTCGCCGCCATGACGATCACCCTGCTGCCGCTGCTGCTGTTGTGCTACAGCCAGGAGCAGCACGGCAATCCGGCCTTCGACCGGCTGGGAGTCGATCAAGCGGCGACCGCGTTGCAGGCCGGCGGCAACATGGAGGGGAAGGAGGCGCGCTACGGCATCGCCAATTCCGCCCTCTGGGCGGCGACGACCACGGCGGCCTCGAACGGCTCGGTCAACTCCATGCACGACTCCTACACGCCGCTCGGCGGCCTCGTGCCGCTGTTCCTGATGCAGTTTTCCGAAACCATTTTCGGCGGCGTCGGCTCCGGGCTCTATGGCATGCTGATCTTCGTCATCGTCGCCGTCTTCATCGCCGGCCTGATGGTCGGCCGCACGCCGGAGTACCTGGGCAAGAAGATCGAGTCCTACGAGATCAAGATGGCCTCGCTCGTCGTCCTCATCATGCCGCTGGTGGTGCTGCTCGCAACCGCCGTCGCCGTGGTGGTCCAGCCGGGCCTCAAGGGGATGGCCAACCCGGGCGCACACGGCTTCAGCGAGGTCCTGTACGCCTTCACCTCGCAGGGGAACAACAACGGCAGCGCCTTCGCAGGCATCTCGGCCAACACGCCGTTCTACAACACCACGGGCGCCTTCGCGATGCTTTTCTCGCGCTTCTGGCTGGCGATCCCGACCCTGGCGATCGCCGGCTCGCTGGCGAAGAAGAAGCTGGTGCCGGTGACCCCCGGCACGCTGCCCACGCACACCCCCCTGTTCGTCGTGCTGCTGATCGGCGTCGTCGTGCTCGTCGGCGCCTTGACCTTCTTCCCGGCTCTGGCGCTCGGCCCCATCGTCGAGCACCTGCAGATGATTGCCGGAGGAGTCTAGCCATGTCCAAGCGTCAAAAATCACTTTTCGATCCCCAGATCGTCCGCGGGGCGGTCAAGGATTCGTTCCGCAAGCTCCATCCGCGGGTGATGGTCCGCAACCCCGTGATGTTCGTGGTCTACGTCGGCAGCATCCTGACCACGGGGCTGTTCGTCCAGGCGCTTGCCGGCAAGGGCGAGGCTCCGGCCGGGTTCATCCTGGCGGTGTCGGTCTGGCTCTGGTTCACGGTGCTGTTCGCCAACTTCGCCGAGGCGATGGCCGAGGGGCGGGGCAAGGCCCAGGCCGCGGCCCTGCGCCAGACGCGGCGGACGACGACGGCGAAAAAGCTCAAGGAGCCGCGCTTCGATTCATCCCGCACCGAGGTCCCGTCGACCGACCTGCGGCGAGGCGACATCGTGCTCGTCGAGGCCGGGGACACCATCCCCGGGGACGGCGAGGTGATCGAGGGCGCCGCCTCGGTCAACGAGGCCGCGGTCACCGGCGAGAGCGCGCCGGTGATCCGTGAGAGCGGCGGCGACCGCAGCTCGGTCACCGGCGGCACCCACGTGCTCTCCGACTGGCTGATCGTCCGCATCACCGCCAACCCCGGCGAGACCTTCCTCGACCGCATGATCTCGCTCGTCGAAGGAGCCAAGCGGCAGAAGACGCCCAACGAGATCGCCCTCTCGGTCCTGCTCGCCGTGCTGACGCTGATCTTCCTGATGGCGACCGTCACCCTGCTGCCGTTCTCCATCTACAGCGTCACCGCGGCCGGACACGGCACGCCGGTCACCGTCACGGTGCTCACGGCGCTGCTGGTCTGCCTGATTCCCACCACCATCGGCGGCCTGCTCTCGGCCATCGGCATCGCCGGCATGGACCGCATGATCCAGGCCAACGTCATCGCCACCTCCGGCCGCGCGGTGGAGGCGGCCGGGGACGTCGACGTGCTGCTGCTCGACAAGACCGGCACCATCACGCTCGGCAACCGGCAGGCGACCGAATTCCTCCCGGCGCAGGGGATCGGCGAGGCCCATTTCGCCGACGCGGCCCAGCTCTCCTCGCTGGCCGACGAAACCCCCGAGGGGCGCAGCATCGTGGTGCTCGCGAAGGAGAAATATAAAATCCGCGAGCGCGACATCCACGCCCTCAACGCCCATTTCGTCCCCTTCACCGCGCAGACGCGCATGAGCGGCGTGGACCACAACGGCCGCCAGCTCCGCAAGGGGGCCGCCGACGCCGTCGAGGCGTTCGTCACCGCCCAAGGCGGCACCTTCCCGGCGGACGTGCGGAGCAAGGTCGAGACGATCGCCAAGACCGGCGGCACGCCGCTGGTGGTCGCCGAGGGGCCGCAGGTGCTCGGCGTGATCCATCTCAAGGACATCGTCAAAGGGGGGATCCGCGAGCGCTTCTCCGAGCTGCGGGAGATGGGGATCAAGACGGTGATGATCACCGGCGACAATCCGCTGACC
>JBAPYB010000548.1:0-4195 GCA_049284515.1 Thermoanaerobaculia bacterium
GGAGCTGGCCGCGGCCCCGCCGGCCACGCCGGCCCAGGCCTTTGCCCAGGTGGCGAGCCTGGAGATCCAGCTCGCCAACCGCCGCCTGGCCCGCCACCTGCGCCGCGGCGGCGTGCAGGTGGTCAACAGCCCCGCCGACCGCCTGGCCCTGGAGACCCTCGAAGCCTACCTGGCGGTCTTCCGGGGGGCTGCTGCGGCGGTTCCTGCGCGATAGTCAGTGGAGGGGGTGGTAGCATCTGGGAGTCTGCGCGGCAGAAAAGCCAAGCAGGGACAACAGGGACTCCAAGGACAGACAGAGACAATAAAATATCTGGTGAGCCAGGAAGAGGCATTCAACCGCGCGTCCCGAGCCATCGACCAAGCGGGCACGAGAGCGGCTGGCTGAGCTGGAATTCGAGATCGTATGGACCGAGACACCAGCGCGGTGTCAAGATTCAAATTCACTACGGGGCACGCCGGACTGCCGAATGATGGACTGCAACGTACCCATTCGAAGTACCGGGTGATTCGGCACCGGCACCGTTATGGTAGTGCCTGGGAGTTTTTTCTGCATGGCGATGTGACTGCCGCGTTGGCGAGCTTCGGAAAAACCGTGCTTGGAGAGGATCCCGCAAACTTCTTTCCCCGAAAGCTGGCGCAGTTTACCCAACCGCAACCTCTAGCCGCGTCACATAGACCTCCTCATGAAAGCGCTGCTGGATCTCTTCGACCGAAGCAGCCTCGAAAAAGAGCTCGAGCGCTTCCCGGAGATTCTCCCGTGCCTCCTCAATCGTTTCGCCTTGGCTCGCAATGTCCAACTCAGGACAAAGCGAAACGTAACCGTCTCCTTCACGCTCGATGATGGCTGTAAGCTGCTTTTGCATAATTTTGGCCTCGGCCTCCAGATCGCAGCTTATTCTCGCACAGTTCCGCGGCGATGCTGACCGCGGCACCAGGCAGGCCCATTTTCGGAGCGGGTTGACGCCGGCACCGGGCCGCGGACTACCATCTGCAGTCCTTGGATGGAGATGGGGACCGGAGGCAGAGGTGTGAACGCGAGCTCCGCACCGAGGTCGAGCATGCGCGAGGTGTTGACGGTCCGGTGGCTGCCTTTCTGGGTGGCGCTCGCCGCCGCTTTGGCCTTCCGTCTGTTCCAATTGGGGGACCGTCCTCTTCATCACGACGAAGGGGTCAACGCCTGGTTTCTCTACAAGATCCTGACCGGGTATCAGTTCAACTACGACCCCGACAAGTTTCACGGTCCCTTCCTGTTCTACTTCGAGGTCCCCTTCGCCGCTGTGATCGGCGTGGGGGACCTCGCCCTGCGGCTGCCGATCGCCCTCATGTCCGCAGGCATGGTGCCGCTGCTCCTTCCCCTGCGGCGCCGGCTGGGGATGGCAGGGGTGACGGCCGCGGCCTGGATGATCGCCCTCTCGCCCTCCCTCGTCTCCTACGGCCGCGACCTGATTCACGAGACCTGTCTCGCCTTCTTCACCCTGGCGCTGGTGGCGGCGGCCTTTCTCTACCTGGAGACCCGGCGGCAGCGGGACCTGGTCCTCGCCGCCCTCTGCCTCGGCCTGCTCGCCACCATCAAGGAGACCTACGTCCTGACGCTGGCCGTGCTGGCGATCGCCGCCGTCCTGGCCCGCATCTGGGCCTATGGCCGGCCGCGCCTGGGCGCGCTGTGGGGAAGGCCGTCCCAGGAGGCGGTGATCTGGGCGGCGGTGGCGTTCGCCGTCCCCTACGTGCTTCTCTACACCTCCTTCTTCACCAACCCGCAGGGGCTCGTGGACTCCGTCCGCACGTTCTTCCTCTGGGCCGGCAAGGGAATCGAGGGGGCGGAGCACGCAAAGCCCTGGCACTACTTTCCTCGCCTGCTCCTCTCCTTCGAGACCGTGGCCGTGGCCTGCGCCGTGGCTGGCGGCGTTCTGGCGCTGCGCCGGCGGGACGCCTTCGGCACCTTCTGCGCCCTTTGGGCGGCCGGCGAGCTCGCGGCCTACTCTCTGCTGCGCTACAAGACTCCCTGGCTGGACCTCAACATCGTGCTGCCCGCGGCGATCGCGGGGGGCATGCTCTTCCGGCAGGCGTTCGGAGCGCCCTGGCCGCGACGGTTACGGGCGGGGATCGTGGCGCTCTTCGTGCTGGGGCTCGGCTGGGGAGCGTGGCGGGCCGTCCAGGTCAGCTTCCTGCGCTATGACGACGACAGTCTCGCGCTGGTCTACGTCCCCACCGACCGCGACATCCGGGACCTCCTCGTCCAGGTGCGGAATACTCTGCGCCGGATACCGCCGGGAGAGGCCCCCGAGCTCCTGATGCTGGGCCATCACGCCTGGCCCCTGCCCTGGTACTTCCGCGACGTGAAGGCCCTGGACTACAGCCAGGACATTCCGGAAGACCCGGACGCCGACCTCCTCATCGTCGAGGGGGACATGGAGCCGCAGTTATTGAAGTCTCTCAAGGAGCATTACCAGCGGCGGGAGTACGTGCTGCGCCCCCGGCAGAAGGTGGTCGTGTTCGTCAACGAGCGGTTAAAGGAAACCCGGTGAGAGCCTCTCTCCTACTCCTCCGCGAACGCCTCCTCGACCCGCCGGGCCAGATCGCTGGGAGGGATCCACTCCACCATGGTCTCGCCGATCCGGCTGCTGTGGGCGAGGGTGAGGTTGAGCATCAGGGCGGTGGCCGGCTGGTAGGCGTCCAAGAAGCTGCGCAGCGACTTGGAGGGCAGGGGACGGCCGCTGCGGCTGGCTTTGACCTCGACGGGGAGGAGCCGATCGCCGCGGGCGAGGACGAAATCCACCTCGGCTCCCGAAGCGCTGCGCCAGAAGTGGAGCGTGGCCCCGTCGGGAAGGGCCTTCCAGAGCTCGGTCGCCACCCAATTCTCCAGCAGGGGACCGGCATCGGTCCTCTCCTCCAGGGGGTGGAAGTCGTGGAGGAGGCGATTGCGCAGGCCGTTGTCCAGCAGGTAGACCTTCGGCCGCGCCGTCAGCTCCACGCGCTTACCTCCGGCAAAGGGCGGCAGGACCATGATCAGGTGGCTCGACTCCAGAATCTCCAGGTAGGAGGCCACCGTGTCGCGGCTGATCCCCAGGACGGAAGCCCATTCGGAGAGGTTCACCAGGCTGCCGGCCTGTCCGGCGAGGAGGCGCAGGAGCTGGCGAAAGGCATCTGGACGGCCGATGCGGAAGAGGTCGCTCGCATCCCGCAGGACCATCGCCTCCAACAGGTCGGTGAGGAGGACCTCCGGATTCTCGGACAGCCAGACCGAAGGGTAGCCGCCGAAGACGAGGTGCCGAGCCAAGCGCTCCTCGATCAGCCAGTCCCGCAGGATCGCAGGTCTGCCGGCGAGGTCCTGGCAGACCTCGGGCAGGGAGAGGGGGAGCAGGCGGGTGCGGGAGGCCCGGCCGGCGAGCGACTCGCGGGTGCGGGCTCCCAGGTGGTACGAGGAGCTGCCGGTCACGAGGATGGGGACGCCGATCTTGCGGTCCACCAACCCTTTGAGGAAGAGGCCGGCCTCTTCAAGGTGCTGGATCTCCTCGAAGAACAGGGTCACCGGGCGATCCACGAGCCCTTCGAGATCCGCGAGGAAGAGAGGAGCCGAGCGGCACCACTCGCGGACGAGCGCCTGCTCGCAGTCGACGAAGAGGGCCGGCTCGTTCCGCTCGGCCAGATACGCCCAGAGAGCGGTCGACTTACCGGCCTGGCGCGGCCCGATCACCAGATGAGCGCGATCCGCCTCGCTCCAGCGCTCCCGGGCCTTGGCGGCGGCGAACCTGGGCAGGTAGGTAGGGGGCAGGCGCAGCCGGAGCCAGTCCGCAAGGCCCGCCGGTTCCCGGAGCCAGGGATTGTCTCTCAGCAGAATCGTCTGGAGATCGCGGTTCACGATCCGCAATTATCCCTGAAAACTGCGGGATGGGGACGCTGCACCCCAAAATACCGCGAAGTCCGGACGCCTCCCCTGTAGTAATCTTTCTAGAACTCTGAGCGGCAAGCCACGCCGTCTCCTTCCAGGAGATCCAAGCCCCGATGAGCGATCCGCGTCACCGGCTGCGCATCCTCCACATCTCCGACCTCCACGAGCGGGGTCCGCGGGAGAAGGAGACCTGGCGCCGCCGCCGGGTGCTCGGAGATGCCTGGGACCGCAATCTCACCGAGCTTCTCCGAGCTTCCCGGTATCGATATCGTGGTTCTGGCAAGCATCGGCGGGCCAAAGTATCGA
>JBAPYB010000549.1:0-9295 GCA_049284515.1 Thermoanaerobaculia bacterium
CAGCGGGCGCGTTCGCGCCACGGCGGCGGCGGGCTGCCGCTCCCAGAGCTCCGCGGCCGGCAGCACGCCGGCACCCAACCAATCGAGATAGGTTGGATCCGCCGCCCGGGGCAGCAGCGGACCGGCCGGCGGATCCCAGGGTGCTTCGGGCTCGGCAATATCCTCGCTCTCAAGCGTGCTGCGCAGGAGCTCGAAGGCTTGCCGAACGCGGGCGTCGATCATTGCATCCATCCCCGATCCTCGCGGCAGCGCCGTCATGTCTCATAGCGAACGGATCGATCTTTTATACTATGCGGCCGGGTCACGTCAAACCGAATCAGGCTGCGCTCGGGCCGCAGTGTCCGGAGGCGCAGAGATCGGAGTCGCCGTTGCCGTTTGCCGACTTCCCGGCCGCCGCCCGTGCTCTCGCTCCGCAGATCCGGGAGCGGGCCGCGCAGATCGAGGCCGCCCGCGCGCTGCCGCAGGATCTCCTGCAGAGCCTCGCCGCGGCGGGGCTGTTCCAGATGTGGGTTGCGCGCGCGGCCGGCGGCCACGAGACGGATCCGCTGACCAACCTGCGCGTGATCGAAGAGCTGTCGCGGGCCGACGCGGCGGTGGGCTGGGTGGTGATGATCGCCACCGGCACGTCCCTCTATGCCAGCGCGCGGCTGGCGCCGGAGGTGGCGCGCGAAATCTACGGGCGCGATCCCGCCGACTTCTCGTGCGGCTTCGTGCCGCCGTGCGGCCGGGCGGTCGAGGTGCCGGGAGGCTACCGGGTGAGCGGGCGCTGGTATTTCGGCAGCGGCTGCCGCCACGCCGCCTGGCTCATGGCGCCCTGCTGGCTCGGGGACGAGCCCGCCGGCGGCGAGTCCACGCCCCCCTGGCGCACCTTCGTGGTGCCGGCGCGGGACTGCGAGATCCTCGACACCTGGAATGCCCTGGGGATGCGGGGGACGGGCAGTCACGACTACACCGCCACCGACCTCTTCGTGCCGCACGAGCGCTCCTTCTCGCTGCTCGATCCGCCGCTCCAGCCGGGCCCCCTCTACGCCCACACCGGGCTCTTCCTGCTCAACATGGCCGGGGTGCCGCTGGGCCTGGCGCGCGGCGCCCTCGACAGCTTCGCCGAGCGCGCCCACAGCCGCGGCGAGGGCAAGGGGCTGGCCGAGATGGCCCAGGCCCAGGCGCTCGTGGAGGCGGCGCGCGCCTTCATCTATGGCGTCACCGGCGAGCTCTGGGAGACGCTCTCGGCCGGCCGCGGTCTGCCGGTCGAGCTGCGCGCCCGCTACCGCCTGGCCCTCACCCACTCCTTCACCGCCGCCACCCAGGCGATCGACCTCCTCTACCAGGCGAGCGGCATCGGCGCCATCGCCGCCGGGAGCCCGATCGAGCGGGCGTTCCGCGACGCCCACACCATGGCGCACCACCGCTCGGTGTGCGCGCCCACCTACTCCTGGATCGGCAAGATGCTGCTCGGCCGGGTGCCGCGCAAGGCCGTGCTCCAGCAGTTCGCCTAATCGTCTGTCAACCGTCCGCCGGGTCGCTCGCCGGGCCGCTTGCGGCCGGGGCGCCGAGCCACCCCTCCGCCTCGATGCGGTCGAGGAGGGTGCGGGCGATCAGCTCGGCGCCGCGGTCGTTGGGGTGGACCAGGTCGTAGTCGCTGAACGTCTCCTCCGGGCACGCCTGCAGGACCGCGCCGGTGTCGGCCAGGAGGGCGCCCTCCTCGGCGGTCACCCGGCGCAGCACCTCCTGGTAGGAGCCGTGGAGCCGGTGGAGCTCGTCGAGGCTCTCGACGCCGAGCAGGCCGTAGGGGGTCTCGGTGTCGATCGACTCCCCGCGCTCGAGGGCGCGCAGGGGGTAGTCGACGAAGAGGAGCTTGTAGCCGCGCTCGCGGGCGACCGCGACGAACCGCCGCAGGTTGGCCGCGAACCGCTCGGGAGTCGCCCAGCGCACCGTCGGGTCGGGGACGTGGAGGCGCTGCACGAGGGCGAGCCCGAGGCGGAACAGCCCCCAGCGCCAGAACCGGTAGAGCAGCGAGCGCAGGAGGGGCGAGGCGGGCTCCTCGGCGCGCAGGCCCGAGTGCCAGCACATGCTGTGGTCGTTGAACCCCAGGCGCACCGTGACGATGTCGGGGGAGAGCTCGGCGACCCGGGTCAGGAGCTGGCGCAAGCCGTGCGAGGTGCTGTAGCCGAGCACGCCGCAGTTGATCACCTCGACCCGCGGCGCGCCCCGCTGCCGCAGCAGGCGGCCGAGGGCTTCGGGGTAGTTGTCGAAGCGCAGGCCCACGGGCACCCCCTCGACCCAGATGCCGAACGTCCCCGAATCGCCGAGGCAGGCGATGCGCAGCGTGCCGGGCGGCTTGCGCCGCGCCAGGTCCGCCCCGCGGAAGCTCAGGCTGTTGATCTCCAGGCTGTGGTCCCGGTACCCGGGCTGGTTCTTCCAGCCGGTGACCGGATCGTAGACCTGCCAGGTCCAACCGCCGATGGCCTTCGAAAACTCGGTCAGGCGCAGGCCGCGCAGGAGCGCTTCGACGAGGAGCAGCGCGGCCACGGCTCCCAGCACCACCATCACGGCAAGGGTCATGCGGCGCGCCTCCTTCTTCTTAGAAGCTCAGAAGAGCGGATAGATCTTGTCGGGCGGCGGCGGGCGCCGCGGCGGCCGCCGCAGGAGCGCGCGGACGATACGGCCGCAGGCGGCGAGGAAATTGCCCATCCGGGTGCGCAAGCTCTGCATGGCCTCTCCTCCTGGGCGGCACCGAGTCTCTACCGCGGGTGTTCGAGATAGCGCGCCAGCGGCTCCTTCGACAGCAGGAAGGGACCCAGCGCGAGCACGTCGATGGCCGTGCCGGAGAACGACCGGACGGCCTGCTCCGGCGTCTCGACGATCGGCTGGCCGGCGACGTTGAACGACGTATTGAGGACGAGCGGCACCCCGGTCTGCCGGTGGAACGCCGCGATGATCTCGAAATAGCCCGGGTTCTCCTCCCGCGTCACGGTCTGCACCCGGGCGGTGCCGTCGACGTGGACCACCGCGGGGATGCGCTCGCGCACCGGCTCGTGCACGGCCACCACGCGCAGCATGTAGGGGCTGCGCCCGGCGAGGTCGAACCAGTCCGCCGCATGCTCCAGGAGGACCGTGGGGGCGAAGGGGCGGAAGCTCTCGCGGTGCTTCACCCGGGCGTTGAGATAGTCCTTCATGTCGGGCCGGCGCGGATCGCAGAGGATGCTGCGGTTGCCGAGGGCGCGCGGGCCGAACTCCGCCCCGCCGTCGAAGCGGGCCACGATGTGGCCGTTGGCGATGCAGCGGGCCACGACCTCCGCCGCGGCCTCGGGGCGGCAGACCGGGAGGCCGGAGGCCCGGGCCTCGCGCTCCATCTCCTCCGCGGTGTAGCGCGGGCCGAGGTACTCCGGGATCTCCCGGGGGGCCGGCCAACCGGCCCGCTCCTGGGCGGTCCACAGGGCGCAGCCCAGCGCATGCCCGGGGTCGCCGGGGTTGGGGGCCACGTAGAGCCGGCGCGGCTGCGCCTGCCGGTTGGCGATCTCGTTGGCGACGCTGTTGAGCGCCACGCCGCCGGCATAGACCAGGTCGGGCACCCCGGTCAGCCGCAGGGCGGTTGCGAAGGCGTGGGCGACGATCCGTTCGAGCAGGGCCTGTCCCAGGTAGGCCACGTCGCGATGCCCGTCGAGGACCTCGGTCCGCGGCGGGCGCTTGGGCACGTGCTCGGCGAGGATGGCCTCGAGCTCGCCGGGCGGCACGAAGGCGAAGCCCCCGTCCTCGTGCAGGCGCAGGCGGTGCTGGAGCCGCTCGAACAGCACGGGGCTGCCGTAGGGGGCGAGCCCCATGGTCTTGCCCTGCTCCCCCTGGAACTCGAACCCGACGTGATCGGTGACCAGGTCGTAGTAGAAACCGGCGCTCGACTCCGGATAGAGCATCTCGGAGAGGACCGTCTCGACCGTCTCGCCGCCGTTGCGGTCGAGGACCGCGATGGTGCCGCAGAGCTGCCGGTCGCCGAGGCGCATGAGCTTTTCGCCGCAGGTGTCCAGCGTCAGCACCGCCGCCCGCTCGAAGCCGCTCTGCCAGAAAGCCTGGCGCTGGTGGATCTCGTGGTGCTCGATGTGGCGCTCGATGCGGGCCGCCGGAAACCACCGGCGCAGCCCTCGGCCCAGGCGCCAGGTGTTGGTGGCGAAGTGGCAGTCGCTCACCGCCAGCAGGTCGATGTCGCCGCGCCCGATGCCGGTCCCCCGCAGGAGCCACTCGCTCCAGGGGACGATCGTCTCCTCGAAGGTCCGGATGTCGGGGAAGCGGCGGAGCCCGGCGATCAGGCTGGCGCGGATCTCCCGGTGCATCGCGTCGTCGCGGTAGCGGATGTCCTGCTCTTCCGACTGCGCCAGCATCAGGACGTTCTTGATCCCGGCCCAGCGGTCGAGGACCGAGCAGCGCACCGTGCCGTCCCGCCCCAGGTAGGCGAGGCTGGCGCCATGGCCGGTGCAGGCGATGCCGAGAATGTGGTTCGCCTCGATCCGCCTGGCTCGAGACTGCCTCAGACGTTTGACCAGTTGCGCAATCCGAGCCTTCATCTCCTCTCCACCCCCTCGAAGATAACCGCGGGAGCTTACCCGCTCGGCCGGAGGCAGGCAACTGGAGCTGGCCGCTCTTTTTCTCGGTGGGTGGGCGGAACGAAAGGGGGCCGGTCCGAATCTCGGAGCCGGCCCAAAATGACAGATCGGGGAGTGAGGTGGCTCAGCCGGCGATCTTGGAGACGTTCTCGGCCGCGGGGCCCTTGTTGCCCTGCACTACGTCGAACTCGACGGGATCACCCTCGGCCAGCGACTTGAAGCCGTTGCCCTGGATGGCGGAGTGATGGACGAAGCAGTCCTTCTGCCCGTCATCCCGCGTGATGAAACCAAACCCCTTGCTGTCGTTGAACCACTTCACTTTTCCGGTAATGCGCATGCTCAAACTCTCCTTGATTGTGGCCAGAAACACGAAAGGGACCCGCGTCTCGAAGCCAGGTCCCTTTTGCCGTTCTCTGGGTGCTGCGACAGGCTTGTTCTGTGCCTGACCTCACAAGAGTAGGTGTTGCGCGGGCGATTGTCAAGGTCCAGGCGAGCAGATCCGGGAGAATCGCCTCTTCGTTCGCTATACTTTCGCCCATGCAGGAAGGACTGTTCGCCGCCCTGGCCCTGGCCGCGCTCACGGTGGGTCCCCTCCACACGCTGGCTCCCGACCACTGGGTGCCTTTCGCCGCCGTGGCCCGCGCCCGGGGATGGTCGGCCGCCCGCACGGCCCGCGTCACCCTGCTCTGCGGCTTCGGGCACGTGACGGTCTCCGTCCTCTTCGGCCTGCTGGGGTTCTTCTTCGGCATGGAGCTCATCAAGATGGTGGGCCAGCGCATGGAGGTGGTGGCCGGCCTGCTGCTCATCGCCTTCGGCCTGGTCTACGGCGTCTGGGGCCTTCGCCGGACAGCCGGCGCGCATTTCCATGGCCATACCCACGCCCACTACGATCACGTCCACGAGCCGGAGAAGGCGACGGTCCTGGGCCTGTTCCTCCTCTTCAGCGCCGACCCCTGCGTGGCGGTGGTCCCCCTGCTCTTCGCCGCCGCTCCCCTGGGCGCATTGAAGACCACCGGCGTCGTCGTCCTCTATGAGCTCGCCACCCTGGCGACGATGGTCGCTCTCGTCCTGCCCGCCCGCGCCGGCGCCAAGATGCTGCGGGCCCCCTGGCTCGACCGCTACGGCGACGCCGTGGCCGGAGGCTCGATCGCCGTGGTGGGGGTGGTGGTGACGTCGATGGGGTGGTAGGGATTCGAGGCGTCGTGGCCTCCCGTCCCTTCCTCACCGCCCGCTGGCGATACCTCGCGATGCTCAATTACGAGGTGCCGCCGGAGGTGCTGGCGCCCCTGGTGCCCCGCGGCACGGAGCTGGACTCCTGGCAGGGGAGGACGTTCGCGAGCGTCGTGGGCTTTCTCTTCCTCGACACGCGGGTGCTGGGCTTCAGCATCCCCGGGCACCGCAATTTCGAGGAGGTCAACCTCCGCTTCTACGTCCGGCGCAAGGCCGTGGACGGCTGGCGCCGGGGAGTCGTCTTCGTCAAGGAGATCGTCCCCCGGCTGGCGATCGCCGCCACCGCCCGCCTGCTCTACGGCGAAAAGTACGTGGCGCTGCGCATGCGGCACTCCATCGCCGGCGATCCGGCCCGCAGCGGCCTGGCGGTGGCCTATGGCTGGCGCCACCGGGGACGCTGGATGGGCATCGGCGCCGTGGTGGGCGGAACGGCGAAAGAGGCGGCGCCGGGCTCGGAGGAGGAGTTCATCACCGAGCACTACTGGGGGTACTCCTCCCTGCGGGGCGGCGGCAGCGTGGAATACCGGGTGGAGCACCCCCGCTGGCGGGTGTGGGCCCTGCAGCGCCCCGTCCTCGACTGCGACGATTGCGACGTCGCTGCCCTCTATGGCCGGCCGTTCGCGGCTCCCCTGCGGGCCGCCCCCTCCTCGGCGTTCCTCGCCGACGGGTCGGAGGTGGCGGTGTATCCGGGACGGCGGCTGGAATAGATCTTTTCTGATTCATCAAGGCTCTTGATCGGCCGCCTGGAATCCGTAGTGTAGGGATCAATTGTTTGCCTTGAATCGCGGCCCCACAGGAGGAATGCGATGGCGACGCGACGGGACGTCTTGAAGCTCGGGCTGGTGGCTGGAGGAGCGGGTCTCCTCACCGCCCGGCAGGCGCTGGGCCAGCGCAAGGAGCTGGTGAGGTTCCTCTGCCCGCCGGACGACCGGCCGCGGCAGCTCAATGACCAGCCGCCCAGCCCCCCGGCGCGGCCGTGGATGGCCGAGCTGTTCGTGCCGCCGGTGATGCCGCCGGTGCCGCAGCTCGTACCGCCGCCCGATCCGCGCGCCCACCAGCGATACCAGGAGTTCCTGCCGCAGAAGCTGTACGAGATTCGCGAGCGGGAATTCGTCTGGCAGTATCACCCGGACCCCCCCTACGACAAGGGCAGCTACTCCTGGGGCTTCCAGGCCGGCAATTTCCCGCCCAGCACGCCGGGACCCACCTACCAGGCGCGCTACGGCGAGCCGGTGCTCGTCCGCCGCTACAACGAGCTGCCGCCGGTGGGGCACGCCAAGGTCCGCTTCGGGCTCCCTTCGACCACGACCCACCTCCACAATGCCCACACGGCGTCCGAGAGCGACGGCAATCCCGTCGACTGGATCGACACCGGCGAGTTCTGGGACCACCACTACGCCAACTTCCCCGCCGGCCACGATCCGCTGCAGAAGCTCTCGACCCTCTGGTACCACGACCACCGGCTCGACTTCACGGCCGCCAACGTCTACTCCGGGCTGGCCGGCTTCTACTGCCTCTTCGACGAGGACGATACCGGCGACGAGAACACCGGCTGGCATCTGCCGAGCTTCCCCAAGTACGACATCCCCCTGATCCTCCAGGACATCCGTTTCGGGGAGGACGGCCAGGCGGTGTTCGACGCCTGGAACACCGACGGCATGCTGGGCGACCGCATGACCGTCAACCGCCGCATCACGCCGCGCTTCAACGTCGAGCCGCGCAAGTACCGGTTCCGCATCCTCAACGGCGGCCCATCGCGCTTCTACGACCTTTTCCTGCGCGCCGAGCGCGCGGGCAGCCAGCGCTTCGAGTACCCCAGGTTCACCGCCATCACCGGCGACGGCAACTTCCTGCCCGAGCCGCTGGACACCGAGAGCGTCTTCCTGGGGGTGGCGCAGCGGGTCGACGTGATCCTCGACTTCTCGGCCTACAAGCCGGGCGACCACGTTTATATCCACAACCGTTTGCAGCAGCTCAACGGCGCCGGTCCCACCGGGGCCCGTCTCGACTTCGACAACCCCGAGACCAACCTGCTGCGTTTCGACGTCGTGCCGCTGACGGCGCCCGACAACAGCCGCATCCCCGACCAGTTCCGCCCCTGGCCGCGCATCGACCTCGCCGAGGTCAGGCGCGAGCGGGTGTGGACCTTCGACTACGAGGGCGGCCTGTGGACGATCAACGGCCACGTCATGGACCCCAACCGCGTCGACGCCGGCATCGACCAGGGGAGCGCCGAGATCTGGACCTTCCGCAACGGCGGTCGCAACTGGTCGCACCCCATCCACAGCCACTTCGTGGAGTTCCTGTTCCTGGCCATCAACGGCCGGCCCTACCGCGAGAGCTTCATCCAGACCCTCGAGGCCCAGGGCCAGGCCGCGGAGGACCATGCGAGCCCCAAGGTGGCGCTGGAGGCGGTCCTCGGCGAGACCGCCCCGCACACCCGGGCGAAGGTCAAGAGCTTCATGGGCGGCCGGCGGCGCGACGTGGCGATCCTGCTGCCCAGCGACGAGCTGAGGCTCTACATGCGCTGGCCGGACTTCCTCGGCAAGTACGTCATGCACTGCCACAACGTCGTCCACGAGGACCACGCCATGATGATCCGCTGGGACATCGTGGAGCCGGGCAAGGGCTTCGACCAGCCGCGCTCGGCCGACGCGGTGTACGCGCCGCCCTCGGAGCAGCCGCCGCACGTGGAGGTCCGGCCGGCGAACCCGACCGCCGAGGAAGGCCCCTCGCCGCCCGCGGTGCCGCCCCCGCTGGAGGACTGAGGTGATGGGACGAAGGGAGACCCGGGAGACAAGGCGATGAAAGACAGACGAGAGATCCTGGCGGCCGGCGCCAAGGCCATCCCCGCCATCCCCGCCCTCGCGCTGGGGATGCAGGACGACTGCGAGCGCCCGGCCCGCGGCCCCAATGCCGGCGACATCCCCAACCACGTGGTGATCACCCACCAGGGCGCGAAGGCGTTGTTCTACGACGACCTGGTGGCCGGGCGGACGGTCGTCCTCCACTGCATGTCGATCGCCACCGAGCCGCGGTACCGGACGGTCGAGAGCCTCGCCCGCGTGCAGCCGCTGCTCGCCGGCCGGCTGGGGCGCGACGTGTTCTTCTACTCGCTCACCCAAGATCCCGAGTGCGACACGGTCCACGCCCTGCGCGACTTCGCCGCGCGGCACGGCGCCGGAGACGGGTGGAGCTTCCTCACCGGCGAGCCGGCGGCCCTGCTGGACCTCAAGGCGCGGCTCTTCTCGCAGAGCGGCGGCCACCGGCACGAGCCCGAGGAGGACTGCGCCCTGGCGATGCTGCGCTACGGCAACGCCGCCGTGGGGCTGTGGGGCTCGGTGCCGGCCCGCAGCGCTCCGGAGTGGATCGCCCGCCGCCTCTCGTGGGTGGAGGCGCGCGAGCCCGTGGCGGGTCCGCCCCGCCGCGGCGGCCCGTCTCCGGACACCTATCTGCGCAGCGAAGGGAGG
>JBAPYB010000550.1:0-8130 GCA_049284515.1 Thermoanaerobaculia bacterium
GCCGTCTCTTTCGGCGCCGGCCGCCCGCGTCGAGATGCGGGTGATCCTCCCCGGCGGCCACTCCTACAAGCTGGCCGACGCCGCCCGCGCCGGTCTGATCTCCGCGCCGCCGGGCACGGCCGCCCGCAAACCCGCCGCCGGCATGGCCCGGCAGGTGGATGCCCAGGTGAACTCGTCCTTGTCCCTCTCCCCGCTGCCGGCTGCCGTCGCCGCCTTCTTTGCACCACCGCCCGGCTTTTCCGAGATCCGCGCCAGTTGGAGCGCTCTCTCGGCCGCCCCCGCCCCTCTGGTGCTGCGCGCCGAGGTGGAGAAGGAGAGACCGCAATGGTTCTGAAGATGAGAGCCCTCGCCCTGACGCTGATCCTCTTGATGTCCTCCAGGCTCCGGGCCGAGGACGGCGGCCCCCGGCCGGGAGCGGTGTTGCTGCCTTTGAAGGACTACCTTGCGCTGATCGAGACCGTCGAGCGGATCGACCGCGAGCGCGCTCA
The DNA here is from genome assembly GCA_049284515.1 of Thermoanaerobaculia bacterium. GTDB lineage: Bacteria > Acidobacteriota > Thermoanaerobaculia > Multivoradales > UBA5704 > DATARR01. Next base: position 489 of record JBAPYB010000550.1, read on the forward strand.
GCGGCTGGCGCGGCGTGACGAGCCGCTGGCCGAGGTGACCTCCCAGCGTTTGCGCATCATGGTCCAGGAGGAGACCGCGGACATCACCTCCGAGCTCGAGGTGTTCGTCCAAGGCGAGCCCAAGGGGCCGGTGTCGCTGCCCATCGCCGGCGTGCCGCTGGAAGTGGAGGCGACGACCCTGGGTGTTGCGGTTCCCGGTGCGGGCGCCGCGGTCACCGCCGCCGTCACCGCCGGCGCCAAGGAGGGCGAGCTGCAGCTCGTCGTCCCCGGGCCGGGGCGCTACGCCGTCAAGGTCAGCGGTCCGTTGTGGATCGGCAAGGGGGTCGCCCGCATCAGCCTGCCGGCCACCGTGGCTCCCGTGGCGGTGACGGAGGTCGATCTGCCGGCCGACCGCGCTTTCGGCGCGCCCGGCGCGGTGATCGTCGACGACCGCACGGAGGGAGGCCGGCGCAAGGTTCAGCTCACCACGCGCCGCGGCGAGGCGCAGGTGGTGGAGGTGCGGCGCAAGGTGGACGGCAGCGAGGCCGAGAAGCTGCTGGCGCAGAGCATCGTCCTCACTCTCGTGCAGCTCCTGCCGGACGGCCCCCGGCGCCATGACGTGGTGCTCTACGAGATCTCCCGCGGCGGACTGGGGAGCTTCACCGTCGATCTGCCGCCCGGTCTCGTCGTCGAGCAGGCGGGCACGGACGAGGGAGGGGTCATTCCGGTGCTGGAGTCCCGCCGGCTGACGATCAACCGGCGCAACCAGCTCCGCGGCACGGGGTACCTCGTCCTCACCTCGACTCCCGCCCCGGGCGCCGAGGTGCCGCTCGAGCCCGTCGTCCCGGTCCTGCCGGAGATGGAGGTGCGGGCCCGCTATCTCGCTCTCGCCTCGGCGGTGGCGGCCGATGCGCATCCACTGCCGCAGGCGAGCTGGTCGCGGGTGGATCTGGACGATCTGCCCCCGGTTCTGCGCGAGGCCCTGAGCTCCATCGACCTCGCGGCGGCCTGGCGGCTTGGTGCCGCGGCGGATGGCAGCCGGATGGCGGTGGCGGTGCTGCCGCTCTCGCCGTCGCTGCCGTTGCTCATCAAGGTGCGGGACACCACGACGCTGCTGACGGTCGACGGCACCCTGCTGCACCGCGACCGGCTGGTTTTGCGGCCGCCGGGCGGGCTGGGAGCGGCCCTCGACGTCGTCCTGCCTGGGACGGCCAAGCTATGGTCCACCACGGTGGACGGGCTGCCGGTGCGCCCCCTGAACCGGGGCAACGGCACGATCTCCATCCCCCTGGGTTACGAGACCGGCAAGGAGCCCGTGATCGAGATCGTCTCCGTGCTGGAGAAGGCCATCCCGGCCGGCCGCTCGCAGTTGGCCCTCACCCTGCCGCAGATTGCGGTCCCCGTGCAGGCCCACCAATGGCGGGTGCTGCTGCCGGACGGCCCCCAATACCGTTTCCGCTCGGGCGAGCTGCGGCCGGCCCGCAGGAGGACGGCGAATGCGACGAGCAAGTCTGTGAGGCCGGGCTCGACAGGTGACCAGGCCGTCTGGAGTATGGATGGTGTCGTGATCACCGACATGAATGCGTTGGGCTCGTCCCCCGTTTACTACGATTTTGACGCGTACGAGGAGATGGCCGAGTCGGAGAAGGTCCCGGCGGCTCGCGATGCCTTCGCGAAGGAGGCCAAGGGGCTCCAGAAGGGCTTGGTCGGCGGTGTGAAGCCGCTCTCCATCACCATTCCGGAATCGGGAAAGGTGCTGTTCCTCACCGGCGCCCTGCCGCCGGTGAAAGTGGGATTGGAGCTGGATGTGAAGGGGAAATCGTAATGATCCTGAAGATGAGAGTCCTGTCCCTGACGATGATCCTCTTGATGTCCTCCAGGCTCCGGGCCGCGGAGGACCTACGGCCGGGAGAGGTGATGCTTCCCTTGAAGGAGTACCTTTCGCTGGTCGAGACCGTGGAGCGGATCGACCGCGAGCGTGCTCAGCGGCAGGCGCGGCGCGACGAGCCGCTGGCGGAGGTGACCTCCCAACGGGTGCGCATCCTCTTTAAGGAAGGCAATCAGGAGGAGAGCGCCGACGTCACCTCCGAATTCGAGGTCCTCGTCCAGGGCGAGCCCAAGGGGCCGGTGTCGCTGCCCATTGCCGGCGTGCCGCTGGAGGTGGAGACGAGGACCCTGGATGGCGCGCCGTCCGCGGCGGTTGCCGCCGTCACGGCCGGCGCCAAAGAGGGCGAGCTGCGGCTCGTCGCCCCCGGGCCGGGGCGCTACGCCGTCAAGGTCAGCGGTCCGCTGCTTGTCGGCAAGGGGGTAGCCCGCATCAGCCTGCCGGCCGCGGTGGCTCCCGTGGCGGTGACGGAGATCGATCTGCCGGCCGACCGCGCTTTCGACGCGCCCGGCGCGGTGATCGTCGACGACCGGACGGAGGGGGGCCGGCGCCGGGTTCAGCTTACTACGCGGCGCGGCGAGGCCCAGGTCGTGGAGGTGCGGCGCGAGGTGGACGGCAGCGAGGCCGAGAAGCTGCTGGCGCAGAGCGTCGTCCTCACTCTCGTGCAGCTCCTGCCGGACGGGCCCCGCCGCCACGACGTGGTGCTCTACGAGATCTCCCGCGGCGGCCTGGGAAGCTTCACGGTGGACCTGCCGCCCGGACTCGTCGTCGAGCAGGCGGGCACGGACGAAGGGGCCGTCATTCCGGTGGTCGAGTCCCGCCGGCTGACGATCAACCGGCGCCACCAGCTCCGCGGCACGGGATATCTCGTTCTCACCTCGACTCCTGCGCCCGGCGCCGAGGTGTCCCTGGAGCCCATCGTCCCGGTCATGCCGGAGACCGAGGTGCGAGCCCGCTATCTGGCCCTGGCCTCGGCCGTGGCGGCCGATGTGCGTCCACTGCCGCAGGCGAGCTGGTCCCGGGTCGACGTGGACGATCTTCCTCCGGCCCTGCGCGAGGCCTTGAGCTCCATCGACCTCGCCGCGGCCTGGCGGCTCGGTGCAACGGAGGAGGGCAGCAAGATGGCCGTGGCGCTGCGGCCGCTCGCACCCTCGCTGCCGCTCCTCGTCGAGCGGCGGCAAACCACGACACTGCTGACGGTCGACGGCACCCTGCTGCACCGCGACCGGCTGACCCTGCGGCCGCCCGGTGGATTGGGTGCGGCGCTCGACGTCGTCCTGCCGGCCGCGGCCAAGCTGTGGTCCGCCAAGGTGGACGAGGTGCCGGTGAGGCCTCTGGTCCGGGGGAACGGCACGATCTCCATTCCCCTCGGCTACGAGACCGGCAAGGAGCCGGTGGTCGAGATCGTCTCCGTGCTGGAGAAGGCCATACCCGCAGGCCGCTCGGAGCTATCCCTCACCCTGCCGCAGATCGCCGTGCCCGTGCAGGCCCACGAGTGGCGGTTGCTGCTGCCGGACGGCCCCAAATACCGTTTCCGCTCGGGCGAGCTGCGGCCGGCATCGAAACCTGGGGTGCTCACCGATCGCATCAACGTGGGCGGCAAGGAGTCGGGCCAACAGAGTGGCTATGTCGGGCCCGCCGAGTCTCCCCTCCTGGACGAGCGCCGGATCAGCACCGGCGCCACCGTCTCCGCCGAGGAATTGGAGAAGATTCCGACGTCTCGCGATGTGCCGAAGAAGGATGAGGCAGACCAGGAGGAGAAGCGAAAGAAGGCCCTCTTCGCCAAGGAGGCCCAGGGGCTTCAACAGGGCCTTGTCGGCGGCGTCAAGCCGCTGTCCATCGCCATTCCGGAATCGGGGAAGGTGCTATACCTCACCGGCGTCCTGCCACCGGCCAAGGTGGGGGTGGAGCTGGAGGTGAAGGGGAAACGGTAGGGATTCCGCACAGCTCCCACAGCCGCGGCGGCGAGTTCCATTGCGCAGTGAAGAGGGAACGCCGGGTCAATTCCGGCGGCTCTAGACAGAGACTCAACCCCAGGGGTCCCAACCACTCCCTTGGTCCGAAGTCGGAGCAGGCGGCGCAGGGGGAGCGTTGAGCCCCAGGGGGTCAAGCCCGCTCCCGTGCTTACCGACGACGCCGGAGGACAGAACGTAGGCGAGAAAAACAACAAAGAGAACCGCGAAGCGAACAGACATAGCTTCTCCCTTTTTCGGGGCATCAGATCAGAGACTCCATTGTCTCGGATGACACCTCCTACAGAGGAAGTGTGTGCTTCTGAGGGGTACAGGACAAGTCAACCCATGGAATCAGGTCCTTCTACTTTCATCGCGCAGGACAAACGCGACCCGAAAGAAAAACGGGGCGCCTTGGCCGCCGGCTTCTTCCAGTGGATTTTGAGGAACTCGCGGAATTCGGCGAGGGCCTCCAGGCTTATGGCGCTCCGGCCGGCCGCGTCCATAAGTTCCTTCCACACGGTGCGTAGTTGCTCATGGCCGAGGCCGAAAAAGTCAAGACGGTCGATCGCAAAGCGGCAGAGCGCCACGGCCTTTTCCGTTGCGTCTTGCCGGATGTGCACGCTGAAGAGATAGAGGAGATCAAGGAACGCCTCGCGGTACGCTTCGTGATCAAAGGCGTCTGCGATCACTCTTTTGAAGAGCTGCACTGCCTCCTTGGGGTGACCAAGGTGCTCTATGAGTCGCGCCGCGATGAAGTCGCTTCGCCGCTTTGCGACCGGCGACACCCCGGCGCTACGAAGCTGCTCCGCGCGATCGAATGTTTGAAGCGCCAGGTCGACTTCTCCCAGGTTGATCATGCTGTCGGTGCGGATGTTCTCGGCAAGACATTGCAGGGGGGTGTCTGAGGCAGGGATCATGGGGAGCGCTTGCGCCGCAAGCGTGAGTGCGCTCGCCGGGTCGGTGTCCACGAGCGTATGCGCTATCTGTACCAAGGTCCGCGCGACGAGCGGAGACGCGCCCTGACTCTCGTAAAGCTCGACGCACTCTTCGAGCGCCGCAAGGGCCTCGACGCGGCGGCCTTGATCAGCAAGAAGGGATGCAGAGATCGATTGCGTCCGTGCTTTGAGGAGAGGGTCGCCAGAGCCCTCCGCCAAGTGCTTCCGGGCTTGGACGAGCGCGGCGTTTGCCCTGCTCCACTCGGAAGCGACGCGGCAGATGTTTGCAACCTCGGTCCAGAGCTGTGCTTGCAAGTCATGCTTCACGAGAGAAGGCGCTTCCATGGACTTAATCGCCTGAAGGGCAAGGCTTGCCGTGAACTCGGCTTCTTCGCGGGAACGCGCCTGGCGGACGCCCGTAAGGAGCAGCTCGACGAAGGTGATGGTGTGATACTTTGGAGATTCGGCTACCCGAAGCTGCTGCGTTTTTCTCGGCTCGCGTCGAATGAGAGCCCAGAGCGCCCGCGCAAGGAGGGGTTCAACCAGTAGTCTGTTTTCCGTGACCGCTCCATGAACTGAGGAGGAAGGCGCCCGCCCCTCGGGTGCAAAGGCCGGTTCCGAGGGCGCGGGATGCTTCCAATGCGAACAGAGATAGTCGCGCGCCTGTGCCAGCATCCGCTCGTCGAGGGACTGTCCTGCTGCGGCCTCGGTGAGCCTCGCAAAGACCGATCGGAGCTGCTCGTGCACCACGGAGTCGTGGCGATCCATTTCGCCGAGGGTACGAACGCTTACCTCTGCCGCCCGCTCCGGCGAGCCCAGGCGGACGTGAAACCCGAAGACGTACAAAAGATCGAGGAGACCGTCTTTATAGAACCCCTGCTCAAGGTCGCCGTTCACCACTTCGTCGAACAGCGTCTCCGCCTCCTGCATGTGGCCGAGAGCTTCGAGGAGTCGAGCCGAAATGAAGGTGGAGCGCAGAGCCGCGCTCGGCCGGTCGTGGGGCGGTCTCACGCGCTCTGCCTCCGCAAAGGCGCGTAAGGCTTCCTCCAGCCGGCCAACGGTCACCAGGCAGTCGGTGCGGATTCTCTCCATGAGGGACCGAAGCCCCGCATCTTCTGGAGGGATATAGACGTGTGCTCTATCCAATAAGTTGAGCGCCCGCTCCGGTTCGTCGTCCGCGATGCAATGGGCCATGGTGGCAAGCGTCCGGCCGACCTGCGGCCACTCGCTGCAGAGAGCGTAGGCCTTCCGGCACTCCTCCAAGGAAGCCATGGCTTCATTCCGTCTCCCTTGGTCGCACTGGAGCGAGCCAGTGATAGAGAGCCGTCGCGCCTTGATGCTCTCGTCGCCGGTGCCAAGTGCGCCGTGCTCCTCGGCGCGGAGGAGCGCGGTACGCGCGGGCTGCCACTCACCTCTGATCCGGCGGGCGTTCGCGGTCTCGGTCCAAATCATCGCCAGGAGATCGTTCTTGAACGCCTCGCTTCCCTCTGCCGGATCTATCCCCTGGGCGGCAAGCAACGCCACGGTCGTTAGAAGCTCGGACTCTTCTCTTGATCGCGGCGCCCGCAGTGCGCCGAGGAGCACATTGAGGAACGTTGGCGAGCGGCAGGACCGAGACAGGATCACCCTCTCTTTTTGGGCTCCCGGCGTCAGGCGCCGCAGCTCGGCGAGTTCCGCCTTCGCGAGGAGACGCTCAGTGGCCATTGCTTTCTCGAAGCCAGCCAGCTCGACCATGAGCTTGAGGAGCGGCGCGCGCTTCGCGCTGACCGTGCGATCCCCGAGAATACCGGCAGCGAGAGACCGGCAGGCAGGGCAGGCAGAGAGGTGCGCGCCCATCCGCGCGATCTCGGCCCGCCCTGCTTCGTTTACGCGAAGCAGCTCCTCTTTCGTGACATGCGCCATTTCTGGTTACTCTAAAACAAAAAGCGCTGAACGACGGTTTTAGGGTAACTCGAAATACGAGCCTCTGTACATTGGGACTTGAGGGAGGGAAGGGGGAGAGAGGCCCTTGGGTGAGTCTCCCTGCCCCTTCGGCAGTACGGACTCCTACCCGTTCGGGTCGTTGCCCGCTCCCGCGTCGATGGTCGGGGGCGGCAGTTGATGGAGTCCCAACGGGTCCAAGCTGCCGCCCTGTTTGGTTTGGAGGGATGCAGAGGATGACGCGATGAGATAGAGCACGAGCAGAACCAAGCGAAGCATGGCTTCTCCAATCAGGGACAGGTAGCCACACGGGCGCCATTGCCCGTGAAAGAAGGTGTCCCCTATGGTCGAAGTGTCTTCCTCTCCCGACTGGAGGACAAGCGGATGCTTCACGTAAACATTTTGGAGCCCTAAAGGACGACAATGGAGCACCTTACTGAGCGGCTAGCGAGGCATTTCTTGTTTGGCCGGGTTACAAGAGAAGAAGCGCGGGTCGTTGTGAGGCATCTCCTGACCCAATGCCCGCGCTGCGCCACGTTGGCACGGCGCATCCTTATGAGGCCCCCGATCCGGGGCCGGGATTCAATGTCTCCTTCCTTTCCTTCTCTTGTTGGGCGAGAGGCCGCGCGAACGTCATCCTTCTTCCCAGAGCGTCAGGCATGGGACATCCGGGGCCTGTGCGGGCTTCTACTTTCATCGCGCGCGAACGTTACTCCCCCTCCTGGCCGGCCCAGCCGCATGATGGGTCGGCCCCTTTTTCCTCTTCTGTGTGTCCGGCTCCCGGAGCCATAGGGACTACCCATGGAGCATGTCTCTCCTGAAGCCCTCGAAAACTTCCTTGCCTGCTGTTGAGTCTCGCGTAATTCCGTGGCCATGAATTCGAGCTCTTTCGGGGCGGTGGAGAGCGGTGAGAGCTCCAGTCCCAGACTGGGCCGTCGCGGTGCAATCTGGGACTGGTTTGTTGATTC
>JBAPYB010000551.1:0-2785 GCA_049284515.1 Thermoanaerobaculia bacterium
GTACTCGGTCCGCTGATAGGTACGGCGTGTGTCGAACCGTGCGCGGGCCTCGCGAAGGTAATCGTTGAGGATCGTCCTACCACCGTCATAGCCCGAATCGCCGATCAACTCCTTGATCCTCGGAGCCGGGATACGCGGGTCGTTACGTAGGAGCTCATCGATCTCGCCCTTGAATGGGTCGAGCTTGGACGGGCGCTTTGCAGCCCGCCTATACCGCGGCGGCGTCTTGGAACGAAGCGCCGAACGTACTGTGTTGCGCGCGAGCCCGGTACGCCTTGCGATCTCCTTGATCGCGACGCGCTCGACGAAATGCATCCTCCTGATCTCTGCCCACTGCTCCACTGCCACCACTCTCCCTGCCTCCTGACTCAGTCGAACTAGACCGAGTCAGGGTTGAAAGTCTCTCCAACAACACCCTTGCCGCTGTCCTAAAGGGGTCAGCTTTAGACCGACAAGAGGGGGTCAGTATGAGGGCGGTAGTTACAGAGGCAGGTGAGGACCGCTCGACGGCCCAGGTCGGCCGTCGGGTGGACTGCTCGGCGAACGCGGCCCAGTAGTGCGCGAACGCTTCGAGCACGACGGCCTGGATGGACTGGTGGATCTGCCGCAGCCCTGCAAGCCGCCTCGCGCACAACCAGGCGACGAGGACACGACTGATAGCGAAGGCCTGCACGCGTGCGCCCCAGGGGGCCGAGTCCGGCCAATGACGCAAGCGCGCTCTGCCTCCCTGGCTCAACCAGGTCGAGATCTTCTTCTCGATTCTCTAGCGCCACCTGCTCAACTGGATGAACCACTATGTAGTGTTTTCCGGACCCGAACCCAAAGACGACCGCCTCGGTGTACTCCGAGGCGGTCGTAGACAAGCAGGGCTTGGATACTCAGAGGCAGCTAAGGCGCGGTCACCGCCCAGGTGCCGATCACGTTGCCTTCGAAGCCAGTGGTGGCAGTAACTATCGCGCCACTAACTCCGGCGCCTGGGTTCCCGTCCGGTTGTCCAACGCCATTGGGAATGCCGCCGTAGAAGCCTGCGAAGACACAGAGGTACCCTGGGTCAGCCTCGGGATTAATGACACTAGCAGCCTGTCCCACTCCATTATCGCAGTGTGCGTTCACCGGCGCTTCTTCAAAAGCAACCAGAACCACATTTGCGGCGGCAATCGGGGTGGAGAGCGGGACTGAGAAGGAGATTGGTGCCTTGGTTTCGGTTCCTTCGCTTCCTTCTGGGCCTACCTTCATCTGGATGCCCCAATCTCCGGTCTCGGTCTTTCCGGAAGGGAGCGTTTCGGTAAAGCCGCTGAAGCCAGTCGGCCCCGTGTTCCCAGTCGGCCCAGTCGGCCCCGTGTTCCCAGTCGGCCCAGTCGGCCCAGTCGGCCCCGTGCTTCCTTTTTCGCCCGGCGCTCCAGCTGCGCCGTCTTTACCATTGGCGCCGGCAGGACCTTGAGCTCCAACAGGACCGGCATCGCCCTTGGCACCTTTCGGCCCACGCGGGCCTGTCGGTCCCTTTTTTCCCTTCGCGGAAGCCGTGGCCTTGCCGCCACCTGAGTTGTTGGCGGCATAGGCGCCGCCGATCATTGCGAACACCAGCGCGATCACCGAGATGACTCCCGGGATCCCGAGGCGGTTTCTAAGCATCGAGAACATCAGCTCTATTCCTCCCTCATTGGGTTGATCCATATCTCTGTGGACGGCTCGGCACCGCCCCCTAGTTCTTCTCCCATTTCCCTGGCGACCGGCGGAGGCCAGTCGCAGTAGAGCCTAGAGTACTGCTTTGTTCTGGTCAAGCACCGTGATCGTACCGGGAAACGAAGCCTCTCAGGCCGCGAAGAGAGCTGCATGAAGGCTCTCGATCACGACCTTGGCGAGGGCCGGTTGCTCGCCCCCGAGGCGAAGGCGTTCGAGCTTGCCTTCCAGAATCGCGTCGACCCACGAGTCGACGGTCCCAATCGCCCAGGCAGGAGGCCCCGACTCGAGGGGCGAGACGCAGGCTGTGATCACACCGTCCTCGACTTCGACGCCGACGCCGGACACACGTTCCGCATCCTCCTGATCTGCGCCGGCAGCGTCGGTGCCAATGGCCAACAGGTAAGCGCCCCTGTGAGCAACCTGGAGGTCGACCAGCGGCACAGCCAGTCGGAATGCCGCCTCGATGTCGATGCGGGTCAGGGGCTTCGTCATGCCGGAGAGGTGTTCGCGCTCGCAACGGCCTGCCGCCAGGAGCGGGGCGACCGCCCAGCGGGTCCATTGAGAGACGTCGAAGGGCTTTGCCCCCGTCCCGTCGGTCGACCGGGCCTCGACCTGGCGCGCCGCACGCATCGCCGAGAGCCGCCGCTCAAGCGACGGGTAGCTGAAATCGCCGATCAGGCTACTGAGCTCGGTCAGTGAGAGAGGGCGGGCGGCGAGGGCATGCAACATGGTCGAGCTCCAGCCGCCGACCAAAGCGCGGATCGCCCTCTTGGCCGGCTCACTGCCGAGCGCGATCGGCCCCTGGGGCGCGCGGGCGAGCCAGGCCTCGACAAGGCCAGCTACGGCGAGGATCCCCCTCCCTCTATCGGTCAACTCGTTTTCCACCGTGTACGGCATACCGCTGCGGACGTGGCGTTCGAGGGCGCTGATGCGCCTCAGGTTGACGACCTGGCCCCGCAGCGTCGTCAACCCCGCCCCGCTGATGCGCTCGTCCAAGTCCGGTAGGCGAAGCGAGCCATCGAGGTGGGCACGCAGGACGGGGACGCTGAGCGGAGCCGCGATCAGAGAAAGGACCGTACCCCCGGCCCGCGCAGGAGAGGAT
>JBAPYB010000552.1:0-5546 GCA_049284515.1 Thermoanaerobaculia bacterium
TGAGCGCGGAGCGGGCCGAAACCGGGGAGCCCTCGTTCGCGAGGTCGAGTAGAGATCGGATAAGGTAGACCTCGGCGGCAGGAGCATCCGCCGAACTATGGTGTCAAGGCGATTCTCGCCAAAGACCCTCCCAGCACCTTATCCCCCACCTTATCCTCCAAATCCGCTCCCCGCGCGGCGGGAGCGGACTCAACCTGCCATTGCGAGGCAGGCTCCCTTCAACGTGCAGATGCCGCGGGTGCCGGAGCCTCTATTTTTTCACTCCCGACAGGTATGTCGAAAGTACTTTGATTTCCATGATGTCTTCGGGCTTCATTTCCGGCGCTCTGGGGTTTTTATCGAGGATCACGAGATCGGCCAGTTTCCCAACTTCCAGGCTTCCGACATAGTCGTCGAGAAAGAGTTGATAGGCGGCATCCAGAGTCACGGCGCGGATCGCAGCATCGACCGGGATCCCCTTACCCAGCACCCCTTCCTTCTGCCCTGGGCCGTCCTGCCATCGGCGGGTGACTGCCGTGGAGATGTACCGCAGCGGAGCAACCGGTGAGATCGGTGAATCGCTGTTGAATGAAAAGTGAACGCCGAGCTCGAGAAGCGACGCCGCCGGATCGATCCGCTCAGCCCGAGGCGATCCGAGGATGTTCTCCTTGTCGAAGGCGTAGCCCCAGAAGTACGGATGTCCTATGGTCATGCTCGGCGTCAGGCCAAGCCTCCGGACTTCTTTTATCTGGCCCTCATCGACGACGGTGAAATGCTCGATCCTGCAGCGCAGCGTTGCGGGATCGTGTTTGGTTTTCTGGGCCTCCTCGGTGTTCAGTCGGTCGTAAACCTTCAACGCCTGTTCCGTGGCGCGGTCGCCGTTGGCATGGATGGCCAGTTGCCAGCCTTGCTCCAGGTAGGGCTTTGCCTCCTCGAATAATCGGTCCTCGCCGGTTTTACCCGTACCCTTGTCATCCAGGTAGTTCAGCTGCCCTCTGTTCAGTGTTCCCCCCGGCCAGCCGTACGGTATCTTCAGCGCAGCCGTAAGGGCCTGAGTCGACCCGTCCGCGAAAAACTTAATGCCGATGATACCCAACAGGCCATCACTCTTCCGCTCCGGCCGAAGCCCCAGCCCGTGTTTCTTAATGGCGTCCAAGTCAATGAAGTTCGCGTCGAGGTAGGCGCGAATTCTGAGCGGCGTTTCCTGTTTGCTCGCCATTGTCTCGAGCATGGTGAGCTCCGTCCAGATATCCCCGGTGACCGTGCCGAGACCAAGATCGGTCGCGGTGGTCACCCCGGCCGAGGCGAATTCGCTGTAGGTTTTCGCCAACGCACTCGGCATCTTCTCAGCGACACTTTTCTGAAAAGACTCCGTGAAAAACTTCTTCCGAAACAACGCATAAGCCGGTGACTCGTTGAGCACACCGGTCAATGGGCATGGCTTGTTCGGCTTTTCGGGGATGCAATCTTCTGGATTCCTCACGTAAACGCCGCCTGTCGGGTTCGGCGTAAAGGGGGTAATGCCCGCTTCCTCGATCGCCTTGGTATTGACGTAGGCGACGTGCCCTGACTGATTCAGGACGAAAATCGGGATCTCTGTGGACACCGGATCGAGTGTTTTCGCATCGAGGCTGGCCATGAATGGAGTTGACCGCGAGGGGTCGACCCCCCACGCGAGCAACCATCCACTCTTGGGCAATGCGACCGCCAGCTTCTTTTGGATCTGTTCAATGGTCCCCGGGATCATCGGAACCGTGAACGACGATAGGTTTGTCATAAGATGGGTGCCGATGTCGAATGCCGTTTGGATCACGTGCGTGTGCGGCTCGACGAAACCGGGCATCAAGGTTTTCCCATTGAGGTCGATGACCGTCGTACCCGCGCCACGCCTCTGCATTACGGTTTTCTCATCTCCCACTGCAATGATCTTCCCCTGCGCAATCGCGAGAGCCTCGACCTCGGGCTGCTTAGGATCGACGGTCACGATATGGCCACCACGGAAGATCGTTTCGGCTTGGTTATTGACCGGCGGTGCAGGCGTATCTTCTGCGAGCCCCGTCGCGGCGCAGGCAACGATGATGCAGACGGTCCCGAAAAGGGCAAGAGCCGAATGTCGAAGACTCCTCGACTTCGGCCCGGGTCGCGGTGAAGGGGCCTTATCGGATGTGCGGGTCATGATTTCCTACCTTTCTCGTTAATAACAACGTTTCAGGGCCCCAATCCATCAATCTACATGAGCAAGTACGCCGCGCGGCGCGGTCGTTCGGCTCGAGGAGATCTCCACTTTGGCTGGATCCGCGGAAATTATGCATCCCACTGGATGGAAGTCATGAAGTTTCGTCATCTGCCCCGACCTGAGCGGTGCGGGTGCGCGATGTCGAGGGCGCGCGCCGTCAGGCCGAGTCCGGAGAATGGGGCAGGAACCGATATCCCGGCGGGGACGGTGACGATGTATCGCGGCCGCCGTGAAGGGTCCTGCAGCTTGATCCGCAGGTTGCGAATGTGCCGGTCGACCACGTTGCTCTCCGCCACGTAGTCGGTGCCCCACGCCAGACTGACGAGCTCGGCGAGGACGCGTTGATCGATCAGCAGCAGCGCCCGAGAGGGGCTGCGCAGGCGCTGATCTCGCGACGGATCCTTCTCCAATTGGGACGAACGCAAGGCACTTCTCCTCTCGAAATTGTCCACCAGATCGGAGCGCCGAAGGCGTCTCGCAGTCATTCAGCGTGCGATCTTTTTGGGCACTGGTCTTGTTGTTCATGGTTCTCCTGGGCCTAAAACTCCAGGCGCCACCCTCCACGGCCAACGCTCCGACCCTTCACCGCCAAGCGGCGAAGCCGGCTGTCCGCATGCCCAGGCTCCTCAACTGCGATTTCGCGGCGAGGATTATACAGACCCGGGTGGGATACACAACTCCCTGCCTCCACAGCTGAGCAGATAAATATGGGCATCGGGCTATGAACGGTAGGATCATCGCGGTGGAGCCTGCGAGCCCGGCACGCTGCGACAGCTTCGCATGATCCTCCCGTGCACCGCCATGCTGAAGCAGGCCCGAACGAAGGGCGCGTCGTCAGGTGTTGTGCTCCACAGTGATGACGACTTTTCCTCGAGTGTGTCCTGCTTTGAGATATCGGATGGCCTCAGGGGCCTCACTCAGCGTGTAACGTCTGTCGATGACTGGTGTCACCTTGTTCGCCTCGACCAGCTCTTTCAGGACGATCAGGTCGTCCGTGTTGACTTTCGCTACGAAGAAAACCACGGCCTGGCTCACGAACCAGGACGACACGAGCATCTTGATCAAAACAGGCAGCGGCCCAATCCAGCGACCGCCAGGTGGCGCTCCGACCGGGACGAAAGTCCCCTTAGGGGGCATGACGCGCCGGGACTCCGACAGCGGACGATTCCCCGCACAATCGAAGATCAGGTCGTATCGCTCGTCGCTCCGGGTGAAATCGGCCTGGGTGTAATCGATGACATGGTCCGCGCCAATCGATCGCACGAGGTCCACGCTCTTCGTGCTGCACACACCGGTCACTTCCGCTCCGAACGACTTGGCGATCTGCACGGCGAACGTGCCGACACCGCCCGCGGCACCGTTGATCAGGACCTTCTGCCCAGGCTGAATCCGGCCTTTATCGCGAAGGCCCTGCAGAGCGGTCAACCCCGCCACAGGTATGGCCGCCGCCTGCTCGAAGGTGAGGTTGGCCGGCTGCAAGGCCAATCGGTTCTCGGCAGCGCAGACATATTCGGCGAAAGCGCCGCGGGCGCAGCCGAATACCGGATCCCCGGCCTTGAGGCGCGTAACGTTCCTGCCGACCGCTACGACCTCTCCGGCCAGATCGGCTCCCGGACGGGTCATCTTTGGTTTGCGGAGCCCGGTCATTGGGCGCATGATGTACACGCCGCTCATGAGGTGACAGTCCATTGGGTTGGCGGCAGCAGCGCGAATCCGTATCAGGACTTCGTCGTCGCCGGGCGAAGGCCTTTCAACCTCTTCACAGTGAAGAACGTCGGGCGAGCCGTAGCTGCGATAGACGATGGCTTTCATGAGGCCTCCAGACGTTCGGACCGGACACCCTTGATACGCCGCTGGGGCACGAATGTTACCAGCGCCAATGTAGAGCCGCCAGCGGGGAACCCCGCGGGCGTCCGTCCCGCGAACCGCGCACGGAGTCGCGCCTCGGCCCATTTTGGAGGCCTCCTAACCCACGGCAAAAGCGTGGCTTACAGATCCTTGTAAGATGAGACCGAGTTTTTCCGTTTATAGATGGGTATGGCCAGAAAACTCCGATACCTCCCCGAACCTCGCACTCTCGTCTTCATCACCTGCCGCACCGTCCAGGGTCGCTTCCTTCTCCGGCCCGGGCCGGTGCTCAACGACATCGTCCTCGGCACGCTCGGGCGATGTCAGCGGAACCATGACCTCACCCTTTGCGCCGTCACCACGCTCTCTTCACATTTTCACCTTCTCGCCGTGGTCGAGGACGCCCGGCAGATCTCCGGCTTCATGCGCGACTTCAAGTCCAAGCTGGCTCGCGAGGTCAACCGCCTCACCCGCTGGCAAGGACCCGTCTTCGCGCGTCGCTACGACATGGCCGTCGTCACCGAAGAAGAGGGAGCTCAAATCGAGCGTCTCGCCTATATCCTCAGCAACGGAGTCAAGGAGGATTTGGTCGAGCACGTGAGGGATTGGCCGGGCGTGCAATCCGCAAGGGCTCTTCTCGACAGCGAGCCGTTGACGGGACATTGGATCGAACGAACGAGAGAATACGTCGCCCGCAATCGGCGACT
Organism: Thermoanaerobaculia bacterium; assembly: GCA_049284515.1. Taxonomy (GTDB): domain Bacteria; phylum Acidobacteriota; class Thermoanaerobaculia; order Multivoradales; family UBA5704; genus DATARR01. Next base: position 4,771 of record JBAPYB010000552.1, read on the forward strand.
GCCCTTCGATCGCCTACGGTTCGCGACGGAAGAGTCGGTAATCCTGTCGCCGATCCCTTGCTGGGCTCATCTGACCGCGGAACAATACCGGGCACGCATCGCCGCCCTGGTGGAGTCCATCGAGGAGGCCGCGGCTCTTCGGCGGCGGCAGTCCAATCGAGCCGTCCTCGGTGTCAAGGCGATTCTCGCCAAAGACCCTCTCCACCGCCCTGCGAAGCTCGCGATCTCGCCGGCGCCGCTCCTCCACGCCTTCAGCAAGGCTGCTCGGAAGGCCTTCTACGAAGGCTTCTCTTGGTTTGTCTCCGCCTTCAGAACAGCGGCAGAGAGGTTGAAAGCTGGAGACCGCAATGCGCCGTTCCCAGCGGGCAGCTTTCCCCCTGGGCTGCCCTTCGTCGCTGGATAGCTCCGCCGGCGACGTTCTTTGATCGCCATCAGCCCGACTCGAGGGCCATTCTCCACCGCGAGCCGCGGCTGGCAGGTCGAAGGTGTCTCCAAACGGTGAATCAAAGAGAGCTTCCGGGCCGAAGAGTCTTCATGCTGAGCCCTTCAGAGCGAGCCTCAAGCCGACTTTCTTCAATTCCCGAAGGGTTTCTTCAACAGGTCGCTGGCACCTACGGTCACTTCCGCACAGGTCGCTGGCACCTATGTAGATCCTCATCACGGAGGGTGGGCGCTCGATCGCTTACCTGATCCCTGGAGAGGAAGGTACCACCGAGAGCCGAGCCTGGGATCTCGTGCGCACCGGTGCCGCGAGTTGGAGCGGCGGCAAGCCCGAA
>JBAPYB010000553.1:0-1576 GCA_049284515.1 Thermoanaerobaculia bacterium
GGCCCTGGGAGGCGGCGCCCTCTTCGTCCGCTCTCAACAACCGCCGCGGCAGCCCAGCGCCGCGGAGATCGCCCGCGCGACTCAACAGGCGCGCTTCGCCCTGGCCTATCTCGGCAAGGTGAGCCGGCAGGCCAGCCTCGACGTGCGCGACGACGTGCTCGCCCGCCGTGTCGTGCTCCCCGCCGCCCAGAGCGTTTCCCACTCGATCGGCATCTCTCTGGAGGCCCGCAGCGGGCAGGCCCAGTAAGGAGTCCACCATGCGTAAGCTCAAGATCCCGGGCATTTCGGCCGCCCTTGTCCTCGCCGCCGCCGCCGCCTTGGCCCAGCCGCCGCCGCCCGGGCTCGTGCCCCTCGACGAGCTGAACCTGTTCCCGCGCGACCAGTTGAGCGTCGAGGTGAACCTGGCCGGGGGAATGCTGCACCTCATCGCGGCAGCCGCCAAGGACGATCCGGACTTCTCGGCGCTGGTCGGCGGCCTGCAGTCGATCAACGTCCAGGTCTATCCCCTCAAGGGGATCAAGGCCGAATCGATCAAGCCGAAGATCGACCACGCCGTCCGCTGGCTGGAGGACCGCGGTTGGAAGGCCAACGTGCGGGTCCGCGACCAGGGGCAGGAGACCTTCATCTACATGAAGGAGCAGGCCGGAAAGATCGTGGGCCTCACCGTGCTCACCTTCAAGCCCGGCGAAGAGGCGGCGGTGGTCAACATCGCCGGCCGCATCGATCCGGCCCAGATCGGCCGCCTGGGACAGAAGCTGGACCTGCCACAGCTCGAAAAGCTGCCGGCCAAGGGCAAGAAGCCACAGTGAGATCCCGTCCCATCAAGGAGAACTGACCATGAACCGCCATTCGGCCTCGCTGCTCATCGTCCTCGCGTTCGCCGCCCTCTCGACCGGCTGTGCGGGCGGACCCTCGGTCGATACCGTGCGCTGGGAGATCGAGCGCCGCATCCCCGAGGCCCGCTTCGAGCCGGAGACGCATATCCATCTCGGCCGCATCTCCATGGGCCTCATCCACGGCATCCTGCGCATGGTGCCCGACAAGGACGTCGACGAGGCCCGCCAGATCGTCAACGAGGTCCACGGCGTCGAGGTGGCCACCTACAAGGTCAAATCGCTGCCGGATCTTGGCCGGCTGGACCGCTTGGAGAAGGAGACCGGCTTCGAGCGCGACCTCGCCCGCGCCGGCTGGACCGTGGCCGTGCGCACCCGCGAGGCGGACGAGCGCACCTGGGTCTTCCTCCACAACACCGAGGACGGCGGCCTGAGCAACCTCTTCGTGGTGTCGCTCGACAAGGGCGAGCTGACCCTGGTCCGTGTTGACGGCCGGCTGGACCGCGCCTTCGCCGCCGCCGTGGCCGAGCACCCGCAGAAGATGGCGAAGCAGATCGGCGCCGGGGATTGATCAGATTGAGCTAAGAGGGTGTCTGGAAAGTCCTTGCTGACGGGACCCCCATAGGCGCTAACTTTGCTTCGAGTAGGGGCGGGTCTGGAGGGTCGGGAGGGGGCGCGACCCGCCCTGCAGCGGCGAAATCGTCGAAATCAGGGCGGGTCGAGCCCCCAACCTGCCGCCCAGA
>JBAPYB010000554.1:0-4148 GCA_049284515.1 Thermoanaerobaculia bacterium
GGTTCAGGAGTGACTCCTGAGGGTTCAGGAGCCCCTCCGTAAGCTTCAGGAGTCGCTCTGTAAGGCTCAGGAGCCGCTCCTGAAGGTCGAGGAGTCATTCCATAGGGTTCAGGAGTGACTCCTGAAGATTCAGGAACCCTTCCGTAAGCTTCAGGAGTCGCTCTATAGGGTTCAGGAACCGCTCCTGAAGGTCAAGGAGTCGGTCCTGAAGGGTCAGGAGTCGTTCCGTAAGGTTCAGGAGCGACTCTTGAAGGTTCAGGAGCCGTTCCTGAAAACACAGGAGTGACTCCTGAAGGTCAAGGAGTCCATCCTGAAGGTTCAGGAGTCGCTTCTTAGGATGGCAGAAGACGGGATCACAAAAGCCGAGCGGGCGGCTCGGCCCTCCGGTTCTTCCGCGTGACGGTCGACTACCCGCACGCCGTGGCCGCCGCCGTAATCCGCGAGGGCGATGAGCAGCGTGCCCGGATCCTCGTTGGCCGTTGTGAAGCGGATCAGCGGCACGTGATCGCTTTCGCTTTCCCCGGCAGCAGGTCCGTCGTGTCCGATTCCGCGAAGCGGACGGTGAATCGATGCGGCCGGCCGTCTTTCAGGACGGCCGGGAGGGGCCAGGCAAATCCATGGCGGCCATCGCCCCGGTTCGCGAGGTCGGGCCGGAGCCGGTCGGCGGGAACCGTCTCGCGATAGACGCCGTCGACAAGCACGTCCACGCTGGTCGGCGTGCTCGGGAACAGCGGATCCCACGCCCAGCCGCGGACCGTCGTGCAATCGGCGGCCTCCAACTTGCCTTGGAGAGCGCAACTGCTGGCCGGACCGCCGAAGGTCGGCGGCAGGATCGCTCCCGCTTCGGCCCAGTAATACAGGTACCAGCGCCCGAGCTGTACGTCCACCATCTCCGCATAGCTCCGGCCGTCCGAGATCTGGGCCACCACCACAGAAGGCTCGACGATCGTCCGGCTGGCGTCCTTCAGGAATGCGGCGTCGCGCACGTAGTAACTCCAGAGGGGGGCCTCGGGATGGGAGGGCGCCGGCCAGGCACGGCCGGTGGGCTTCCAGGCGAGCCCGATCTCGTCGGGTCCTCCCTCGGAGCTCCACTCGACGATGAAGCTGCCGCCGTCGAGCTTCTCGGTCAGCAGCAGCATTCTGCCGTCCGGGGTGCGCGCGATATCGGAGATGAAAAACGGCACCGCGGTGAGCCCCTCGAAGCGGACACAGCCGTCGGGAGCCGAGCTGTTCACGGACAGGTCCGGGGCGACGCGATGTCGCACATACCCGGAAACGCAAGCGGGATAGTTGCCGTCCCGGTGATAGAGGTAGATGTCGCCGTTGGGGTGCAAGGTCAGGACCGGATCGAAGCCGCTGCCGTCGCCGAGACAGCTTGCAATCTGCCGGCAGGCCGGTGCGATCGGCTGGACCCAGGCATTGCTGACCTGCGAAGGAGAGGCGCGCATCACCAGGTCCGTGAGGTCGAGCCGGCCCGCGCGATCCCGGTCCGCCTTGTGGAAGGGCAGGAACGTGGTGGTCAGCGCGATCCGCCACCTGCCTTCATAGAAGAGCGCCGACGGAAAGCCGATCTCGGCCTCCTTTCGGCCTGGCGCACGAGAGAAGTCGTTGGTGGCCCAGAGCGCGTGGAACCGTGGCGCCGCGAACCTGCCGGCGGCGGGATAGCTCAGCGAGAAGAGACCCTCCCAATGCCCCACGCAGCATCGTCCGGCGCCGACCAGGAGGGTGACGTCACCATTCGGGAGCTGGATCGGCTCCGGCCCCTGGAGATAGTTCAGGGTATCGCGAGTGTAGCGAGGAGGGACGCAGGTGGGACGCGTCTTGATGAAACCCGTCGTGCCGGCAAACGTGCCGGCCTCCCCGAAGACGCTCTTCACCTCTTGCGCGAAGGCCGCACTCGACAGCGCTGCCGCCAGCAACAACGAACTGATTCGTGTCCAATGCATGATGCTCAATATGTTAGCCCACCAGGCGAACGCCGTCCACCGTGAATACGCGTGAGGGTCTTCGCGGTTTTGTGTGGGCGCCGCCCCCCTGAGGGACTCGCTGAAGGTACCCCGTCGCTCGGATAGGGTACCGGCCCCGCATCTTTTTGCCGCCTTCCATGTCCACGGGAGTCCCAGTTTTTCGTCCTTGCTGTCCTTTCCGTCCTTTTTGCTCTTTCTCCCTCTTCTCCCGGGGAGGGCGATGGAGGGGCCGGGAGAAGAGGGCCGGGGTGATGAGGGTCCTGGATGGGGGCTCGGATCCTCCTCTAGCTAGAACCGCGTCGACAGAGTCAATCGGAAATTCCGCGCCGGCAGGATGTAGTACTGGCCGTCGCCCAGCTCGCTCAGGGAGACGGGCGGCCGGGTGTTATTGAGATTGAAGCCGTCCAGGCGCAGCTCCCAGGGGCCGGTGCGGTAGCCGATGCCGGCGGCCCAGGTGGTGTAGCTGGGGGCGAGGATCTCGTTCTGCTCGTCGAGCACCCTTGAGCCCGTGTAGTTGACGGTCACCGAGCCGAAGAGACCGTGGGCCGGCGCGTAGACCAGGCCCGCCGAGGCCAGGTCCCGGGCGGAGAGCTGCAGGCGGTTGCCGTCGAGTACCGTGTCCTCGCCGTCCAGCTCCTCGGTCAAGTGGCGGAACTTGGCGTCGTGCCAGGCGTAGGTGGCCCGCCACCAGAGGTCGGCGCCGAGCTTGCCGCGGGTGTCGAGCTCCACCCCCTTGAAGCGCTCCGAGCCGGCGTTGACCAGCTCGGGCAGGCCGTCTTCGTTCGCTTGCGGCACGACGAGGTTCTCGAAGTCCATCTGGAAGGCCGTGAGCTCCCACTCGAAGCGGCCGCCGTCGGTGCGGTTCTTGAGGCCCACCTCGTAGCTCCTGGCCGTCTCGGGATTGAGGATGTCGGGCTCGGCCTCGGGACCGAAGTCGAGGGCCGCGGGCTTGAAGGTGTTGCGGTAGTCGGCGAAGAGCCAGAGGCCGTTGCTCGCATCCCCCCAGGCCAGCCAGTTGACCCCCACGACGCCGCTCAGCTTGGTGTTGGTCCGCTCGTCGGTGCCCTGGTCGCCCGGATCGGGGAAGGAGAGCTCACGGTCGCCGGCGGTCCGCTTCTCGGCGGTGCGGTTGAGCCGCGCGCCGGCCAGGAAGTGGAGACGGCTCGTGGCGTCCCACTCGCCCTGCAGGTAGAGGCCGGAGAAGTTGCGCGTGTCGTCGAGATTGAAGCCGTGGTCGAGGGGCTGGTCCGCGCTCGACGGCGCGCCGTGGCCGGAGAGGGGCACGAAATAGTCGAAGGTCTGGGAGTCGGCCTTGGCCTCGCCGTAGAGGTGGTCGACGCCGGCCACCAGATGGAAGCCCGGGCTCAGCTTCCAGGCGATGTGGCTGTCGAAGTAGACGTCGTCCGTCGTCAGATCCTGGTGGAAGCCCTCGGCGTTGGGATCGACCTCCTCGATGTCGAAGAGGAAGCCGCGGATGGACTTCTTCTTCGTGTGGGTGACGGCCAGGGTGGTCGACCACGTGCCGCCGGCAGCCCCGCCGAAATGGTGGTCGTAGCCGACGACGGCGTGCAGGCGGTTCTCGTCGATCTTGGCGTCGCTCGGGTTCTGGTTGGTGTCGAGCCGCGTCAGGAAGGCGGCGTCGGGGTCCTCGATCGGGGTGGGGCTCTGCGGCTTCTGATTGACGATCGAGCCGTCGACGTCGAAGCGGAAGCTGCCGCTGCCGGTGTCGAGCGAGGAGCGGTAGAGCACGTGCCCGCGGTCGAACTTGGTGCGGTCGTCCTTGAAGCCCTGGCGCTCGCCGTCGACGGTGAGCGACTGGTGGAAGTTGCCGCTCTGGGGCAGGGGGGCGGAGATCGCGGCGCCGCCGCTGCCGAAGCTGCCGCCCCAGACGCTCGCCGTGGCGCCGGCGGCCCCGGCCGCGCGGTGGATGACGTGGATGACGCCCACGAACGAGGTGGCGCCGTACATCACCGGCGCCGCGCCGCGCAGGATCTCGATGCGCTCGACGTCGGTGAGGTCGAGGCTGGGCAGGGCGGGGTTGAAGGCGCCGCCCCAGGGGACGCCGTCCACCACGAGGAGGAAGGCGTCGAACTCGCGCAGGCCCCAGATCTCGGGCACCGAGCCGGCCGGGCCGTTCTCGCCGCCGGGGGCCACGGCGACGCCGGCCGCGAGGGCGAGGGC
>JBAPYB010000555.1:0-4305 GCA_049284515.1 Thermoanaerobaculia bacterium
CCGCAGGAGGGTGCAGCTCGCCCGCGGCCAGCTTGCGGTCGAGCATGCCGATGTCGAGGTTGCCGGAGCGGAAGTCGGCATCGGCAAGCAGGGCGCGGAACAGGGGCGCCGTGGTGCGGATGCCCTCCACCCGCAGCTCGGCGAGGGCGCGCTCCAGGCGGTTGAGCGCCTTCTCCCGGTCCGCGGCCCAGACGATCAGCTTGGCCACCATCGGGTCGTAGTGGATGGAGATCTCGGAGCCCTCGTAGACGCCGCTGTCCACCCGCACGCCGGGGCCGTCCGGCCAGCGCAGGATCTCGATCTTCCCCGGCGACGGCGCGAAGCGCTGGAACGGGTCCTCGGCGTAAAGGCGGACCTCGACCGCGTGCCCTCGCGGCTGCACGTCATCGAATTCCGGTCCGAGGGGCTCGCCCTCGGCCACGCGGATCTGCGTGTGCACGAGGTCGATGCCGGTCACCAGCTCGGTGACGGGGTGCTCCACCTGGAGGCGGGTGTTCATCTCCAGGAAGAAGAAGTCGCCGTTGCGGTCGAAGAGGAACTCGCAGGTGCCGGCGTTGCTGTAGCCCACGGCCGAGGCGGCCTTGACCGCGGCCTCCCCCATCCGGCGGCGGATCTCGGGGGTGATGACGGGCGAAGGCGCCTCCTCCACCACCTTCTGGTGCCGGCGCTGGAGGGAGCACTCGCGCTCGCCGAGCGACACCACCCGGCCGTGAAGGTCGCCCATCACCTGGATCTCGATGTGCCGCGGATCGACGATGAATTTCTCCATGTAGACCGAGTTGTCGCCGAAGCTGGCGGCGGCCTCGGAGCGGGCGGCGCGGTAGGAGCTGGCCAGCTCGGCGGCCGAGGGGATCATGCGCATCCCCTTGCCGCCGCCGCCGGCCGCGGCCTTGAGCATCACCGGATAGCCGATGGCCTCCGCCGCGGCTGCGGCCGATTCCAGGTCGGGCAGCGGGTCCTGGCCGCCGGGCACCACCGGCACGCCCGCGGCGATCATCAACCGCCGGCTCTCCACCTTGGAGCCCATGGCGTCGATAGCCTCGGGCGACGGGCCGATGAAGACGATGCCGGCGTCGCGGCACTGGCGGGCGAAGCCCGCGCGCTCAGAGAGGAAGCCGTAGCCGGGATGGACAGCGTCCGCCCCGATCTCCTTGGCGAGCTGGACAATGGCCTCCCCCTTCAGGTAGCTCTCCCGCGACGGCGCCGGCCCGATGGGATACGCCTCGTCGGCCAGCAGCACCGGCAGCCCCAGCCGGTCGGGCTCGGAATAGATGACCGCGGAGCGGATGCCCATCTCGCGCAGGCCGCGGAGGATGCGCACCGCGATCTCCCCGCGGTTGGCGATCAACACCTTGCGGATGCGGCGTCTCGGCACGGAGTCGGTCATGGCAGGCCGGTTATCTTAGCAGGGGGGCCGGCGAAGGACGACAAGGACTCCAAGGACACAAAGGACAGGCAACAGGAACCCCATCGTCGTCCTTGTCCTTGAGGTCCTTGGTGTCCTTCAGGTCCTTGTTTCCGGGACGCTCCCCCGCTTCCACGAAAACCACCCTACCCCGACCACCCCAATCAGCCCGGCCAGCGCTCCCCACAGCGCGCGATGAAGGGGCCGGCGGTCGATCCAGAAGAGCACGCGATGGCGGCCCGCGGGGATGCGAACGCCGATGTGATGGGCGTTGGCGGTGAGCACCGGCGCCGGCTTGCCGTCGAGGTCGGCGAGGAACAGGAGGTTCGCCCGCTGGAGGACGAGGAGGGCGCCGCCCGGTCCGGCGTCCGCCTCCACTTCGATCTCCTCGGGCGCCACGCGGAGGAAGCGCGCCGTGCCGCCGCCCGTCTCCTCCACCGGCCGGGGGGAAGAGCCCTTGGGGTCGATGAGCACCGCGTCGCTGCGCGGATCGAGCTGCGACGAGGCGAGCCGGTGGAACGCGGCGGGGACGGTCCGTTCGTGGAAGACGCGGCGGGCGAGGAAAACCTCGGAAGCGCGGTCCAGCACCTCGTAGACGTAGAGCTCGCCGCCAAAGCTCGGCAGCGTCGCCAGCAGCCGGCTGCGCGCCGAGGGCGGCTCCAGCGGGTGATCGAGCAGCACGCGGCCGATCCCCCAGGACGCCAGCAGGCGGAAGCGTTCCTCGTTGGTCTTGGCGCCCTTGACCACGAACTGGGCCGCCCGGGAGAGGAAGGCGTCCAGCCCCTCGGGCGCGGTGTTCAACTCATAACGCAGGCCCCAGAGCGGGCCGGCGAAGGGGAAAAGCTCGTAGAACGAGCGGCGCTCCACCCATTGCAGGGTGGGCTCGGGGAACTTCCCCTGGCGGAGCTGGGAAGGCCCGAAGAGATAGTTGAAGTCCGGATTCACCACGAGAGTGCTCTGCGGCACCCACCGCAGGGCCGGCGACGGGCTCAGGTAGGGCACCACGGAATCCATGGGGTAGAGCGGCCGGAGCAGCCAGAGCTGCGAGCCCACGTGCAGGGCGAGGAGGAGCGGCCCGCCGATCCGCCACCAGCGGCGCGAGAGGAAGACGGCGAGGCCGAAGGCCAGGATGAGCCCGAAGGTCACGAACGACAGGCCGGCCCAGCGTAGCCGTTCGTTGGCGATGAAGTCCATCGGCTTGGGGATGAAGAGATCCATCCACTCCGCGGCCCGCCGAGGAAAGGCGCTCAGGAAGATCCAGAAGGTGGCGAAGGCGCCGCCGAAGAACAGCAGGACCCAGCTCAGCCGCCGCCGGGCCGCCTCTGCGACCTCGCGGTCCGCGTCCCGCAGCCGGGCCATCCCCAAGCCGCAGAGGAGCGACGCCCCCACCGCCGCGGGGAGCCAGAACTTGATCGGGTAGCGCAGGCTCTTCTGCCAGCTCAGGAACCACGCGGCGACGGGGTTGAAGCGCCCGAGCGAGAAGAAGATGCCGAAGGCGATCCATCCCCACGCCCAGGCTGCCGCCCGCCCGCGGGGCCGCCCGCCGGCGGCGATCAGGGCGAAGGTCAGCAAACCTGGATACAGGGAGAAGTAGAAGGGCGGAAAGCCGGTGTAGAACTGCAAGCCCCAGAAGGCGCCACGGTCGATGACGTCCGGCCGGCCGTAGAGGAAGGGGATGAACCATTCCGCGATCTGCCGCGGGTCGAGGCTCGAAATGCTGGCGACTTTCTCGCTGTAGCCCTGATAGCCCCGGTACGAGAAGGGGAGGATGCGCAGAAACTCCACGATCTGCGGCAAGGCGACGAGCGTGCCGGCGGCGAAGGCCGCCAGCAGGAGCGCCACGGCCGTCCGGCCCGACTCCGCTGCACCGCGCGGCCAGACGAGGGCCATTCCCGTGACGGCGAGCAGGAAGGCGAGGAGGCCCATCAGCGGATCGCCTCCCAGCACCAGCAGCGTCCAGAGCATGGCCACGGCCGGCGCCAGCAGGCCGCGCCGGCGGTGAAGGCGCACGAGGTCCATGCAGGCGGCCGCCAGGGCCGGCGCCAAGGCCGCTCCCGCGATCAGGTTGTAAAAGCTCAGGTGCGAGAGGAAAAAGCCCGAAACCGTGTAGCACGACGCCGCCGCCCAGGCGGGCTCGCGCCCCAAGCCCCAAGCGCGCGCCAGCCAGTAGAAGGCGAACGGCGCCAGGACCAGATGGAGCCAGAAGTGGAAGTTGAAGGCCCAGAAGGTGGAGCCCAGGAGATAGAGGAGATTGTCGGGATAGAAGGGTGTCGCGTTGAGGTTCCCCGCCAGCGGCTGCCCTCCGGCCCGGTAAGGATCGAGGATGGGGAAGGTGCCATGGCGCATCGCCTCGGCCTGCGACCATTTCATGGGCAGATGGGCGTTGAGCACGTCGCGCAGCACGAACGTCTCCGTGCCGCGAACGATCGGCAGGAAGACCAAGACCAGCAGGAGCAGCAGCGGCCCGGCATAGAGCCACGGCGAGGCCTCGGGCGGCGGCGCGGCCGGCGGCTCTGGCGGAGAGGAAACGGGCTCTTCAGTCATTCGGCGTCGTTCGTTCGAGAAGGGCGTCGGAAGAGTATCAGCGTCGCCCCGAGCGCGATCAGCGCCACGATCCCGGCCGCCTTCTCCGGCCCGGCGGAGACCGCGATCTCCACCTTGTGGTTTCCGGGCGGCACCTGGACGCCCAGCAGCGCGAGGTCCACCGCCAAGGTCTGCAGTCGCTTGCCCTCCGCCGTCGCCCTATAGAGAGGCTGATAGGCGCGGCGCAACACGAGGAGCCCACCGCCGCCGGAGACTTCCACGTCGCAACGGTCCGGCGCGTCCACGAGCACGCGCACCGTCGCGCCGGGCACATGCGGCACGGGCCGGTCGGTCACGGCATCCGCCACCGGGTCCGC
>JBAPYB010000556.1:0-2288 GCA_049284515.1 Thermoanaerobaculia bacterium
TTCGGGCTTGCCGCCGCTCCAACTCGCGGCACCGGTGCGCACGAGATCCCAGGCTCGGCTCTCGGTGGTACCTTCCTCTCCAGGGATCAGGTAAGCGATCGAGCGCCCACCCTCCGTGATGAGGATCCGCTCCCCTCGACGGGCCTGTTCGAGGTAGTTGCTGAGCTCGGATCTCAGATTCTCGATGGCGACTTCCCGCATAGAATTATGGTAACACAAGATCGGTCTCTCGGGAAGGTGCGTGCGGGCCGGTCGATCTGGGGTGACGTCAACCTCCAGCGCCACAAGTAGCAGCTTCACAAGTAGACAGTTGTCCCCTGGAGAGGACGCTCGTCATCCTCTCCTCGGGTCATCTCATCCCGCCGCACCGGCCTTTCAGCCCCGGCATCTCCCTTGCTATCAGAGATTTCCAGAGGTTGTGATCTTTTCGGCCTGAGGAGGAGTTATGGTTCTCTCCATGCGGTGGATGGCTGCGAGGTTGGCAGGAACGATAACGCTGACAGCGATGATCGCGACGATCGCGATCATCTCGGCGGCGGCGATGCTCTCGCAGCCCCTGGCGGCGGAGGAACCGAAGCAACCCGAGCTCGTGCAGATCCAGGGCGAGACGATCGACGTGCGGGTGGTCAACGTCGAGGCGGTGGTCACCGGCCGCTCGGGCCAGCAGGTCCGAGGCTTGGCGGCGGGGGACTTCCGGTTGCTGGTGGACGGCAAGGAGGTGCCGGTCGAGTACTTCGCGGAGGTGGCGGAGGGAGCGTCGGTGACGGCGGAATCGCCCACGGCCACCGCGACCCCGACCCCGGCTCCGGCCGTGCCGGTGCCGGCTGGCGACGCGGTAGGGCGCAGTTACCTGGTGTACGTCGACGACTCCTTCTCGCTCGCCAACCGGCGCAACGCGGTGCTGGACAAGTTGGAGCACGATCTCGGCCTGCTGCGGCCCGCCGACCGGATGGCGGTCCTCGCGTTCGACGGCTTCCGCATCGCCGTCCTCAGCCGCTGGACGGGGGACGTCAAGGCGCTCAGGGCGGCTCTGGAGCAGGCCAGGCAGCGGCCGGCCCATGGCGATCAGGCTCTCGCGCACCAGCGGGCGCTGGCGAACGACGAGGATATGGTGATGGAGGCCGATCTCGAGGCCGACGTCAAGCGGGCGGCGCTCGAAGCGATGTCCCACCGCGTCAGCCCGGAGGCGCGCACGCAGCTCGGCCGCACGGCGACGGCCGCGGCGGCGGCGCTGCGCGGCTTCGAGTCGCCGCCGGGCCGCAAGGTGATGATGCTCCTCTCCGGCGCCTGGTCGCTGTCGGTGGCGCCGCGCCTCTACGGCCCCCTGGTGGAGGCCGCCAACCGGCTCGGCTACACGGTCTATCCGGTGGACGCTTCGATGTCGGACGTCACCCAGGTCACGGCTCTCGACAAGCTGGCGCGGGCCACCGGCGGGCGGGTCATGGTGTCGGCCACCAACGAGGCCTTCCGCGAGATGGTGGCAGACTCGGGCTCCTACTACTGGCTCGGCTTCACCCCCTCCTGGAAGGCCAACGACAGGGAGCACAGGGTGACGGTGGAGGTGCGGCGGCCCGAGCTCACGGCGCGGTCGCGCCAGGGCTTCACCGACCTGTCGAAGAGGACGGAGACCGCCATGAAGGCGGAGAGCGTGCTGCTGTTCGGCGGCGCCACGGAGGACCGGCGGTTGATCGTCCGGCTCGGCGAGCCCCGCCGCCAGGGGCGCGACTTCGAGGTGCCGGTGACCCTCGGCGTGCCGGTCGAGGCGCTGGCCTTGACGCCCCAGGGGAAGGGCTACCTGGCGGAGGTCCCCCTCGCCATCGCCGCCCTGGACGGCGACGGCGGCCGGGCCGACCTGCCGCCGTCGCATCTCAAGGTGGCGGTCACCGCGCCGCCCCGCACCGGCACCTACGCCCGTTTCCAGACGGTGGTCCGCCTGCGCCAGGCCGGACAACGGCTGGTGTTCACCGTGCCGGACCCGGTGAGCGGCCAGGCGATCTGGGGCGAGGCGGAATTCCGGCTCGAATCCATCGCTGCACTGGGTACAAGGAGGTAAGGGATGAAGAGCTCCACAATCACCTGGCTGGCCACGACCCTCGTCGCGGGCCTGGCGGCCGTTGGCGGCCCTGCCGGGGCCGCCAAACCCGTCACGCCGCCCGCTTCGAGCTCGTTCGGCGAGTCGATCGACGTCCGCGTGGTCAACGTCGAAGCGGTGGTGACCAACCGCAAGGGCGGGCGAGTCCCGGGCCTGACCGCCGCGGACTTCCGGCTGCTGGTGGACGGCCGGGAGG
>JBAPYB010000557.1:0-5458 GCA_049284515.1 Thermoanaerobaculia bacterium
ACTAACCGCTCCCCTCTCTCCCGGTGAGGGGGGTGGGAGGGGGCGGGAGAGAGGGGCTGGGGGAGTGAGGGTCCGCCCCAAAGGGGCGCCGGGGGTGGGGGGGCAAGGGGTCACGGCAACCCCTTGACCTTCGAAATCAAGTCGCTCGTGGCATGATCCTTCGGATCGCCCACCAGCACCGTACGGCCACCATAGGCGCGCACCACGCCGTACTCGGGAACGCGCTCCGGAGAACCATAGTCGGTCCCCTTGCAGTGGACGTCCGGCCGAAGCTCGGCGAGCAGGGGAGCGGGGGAGTCGCCGTCGAATACCACCACGAAGTCGACCGGCTCCAGGGCGGCCAGCAGCTCGGCCCGCTCCGCCGCCGGCACCACCGGCCGGCCGGGGCCCTTGAGGCGCTCGACCGAGGCGTCGCCGTTGAGACCCACCACCAGGGCGTCCCCCGCGGCGCGGGCGGCCTGGAGATACCGCAGGTGTCCCACGTGCAGAAGGTCGAAGTGGCCGTTGGCGAAGGCGACGGTCTTCCCCTGCGCCTTGAGGGCCGCGATCTTCTCTTTCAGCTCCGGCACGGTCAGGACAATCCCCACCGCAGCTCCTTCAAGGGGAGGGGGTTGCTCTCGACGGCCCGCTTCAACTCCTCGGGCGAGCAGGTGGCCGTTCCCATCTTCATCACCACCACGCCGCCGGCGTAGTTGGCGAGGAGCGCCGCCTCCACCGGGTCCGCCCCGGCGGCCAGGGCGAGGGCAAAGGCGCCGATCACCGTGTCGCCGGCACCGGTGACGTCCGCCACCTGGTCCGTTCCCGACACCGGCACGTGCGCGGAAAGCTCAGGCTTGAAGAGGCTCATCCCCCGGCTTCCCCGGGTGATGAGGAGGAAGCGTGCCTGCAAGCGCTCCCGCAAGCGCCGGCCGGCCGCCTCCAGGCGGTCGGGATCGTCATTGATCTTCTCGTCCAGGAGCGACTCGGTCTCTTCCTCGTTGGGCGTGGCTCCGTCGACGCCGCGGAACTCCCCCAGACGATAGCGGCTGTCGGCGAGCAGGATCGCCCTCTCGCCGAGTGCGGCGCGCACCTGGGGGAGCATTCCCGGCTCCACGGCGCCATAGCCGTAATCCGAGAGGATGGCGACCCGGGCCAGCTTGCTCTCGCCGGCCCAACGGGCGAGAGAGTCCGCGAAACACTCGCGCTCCTCCGCGTTGAGCGTCAGCGTCTCCTCGATGTCGTAGCGCACGATCTGCTGCTTGATGGAATGTTTGCCGCCGCCCAGGATGCGGACCTTGGTGGGAGTCCGGTAGCCGGGGCGGATTGCGATTCCCGCGATGGGGACGTCCCGGTGCTGGAGATCACGAAGCAGGCGCTGGCCGTGGGCATCGTCGCCCACCACGCCCAGCGGCAGAGGCCTGCCGCCGAGGGCCGCCACGTTGGCCACCGCGTTCGCCCCGCCGCCGGGGGTGAGGCGCTCGTCCTGATACGACAGGATGAGGACGGGCGCTTCGCGGCTGATCCGCTTGGGGACTCCGGTGATGAACACGTCCGCCACCAGGTCCGCCAGCACGACGACCGGCTGTCCCGCCATGGCATCCACCAGGTGCAGGAGACGATCGGTGGTGGGGAAGACCTGGACGTGCATGAGGCCGGATGGTACCGGAACGTTGGAGTCAGCGGATGACCCGGATCTCGATTCCCAAGTCGAGCTCCCGCCAGTTCCGCTCCGTAGTGAGGACTGAGGCAGTGAGCCGTTGACCCAGGGCGAGACACGCACGGTCTCCTAGCGAAAGGCCAAGACTCCGGGTGGCGAGTCTCAAAAACCCGGTTCGATAGGCGTGGTCCTCACTGAATGGGTGGATCTCCAACTCGATCTCCCGTAGGGCTGCACGCACCGCCTGCTCGGGCACTCCCCTTTCCGTGAGCTTCGAGACCACCTCCGAGAGGTTGACCGTGCTGATCGCTGCCCCCGGAATGCTCTCTGCGACGATCTCGGTGCCAGGCTCAGAGCCGAGCAGAGCCAGCAGGGCTGAAGCATCCAGCACTGTTGCTTTACTCACGCTTGGCTTCCCGACGTCGATCCTCGATCAGCTCATCCGAAAGCCTTGGACCACCCTCGGGAATGTAGGAGCGAATGATCGCCTGGGCTCGCCGGATGGCCTCGCGGGGAGTCAACACGCGGATCGACTTGTCCTCGAGGAGGAGAACCAACTCGTCGCCGGTTTCCACTCCAAGCTCTTTCCGGTATTCAACCGGGATGACAAGCCTGCCACCCTCTCCCAATTTTGCCATGACTCTGCCCATTTGCCACCTCTGGCACAGTTTACCATCTCCCTGCTTATTCCCCTCCCCTCGACGACCAAGCCTGTCGCTCCTGAAACCACCGGCAAAGCTTCGTCAGCGGACAGGTTTCGCAGAGAGGAACGGTGCGCCGGCAGATCTCCTGGCCGTGCCGCCGCAGGAGCTGGTGGGCGGAGATGAGGCGCGGGTAGTCCTTGGGAAGCTGAGGCTCCACGGCCTCGGCCACCGAGCGGTATTGCCGGTTATAGCTCTCATCCTCCTCGCCGAAGCCGAGCCGGACGAGCGTGCGCAAGGCGTTCGAATCCGGCGCCAGGGTACGCTTGGCGTGAGAGAAGAGGAGGAGCTTGTCCGCCCCGGGCTCGCCGATGCCGGGGAATTTCTTGAGGAGCTTGGCCGCCTTGGGCGGATCGGTCCGAATCAGCTTCCGGAGGTCGTCGAGGCCGATCTCCACAGCGAGACTCGCCGCCCTCACGAGCTTTTCGACCCGGTGCTCGGAGAGCATGCCGCCGTCGCGGATCACCTCTGCGAGGACCGGGGTAGGCGTCTCGAGGATCTCCTCCGGATCGAGCCCCACCTTGTCGCGCAGCTTGGCGAAGGCCCGGGCGCGCCGGTCGTCGTCCACCAGGTAAGACGCGTTCTCGGCGACGATCACCTCCCAAGGATCGGTGATCGCGGGCGGCTCCGGGGTTCCGTAAAAGGTCTCCAGACGGGAGATCACGTCCTTGAGCGGGGGGGCTTTGAAGGGCATGGCGGGAGTCTATCAACGAGTGAGACCCGTTTTTCGGCACCGAGTCATGGGGTGGATGATGTTCATGAGCCGACGATAAGCTTCTCGCCCCATGCTCCCCGCCCTCCGCCTCCAGTCCCGCATCCGCGCCCAAGGCCCCATTCCCTTCGCCGCCTTCATGGAGGAAGCCCTCTATGGCGAGGGCGGTTACTACAGCCGGGAGAACGTCCCCATCGGCGAAGCGGGCGACTACGTCACCGGCGCCTCGCTTTCGCCCCTGTTCGGACGGGTGACGGCTCGGCTCCTCAGCCGTCTCGACGGGCCGCTGGGCAAGCCGGCAGAGATGTTCGAGGCCGGTTTCGGGACCGGGGTGCACCTCGGGAACGTAGCCTCTTCCTTATTGGATAGGAACGCAGGGAGGAGACTGCGAGCGTGGGACCGGGTGGCCCGGCAGGTCCCGTCGGGAGTCGAGCGCGTCGAAAGCCTGGCGGCGGTCGGGGAGGGGGAGATCGAGGGGCTGATCTTCTCCTATGAGCTTTTCGACGCCCTGCCGGTCCATCGGCTGGTCGGCCGCGAGGACGGCTCGGTCGGGGAGATGTGGGTCGCTATAGATAAGGAAGGGGCCTTCGTCTGGCAGGAGAGGGAGATCTCCGATCCGGCTCTCCTGGACTTGCTGAAGAACCCTGACATCTCCCTTCAGCCCGGTCAGGTTGCGGACGTGGCTCCTGGATGGGGCCCGCTCTATGGCGAGTTGGCGCGGCGCCTGGGGCGGGGTCTCCTGGTGACGTGCGACTACGGCTTCGAGCGCGAGCGCCTCTTCGATCCGCGGGTGCGGCGCCACGGCACGCTCGCCTGCTACACGCGCCAGCGGGTGCACCGCAATCCTTTCGTCCAGATAGGGGAGCAGGACCTGACGGCCCACGTGGACTTCACCACGCTGATCCGCACCGGCGAGGCGGCCGGCCTCACCACCGTGGCCCTCACCCGCCAAGCCCTGTGGCTGACCGCCTGCGGACTCTTCGACGAGCTTGAGAGCGCCGACCTCGCCACCCGTCACGGCGCCATGGCTTTGCTGGACGGCGAGGGAATGGGCGAGGAGATCCGCGTCCTCGTTCAGGCGAAGGGAATCGATCCAGGGGAGGTGCTCGACCTGAACGTTCTGTCCGGACGGCGATGATGGAAAGAAATTGAAAAACCCTATTGACATCTCTTCCTCGCTCTGGTTTACTGTTCTCACTATGCGCTGCTTGCTCCGGTCTTCAAGTTATCTATCGCTGGCCACCGCCAGGGGGATCGACGTGTAGACTGAAAAGCAATCAGACTGCTGCGCCAAAAGCCCCCCGGTGTTGAGCCGCGGGGGCTTTTTGCATTTCCGGAGAGTTTCTGGAGGGTGCCACTGCGATGGTGCGGTAACCGGTCCCGAAAACCGGGGCGCCGGGCGATCCTCGGCGAGGGTTCGACTCCTTCACCCTCCGCCATTGTTCACTTTTTGGTTTTTTGCCAAAGGGAGCGTAGACCTGTACCAAATTCCAAACGCCCCTCTAGCCCAATCATGGCAGAGGCGCCGGTCTCAGAAGCCGGAGGTTCTCGGTTCGAATCCGAGGAGGGGCACCATTCGCCGATGTAGCCCAATCTTGGCAGAGGCGCCAGGTCGAGAGCCTGGTTGTTGTGGGTTCGAGTCCCACCGTCGGCACCATCCCTGGCTCCGTAGCCCAATTGGCAGAGGCATCGGACTCAAAACCCGTCACCGTGTGGGTTCGACTCCCACCGGAGCCACCATCCTGGAGAGGTGACCGAGCCTGGCAAGGTGCCCGGTTGCTACCCGGAGGCCGGCGGCTGGAAAGCCGCCGCGCAGGTTCGAATCCTGCCCTCTCCGCCATCGACGCACGCCGGGTATTTCTCGACCCACAGGTCGCGCGGCCTGACCCGGGTGACTCTTGACCCACGGGTCGCGGCTCTTGACCCGCGGGTCGCGTGGCTTAACCCACGGGTCGCGTGGCTTGACCCAAGGGTCAGAACTCTTGACCCAAGGGTGATAGTGGGGTTTTTCTGTGTTGCTGGCAAAAATCTGCCGTAAGTCCTTGATTTTCCTGTAGCTTACCCCGCTGAAGGGGGGAGCGTTCCCCTCATTCCCAGGTAAGCGGCCCGGCGGGGTGGTTGGACACTTCCGCCGGACCTGACCCGAGCAAGGAGCCTTGACCCCATGCACGAGCTGTCCAAGTCTAACCCGCCCGCCCTTCCACCGTTCCCGCCGTCTGATCTCCCCGTCTCGCCGCCGGTCATCAAGCCGGAGCGATTCGAGGACTTCATGACCTTCCGCGAGGTCTTCATCGTCCACTTCCCGGACGCCAAAGCCAACGCCCGACTCCGGGGGTTCGGCCATCTCCTTTTCGACATGGCGCTCGCCACCTGGGGCGAGTGGCCGAACCATCGGGAAGGCATCTTCCC
>JBAPYB010000558.1:0-3156 GCA_049284515.1 Thermoanaerobaculia bacterium
GGTTGAAGCGACGCACCCGGCGCCACAGCTCGGGCTGCCGCTGGAGCGCAGCCGGATCGTCCCAGCGGGCGGAGCGGATCAGGTACATCCCGGTCCCGAGCTGCCGCCGGCGAGCTCCTCGACCATCGCCGCCAGCTTGGAGAGGGTGACGCCGCCCTCCAGGGCCCGGCTCAAGACCTGGCGGGTGATCCGGACCCCGAAGCGGTCCTCCACCGCCACGACGGTCCCCAGGACGATCACGGAGGAGAAGGGAATCACCTGGTCGAGCGGCTCGTCCACCCCGCAGTAGCGCACCGGCGCCGCCCGGGCGGAATCCGGCGCGGCCTGGACGATCAGCTCGCGCAGCTCCGACACCAGGCCGGACCGGCGGCCGGCGCCACCGTCACCGCCGAGGTCACCGTCCTGACGAGGCTCCGGCGCGGTCATCGGCGGCTCACTGGACGATCGGCAGCAGCCGCGGCGGCCGGTCGCCGTCCGTCACCGGCACCGGCATCGGCGACAGCGGCTCGGCGTTGGGGAAGAACCGCGGGTCCTTGTGCCGGTAGAGGTTGTTGTACGAGCAGCCCGGCATCAGCCGGCCGTCGGGCATCACGTAGTGGGTGCAGCACTTCTTGAGCCGCGCCACGTCGAGATCCCAGGGGTCCATGAAGGCGTGAATGAAAATCGCCTTGCTGCGCGCCTCGGTGCGCCGTTCGATCTCGGAGGCCGAGAGGGGGTTGCGGGAGTTGTAGGTGTCCTTGAGAAAATTCTTGAGCGATTTCAGGATCACCTCCGAGCCTTCCCCCACCTTGGTCGCCGACCAGAGCTCGGTGATGGAGTCGAGGATCATCTTCTCCAGCGCGTCGTCGCTGCGGATGACCGCACGGTTGGCCATGGCGTCCAGGTATTGCCGCACGTTCACGAACTCGGGGAGCGGCACGTAGCGCCCGTCCTCCATGCGGAAGAGGTAGGTCGCGGTGTAGCAACTGGCGTGGGAGCAGGGCACCGGGTGGAAGCTCTCGCGCTTGAGCCAACGCGACTGCTCGGCGATGAGCTGGTGGACCTCGGGCATGGTCAGCCGGTGGCCGGCCGGATTGCCGTGGTAGCCGTCGCCGCCGTCCCCGGTATGGGCCATCGGCTGGATGACGATGCTCGACACCTGGTCGAGCTCGACGCCGAAGTCGATCAGCGCGCCGAGCTCGCCGGAGTTGTCGCCCTTGGAGACCGTCGGCACCAGCACGGTGGGGATGTCCAGCTCCTTGATCACCTCGATACACTTCATCTTCATATCGATGAGCTCAACCCCGCGGATCTTGGGATAGACCCCCGGCTTCAAGGAGTCGAACTGCAGCGAGGCATACATGCCGCCGGCCTTGAAGCGTTCGGCGAACCTGCGGTCGTTGGCGATCAGGCGGCCGTGGGTCGAGATCAGCAGCCGCTTGATCCGGCCCTCGTGAGGCCCCTTGAGGACGTAGTTGCAGAACTCGAAGAATTGGGGGTGGAGCGTCGGCTCGCCGCCCGACAGCAGCATGATCGGCAGCTCCCCCTCGGCTGCGATGAGCTTGTCGACGGCGCTCTTGAAATCCTCCATCGTCATCGAGTAGCGCTGCTGGTTGCGGACGATGCACACCGGACAGGTCAGATCGCAGCGGTCGTTGATCTCCAGGATCGGCGAGCAGGTGTGCTGGAGATGGTCCTCGCAGAGCCCGCAGTCGAGTGGGCAACCGTGCTCGACCCGGGTGGCGAAGCGCAGCGGCACCGTTCCCGGCTTGGTGTAGGAGAGCGACTGGACGTAGTAGTCGGCGTCGCTCGAGATCTCAACCTCGAAGTAGCCGTGCCGGGGACATTTCTTCTGCATGTGGACCGCGCCGTCCTTGAGCACGATATGGGCGTCGATCACCTTCTTGCAGGTCGGGCAGATCGATCGAGTGTAGGAAAGAAAGGCCGCGTCGCGCTCGCTCTTCTGCGGGGAGCTCAAGGGAAACTGCATACCGATGCCTCCTTCGGACGTTGACTGCGTTGACGACCTATCAGGTCAGAGTGCCGCCATCGAATACGAGGACGGCCCCATTCATATAGGTGTTGCGCGGCGACCCCAACCAGGCGACCAGCTCGCCACACTCGGCGGGTTGACCGAAGCGCGAGAGGGCGCAACCGCTCAGGTAGCGCTGCTGGTGGTGCTCGGGGATGGTGGAGCGCAGACCGCCGTCGAAGATCCCCGCCGCGATGGCGTTGACCAGCACGCCGTAGGGCCCCACCTCGTGGGCCAGACTGCGGGTCAGACCGTCGACCGCGCCCTTGCTGGCGGCGTAGTGGACCGGTCCGGGGATGGCGCGGCAGGAGGCAATCGAGCTGATGTTGACGATGCGGCCGTGCTTACGGCGGATCATCCCGCGCACCGCGGCCCGGCAGAGGCGGAAGACGGCCATGAAGTTGAGCTCCATGACCGCGAGGAGGTCGTCGTCGTCGAGCAGGATGAAGGGGACCGACTCGCTGAACGCGGCGTTGTTGACCAGCAGGTCGACGCCCCCCCAGGCCTCCTCGACGGCGGCGATGGTCCGCGCCGCGGCGGCGGGCTCGGCGAGGTCGGCCTGGATCGCCAGGCACTCCGCGCCCGCCGCCGCGACCTGTGCCCGGGTATCCTCGGCCCCCTCCCGGCTATGGTGCCAGGTGAACGCCAGCCGCGCCCCCTCGCGCGCGGCCACCGCGCAGATCCCCTGGCCGATGCCGCCCGAGCCGCCGGTGACCAGGACCCGCTGGCCGCAGAGCAGCCCGGGTTGGCCTGAGTCTCGGCCAGCCACTTCGCCCGGCGGCGCGGGCGGTATGTCCTCAGCTCCATTCGACATCGTCGTATTTTGGCTCAACATATACCACACTGACCAGCAGCCCCAAACCGGCGAGCGCGGCGAGGAAGGCAAGGAGCGGGCCGCGTCCGGGCCCCCCACCAACCAGGCAGAGCGTCGGCCCCCGGTAGCCCCATCCCCGGGCGACCTCGAGGGCGGCGCGGCCGGGAGTGATCTCCAGCACCGCGCTGGGCAGGAGGCGCCCTCCGATCACCGCCCGCTGCGGTGGCATCAGCGGCTCGCCGAGGCGTACCACCAGGAGGTCGGGGGGCTCCGGCGGACGGTGGCGGGGCGCCTCCTCGGCGAGGCGCCGCAGCAGGGGATGCTGGAGCCC
>JBAPYB010000559.1:0-20981 GCA_049284515.1 Thermoanaerobaculia bacterium
GTCTCTACATGGACGACGAACGAGGGGCGGCGAATTCGACACGCCGGCGAAAAATCCCTCATCACCCCGGCCCTCTTCTCCCAGCCTCCCCCCCGTCCGCCGGGAGAAGAGGGAGAGGTTTGTCTGAAAAAAGAAGAGAAGGAGGCGCGGTTTGAGCCCCCTCTCTCCCGGCCGGTGGGGGGGAGGCTGGGAGAGAGGGGGTTGGGGGAGTGAGGGTTTTCGCCGGCGTCGCCGAGCCGCTCAGTGAGAGGCTGCTGCCGTGTTCTTGTAGACCTTGCCGCCCTGCATGACGAAGCTGACCTTCTCCGTCTGGCGGATGTCCTGCAGAGGATCGCCGGGGACGGCCACGAGGTCGGCAAGCTTGCCCTTTTCGAGGGTGCCGATCTGGTCGGCGAGGCCGAGCAGGTCGGCGCCGCCGGCGGTGGCGGCGAGGAGGGCCTGGGCCGGAGTCATGCCGTTCTTCACCATGAGGGAGAACTCGCGGGCGTCGAGGCCGTGCGGCTCGACGGCCGAGTCGGTGCCGAAGGCCACCTTGACGCCGATTTTCACGGCGCGCTGGAACATCGACTGCATCTGGGCCGCGGCGGCCCGCGCCTTGACGGCGATGGGCGGCGGGAAGTGGTCGGCCTTCTCGCCCACCCAGTACCCGGCGAAGAGCGTGGGCACGAGATAGACGCCCTTCTCCTTCATCATTTTCAGGGTGTCGTCCTTCAGGAAGGAGCCGTGCTCGATGGAATCGACGCCGGCCGCAATGGCGATCTTGGCGGCTTCGTCGCCGTGGCAGTGGGCGGCGACCTTGCGGTGCCAGGCGTGCGCCTCGGAGACGATGGCCTCCATCTCCTCCCGCGTCAGCTCGGGCACGTCGACCGGATCGGAGAGCGAGAGCACGCCGCCGGAGGGCATGCACTTGATGACGTCGGCGCCGTACTTGATCTGGAAGCGCACGGCCTCGCGGCACTGGGCAGGCCCGTTGCAGATGCCCTCGATCGTTCCCGCCGGTTTGACCATCTGCGGCGGGAAGGGGGCGCCGTCGGCGTGGCCGCCGGTCGAGCCGATGCCGTAGTTGGAGACCTGCATGCGGGGTCCCACGGCGACGCCTGCGTTGATGGCGTTGCGCAGGCCGAGGGCCACGTAGTCGTGCGAGCCCACGTCGCGCACGGTGGTGAAGCCGGCCTCCAGGGTCACCCGGGCGTACTTGGCGGCGTAGAGCGCCTGCTCGGCGGGGAAGCGCAGGGCGCCCTGGTAGAAGTCGCGGTACCAGTCGTCCGAGCTCTCCATCGCCATGTGGACGTGGGCGTCGATGAACCCGGGCAGGAGCGTCGCGTCCCCGAGGTCGATCACCTGCGCTCCCGGCGGCACGGCGAGGTTCTGCCCCACCTGGGCGATGCGGTCGCCCTCGACGATCACCATCCCGGGCGCCAGCGGGCGCTCCGAGGTGGAGGTGAAGACGCGGGCGGCCTTGAGCACCGTTGCACCCGGAGGCCTGCTGGGGGCCTGCCCGGCGGCCGGAGCCGCGAATTGATACAGAACCCCTGTCAGCATCACCATCCCTACGAGACTGCCGAGCTTTCTCATCCCATTCTCCTTTTGGGGGACAAGGACCTGCCGAGAGGCGGGGAGTTTAGCAGGTGGGGCAGGGGAGGGGGCCGGCCGTTCTGTGGCATACTTCGAGCCGAGCCCTTTTGGATCGGAGTCCCTGGTATGCCTCCCGGAATCCGGTGGGAGCGATGAATTTGGGCGAGCAGAGCCCTCCCGTGGTGGACGACAGCCTGTGCATAGGGCCGCAGGAGGTCGTACGCGCGGTGCGCGACTTTCAGCGCGGCACCGACCGCGAGAAGAGCTTCGAGCTGCTCTTCCGCCGCTTCCGTCCCCGGGTCGAGCGCTTCCTGGCGCCGCGGGTTTTTTCTCCCGATGAGCGGCTCGACCTAACCCAGGCGATCTTCCTGCGGATCTATAAAGGATTGGAGGGTTACCGAGGGGACGGCTCGCTGGAGGGTTGGGTGCTGCAGATCGCCTGCAACGTCTACCGGAATTGGCGCGACAACCAGCCGGGCGGCCGGCACGCGGTCCCGGAGGTCCCGTTCGAGGACCCGTCCGGAGCTCCGGAGCCGTCGCCGGCGGCCTGCTTCTCCTCGCCCTCCAGCGCGGCCTCGCCGCTCGATCAGGTCGTGCGCCGGGAGCGGCTGGAGGCCCTGAAGGAGGCAATCGGAGAGCTGCCTCCCAAGCAGCGTCTGTGTATGGAGCTGCGCGTCTACCAGGAGCGCAGCATGCAGGAGATTGCCGCGGCCCTCCGGATCTCTCCGGAGACCGTCAAGGCCCACCTTTTCCAGGCGCGCCAACGGCTGTGGGACAAGCTGCACAAGACGTTCGGAACGATAGAATTCTGATGGGAGACCTGGCCCGTGAGCTCACCCGAATTCCGCGATACCCTCCTGGAGCTGATCGAGACTTCCCCGGAACCGGTGGACCACCCTTCCCCCGACCGCTGGATCGCCTACCACCGCGGCGAGCTGCCCGCCGGCGAGGAGGCGCGCCTCCAGGAGCACCTGGTGCGCTGCCGCGACTGCTTCGACCTTGCCGGGGCCGCGGCGGCGTTCGCCCAGCCGGACGAGGAGCCGGGCGCGGGCCAGGAGGTGGAAACGGCCGCGCTCTGGCGCCTGCTGCGCCCGCAGCTCGCTCCTCCCCTCGATCCGCAGCGCTCGAACGCCCGCGAGATCTCGGCCCGCCCGCCGCGGCAGGCCTGGCGGGGGCGCCTGCCCACGACCCTGGCTGCGTCGTTCTTCGTGGCGCTGTTGGGCGTGACCGCCTGGAGCTTCCACCAACAGAGCGTCCTCGAAACGGTACGGAAGCCGCGGCCCAACGCGCCCCTCTTCGAGATCGCCGGCGGCGACCGTGCCCTTGCCGGCCGTGAGCTGACGACGACGACCGGGACCCGGATGTTCGTGTTCTATCCCGGCGAAGAGGCCGCGGTCTACCGGCTGGCGATCCGCGATGCCGCGACCCGCCAGGAGCTGTATTCGTTCGACGACCTACGGCCGAACCGGGTGCGCGCCTTGACCCTCTATCTCCCCGAAGGGCTCCCCCCGGGCCGTTACCGTCTGGATCTGCGGGCAGGAGGAGCCCTCGAGACGCACCTCCTGCGCGTCACGAAGGCGGGCCGAGAGTGAGAGAGCAAGCTGGATTCTTGCTCGGAGTCCCATAACGATGTACAGATCGATGGACAGACGCTCCTGGGCCTGAGAGAATGACGACATGCTGGAGACCACTTTCACCGAGCTGAGGAACCATGCCAAGACGTTTTTCGACGCCGTCCAGGAGGGCGAGACCGTCCGCGTGTACCGCAACGGCCGGCCAGTCGCGGACATCGTTCCCGTCAAAGCGGCGGTGCCGGCCTGGAAGAAGCCGCCTCAGATCCGGCTTTCTCTGGGTAGTTTGAACCTCAGCGACGAGATCCTGGCTGATCGCATCGAGGAATGATGAGGATCTTTCTCGACACCTCCGCGCTGACCAAGCGCTACGTCGAGGAGGTCGGGTCGGAGCAGGTAAGAGCCCTCTGCGCCGAGGCGGATGCATTGGGCGTCAGCGTCCTTGCCGTACCCGAAATGATCTCGACTCTCTGTCGGCTGGTGCGCGAAGGCCGGCTTTCCTCTGAGGACTATCGGAGCCTCAAATCCGCCGTGCAGGCCGACCTCGCCGACGCTGATCTCTGTGACCTCTCCCAAGATGCCTTCGAGCAGACCCTCCGCTGCCTCGAACGTCATCCCCTGCGAGCGCTCGACGCCCTTCACGTCGGAAGCGCTCTCGTCTATCGACCGGACGTTTTCATCTCCGCAGATCGCCGTCAAGCCAAGGCAGCCGGCCGTGAAGGGCTGGCCGTAGTGGACTTCTCCCAGTGAAAAGCCGGAGGGCGGGCGCGGCGAGGCCGTTGATCCAGACCCTCAGCCTGCTCGCGCTCCTCGCCCTCGGCTGCCGCCAGAAAACGGCTGCGCCCGCTCCGAGCCGGCCGACCCGCGTGCCCACCCGTATGGCGGCTGCGCCGGCCTGCGAGGGGGCGTCGAGCCTGCGGATTCAGGTTCAGCCTGGAGACTATCTCCATGCGGTGGCCGAGCAGGAGGACCGAGAGGTCGTCCTGACCCTGCTCGATTCTCACGGCCGACGGCTTCTCCAGGTCGACGGTCTCAACGCCGCGAAATCCCCTCCATACCCTGCCGCGGAGCTCCACTGGGTGGCGGACGCTCCCGGCGAGCTCCGGATCGAGCTGACCCTGAGCTCCGGCTCGCGCGGACCTTGCGGTCTACGCCTGGCCGAGCACCGGCGGGCCACGGCGGCCGACCGTCGTCGGACCTTGGCGGAAACGGAGCTGGCCCGCGCCCACGCGCTGCGCCGGAGCCCCGACCCGAAAGCGTGGCGCGCCGCCGTGGCCGTCTATGAAAGCGCGCAAGGCCGATTTTCGGACCTCGGCCTGCCGCGGCGCCGAGCTGAGGCCCTCCTCGGCCTCGGCCTACTTCAGCGCAACAATCTGCGCGACGACAAAGCGGCCCTTCAGGCGTTCAACCGAGCCAATCCTTTCTTTTCCAGAGACGCGGCCTATGAGGCCCTGGTCAGGTACCAGCGCGGCATTCTCCGCTTCGCCCTCGGCGACCTCGCTGGCGCCACGACGGAGTACCGGAGGGCTCTGGAGCTGCGGCGACAACTCGGCGACCGGGTCGGCGAGGCTATGACCGCCAACGCCCTGGGCTACATGCTCCACCTGGCCGGTCACTACGACGAGGCGGCGGCCCTCTTCGACCGCTCGCTGGCTCTCTGGCAGAAGGGCGACGATCCCGGTGAATGGGGCAAGGCCCTGGTCAACCGCGGCCAGCTTCACCGGCAGTTGGGAGAGATGGACCAGGCCCGCGAGCGATTCAATGAAGCGCTGGGGCTCTTCCGCCTAGCGGGGGACCACGACAACGAGGCCGCCGCGCTGGACGCCCTGGGGCTTCTGGCCCAGGACCAGGGGCAGCCCGCCGCGGCCGTGAAGCCCCTCCGGGAGGCCCTGAGGCTGCGCCCGCGCGGGAGCCCCAAGCGGGCCGTCACGCTGACCACGCTCGGCGTGTCCTACCGCCAGCTCGGCCGGCTGGAAGTCGCCCGCCAGGCCTACGCCGAGGCCCTGCCGATCTTCCGCAACCCTTCCCGCGAGCAGGCTCTTTGCCTCGGCAACCTAGGCGTTCTTGAGGCTTCCACCGGCCACGACGAGGCCGCGCGTGATCACTTCGACCGCGCCCTCGAGCTTTATGAAACGTTCGCCGATCCACCTCAGACGGCCCGGACTCTGGAGGGCAAAGCCCGGGTGCTGCGCCGCCATGGCAACCTCGAAACGGCCCGTAAGCTGATGGAAGACGCCCTCGCCACGGTCGAGCAGCACCGCTTTCGCCAGACGAGCTACAACACCCGGGCGGAGTTCTTCGCCACCCAGCAGGGTTTTTACGACTTTCTGATCGACCTGTTGATGGAAATGCACCGAGAGGACGAGGCCCTGGCGGTCAGCGAGCGGTCGCTGGCGCGCTCCCTGCTCGACGGGCTGGCGGCCAGCGGCACGGACTTCGGCCACGGCACAGCCGCCCCGGAGCTGCACGCCCGCGAGCGGAAGCTGGAGGAGGAGATCGACGTGCTGGTCTCCCGCGAGACCCGCTTGGCTGAGAAGGCCGCTCCTCCGGAGCAGGTGCAGCCTGTCGAAGTGGGGCTCAGGCGCCGCTGGGGCGAGCTCGACCGGGTGCGGGCCGAGCTGCGCGCCAACGATCCCCGCTATGCCGCCCTCACCCAGCCGCGGCCCGCGAGCGCCGCCGAGATCCAGCGCCGGCTGCTCGATCCCGGCACGTTGCTGCTGGAGTACCGGTTGGGCGAAAAGCGAAGCTTCCTCTGGGCGGTCACACCCGATTCCCTGAAGACCTTCGACCTCCCTGGGCGCGCCGAGATCGAGAACGTGGCCGGCCCGGTCTGCGACCTCCTCTCCCACAGCCGCAGCCCCACGTCAGCCGGCCCCCAGCTCACCCGGTTGAGCCGGCTGCTGATCGAGCCGGTGGCGCCCCTCCTGCCGGGCAAACGCTTGCTAGTGGTCGGCGACGGGATCCTCCAGAACGTCCCCTTCGCCGCCTTGCCGGAGCCGGGAGCCGGCGAGCCGCTGGTGGCTCACCACGAGATCGTCGCCTTACCGTCGGTGTCGGTCTTGGGGGAGATCCGCCGGGAGGTCGCCAGCCGGCGCACGGCGCGAAAGGCTCTCTGGGTGCTGGCAAATCCTGACTTCGGAGGCACTCTCGATCCGCTCCGTCACACCCAGGAGGAGGCCGCGTCGATCCTGGCGCTCGCGCCCGCTCCCAAA
Organism: Thermoanaerobaculia bacterium; assembly: GCA_049284515.1. Taxonomy (GTDB): domain Bacteria; phylum Acidobacteriota; class Thermoanaerobaculia; order Multivoradales; family UBA5704; genus DATARR01. The sequence continues at coordinate 6,359 of JBAPYB010000559.1, forward strand.
CGCGAGGTCCTGGGCGTGGAGGCGAACCGCGCGGCGGTCCTGAACGGCGGCCTGGGCGATTATCGTTTCCTGCACTTCGCCACCCACGGCTCGTTCGGCACGGAGGATTCAGGTGGCGGCCGGCTGGCGCTCGCCCAAGTCGATGCGCAGGGTCGGCGGGTGGCGAACGGCTACCTCTACCTCGCCGATATCTACAAGCTGAGCCTGCGGGCCGACCTGGTGGTGCTGAGCGCCTGCGAGTCGGCCCTCGGGCGCGAGGTGCGGGGCGAGGGGATGATGGGCATGACCCGGGGCTTTTTCTACGCCGGTGCGGAGCGCGTGCTGGTGAGCCTGTGGAACGTCAACGACCGTGTGACCGTCGAGCTGATGCGGCGCTTCTACCGCGGAATGCTGGTGGAGAAGCTCTCGCCCGCCGCGGCGTTGCGGGCCGCCCAGGACGCCATCCGGCGCGAGCCGAGATCGCAGGCTCCCTACTTCTGGGCCGGCTTCACGCTCCAGGGCGAGTGGAAACCCGAAGCCAAGTCGCGAGAGACAGCAAGAACGGCAGAGACGTCAAGGACGACAAAAAGGTAGATACCGGCACCGAATTTGTCCTGTCCTTGGCGTCCCTGCTCGGCCCTGCTGTCCCGGCTCGGCTTTTCTGCTGGCTCCGCATCAAACGTAGTTCGGCGGCTTGTTGTCCGATCCGGGCGGGTCGTTGACCGGACCACTCCCCTGGGGAGCTACTTCGATGACGCCCCGCGGGTCCATCGGGGCCACGGAGGCGGCATCGCCCTTGGCGTCGCTGCTCAAGGAGGCTTGTGATTGGGCGGGCTTATTTGTGGAATCGTTGCTGACCATGTCGTTTCTCCTTTACGGTTCGTTGTTGAAGCTCGACAAACGGGATAGATCGCGGATCGTCGAGAGCGGTTTAGTGGCACGCCTCCTGACTTTCGACGGCGAAGAGCCGGCCGTCGGTGGCGCGGAGATAGAGCACCGGCGTGCCCCACTCCGGGTTGCGCTCGGCGGCGAGGGCCTTGCGCACCTCGCCGACGCAGGCGTCGACCGGCAGGCCGGCGGCGAGCGCCTGGTAGAACTTTTCCGCGAAGCTGCAGGACGTCTCGTCCATGACCTCGGATTGCATGGCGATCACCGCCGGCAGGCCGCGCTGGACGAGCACCTGGGCCGTGCCGGCGAAGGGGCTCTCGTGGGAGGTGCGGGCGCCGCTGCAGGCGTTGAGCACGGCCAGGCGCAGCGACGGGTGGTCCTGGAGGAGGTAGGCGAGGCTTGGGCCCCCCACGGGAACGCCCTTGCCGGCCTCGTCCTCGAACACCAGCACGCCCTCGCCGCGCAGCTCGCTGAAGCCGCCGTGGCCCACGAAATGGAGGACGTGGATGGGCTCACCCCGCCGCAGGCGCGATTCCAGGGCCTCGGCGGTGGGGCGCTCCAGCCGCTCGACCTCGATCAGGCCCTTGCGCTGGAGCGGCCCCAGGACCGCGACGAGCCGCCGCCACTCCTCGTCCGCCTCGGCGAGATCGCGGTAGCCTTCCGGAGTCGAGATCACGGCCAGGATGCGCAGCGGCGGCTCGACCAGCAGCGTTTCGAGCCCCTCGCTCAGCTCCAGGTAGCGCACCACCGGAGTGCGGCCGGAGAGGGCCAGAAAGCCCTGGCCTTCGGCGTAGTAGAGGTACTCCCAGGGCAGGCCCGCCAGATGGGGAACGTCGTTGAGGCGCAGGCGGATGCGCAGCCCGGGCCCGCTGCGGGCCTTGGCGAGACACCCCTGGAAGGCCTTCAGCATCTCGCCCTGGAAGACGGTGTGGAAGAGCGCGCCCCCGAGCTCCTCGGGGCTGGCGCCGTCCGCGATCTCCGCCGCGCCGGCCACACCGGGACCGCCCCGGAGGGCGCCCCCTCCGGCCGGGCTGAGCCCGCCGCCCGCGAGCACGGCAGGAAGCGTGAAGTGCTCCGTGGCCTCGAAACCCGCCACACTGCTCCAGGCCTTGACGCGGTAGAGGCCCTCGGACTTTTGATCGATCCAGACATCGAAGTCGAGGTAGCCCGGCGGGGCCTGCGGAGCCCCTGAAGCCTGCGGCCGCCTCGCCGGGATCATCAGCAGGCCTGCGATCGTCCCGGCGCTCCCCAGGGTCAGGAGGTAGGAGAGCGCCAGGGTAAGCTCGACGGCCCACAGGCCCTTCCAGCAGGACCGGATCTTGCTGGGGTCGAGCCCCATCTGCTCGATGCAGCCTTCGTCGTCGGCTGCGGTGCAATCGCAGACCCCCGACCGCGACCAGCCGACGAGAAAGGCGACGCTCCGGGTGCGGCCTTTCTCGTCGACATAGCTGACTCGCCGCGCAAATCCCAGGTACAGCCCGAGCAGCAGGGTGATGCCGAGCCCCAGCACGACGAGGGCGAGCCGCAGGCGCCGACTGCGGCCGATGTCCCGGGCCATGTCGGCGAGGCCGGCGAAGTGTATGGAGGCGCCCAGGGCTGCCGCGCCGCCGGCGAAGGCCGAAAGCGCTATGAAGAGGAATTGCACGGCCTTCAGCTCGCGGTCGAGCAAGGTACCCGCGAGCAGCGCCAGGACCCATCCCAGCCCCGCGCCGGCCGGAAAGAGCCACCGGCGGCGGCGCGTCTCAGGGGCGGCAGTCTTTCTCGTTGTTGACATGATGGCAGTAATGCTCGTCGAACCGGCAGCAGAAAAAGCTGCTGCCTTTGACCAGGTCCAGCCGTTCGCCGCCCGCTGCCTGAGTACCGGCGGGATTGGGATATTCGATCACCTGGGTCACAGCTCCCTTGGCCCAGGCGGCGCGATAGTCGTAGAGGCCACGGATGACGTGGTCCCGCTTGTCGTTGGTCCGAATGGTGAGGTTCGCCTGTGTGGTCCCCTTGATCTGACCCTGCGACCAGAAGCTGAACGCGACGTGCGGCGCCGTGCTGCCGACCCAGAGCTTCACTTCGAGATCGTCGTGCGAGGCGAGGACGAAAATCCGGCTCACCACCTCTCCCACCTCGTCCAGGAGGCTGTTGGTCTTCTCGGCGGGGACCGTGTCCGGCGGTGGTGCAACGGGCTGCGGGGTGGCCGCCTTCGGGGCGACGGCTTTCGGTTTCGCGCGTTTCGGGGGACTGCTCAGGCTGGCGAATACGGCGACGGCGCGGGGAGTGAAGGAGTCGGAGGAAAAGTCGGCAATCTTCGGCTTTGGCAGGGCTCCGAGCTCTGCCTGAATGCGCGCGAGCTCGGCGTCCGACCAGGCGCGCAGAGGCGCCAGAGCCGACGGTTGGACCTTCACGATGGCCTGGTCGAGATCGCTTCCGGTGCGGGTGATCAAGTCCGCAACGTCCTTGCGGAGATAGGCCGGCTTACCGTCCGAGCTTTGCATCGTGCGTAGAGCGCGGCGGTTCTCTGTGAGCCTCGTTTGAACCTCCTGGACCTGTGGGGCCAGCGCCTCGGCCAACTTCTTGGAAGGGGAATCGATACTGAGGATCGTCACCCTGCCGATTTTCAATCCACCGGCGGTGGCTACGCCGGCCGCGAGGACGAGGCCTACCAGCAGGGCTCCGGCCTTCCGGATGGGCGCCGAAGAGAATCGATCGATTTTCACGTTGCACCTCCTGGGATGTTGCAGGCGACCCGCACCGCGGGATCGCCGACGATCGTGTAGTTGCGGGCGTCGTGACTGGCGGTCCAGAGATCGGCGATCACCGTCTCGTCGAGCTTCTTGCCGAACCCCACGGCTTCCACCTCCGCCGCGAGATCGGAGGCCAGCTCGGCGTACCGCTGGTTGAAGAACTCCATCGCCCAACCAATCGGCTGCCCGTCGAGCAGACGCCGGAGAGCGCTCTCGAAGACGCTGATCTGCGGCCCGGCGCCGGGCCACACCAGGGAGAAGCCCCACGCCCGGTCCACGTGGCCGACCACCGCCAGCGCGCCACCTCGCGGGTGGCTCAGCAGCCGCTGCGGCAGGCGGCCCATAAAGGCTCCGGGCGAGAGCGCCCGGCATGGACCCTGGCCCTTGCGGGCGAATTCGTCCCAGCGCGGCGTGCCGGCGCCGAAGCAGGCGAAGCAGAAGGCGACGAGGCCGTGGACGCGGGCCTGATCCCCCACGTCCTCGGCCGCGAAATAGTGCTCGCGGTTGATGCCGGCGGGGCTCGGGCCGGGCCAGTCCTGGCAGACGAGGGCGCCCTGCCGGTCCCGCTGCTCGGGATCGCCGGCGGCGAAGCCCAGCCCGTGGCAGGCGGCGAAGAGGAACGCCGGCGCCTCGTCCAGCAGGCCGCCGAACCGGCCGCGGGTCGCGTCGTCCCCGAGAAGGGTCTCGACCGCCCAGCCGGGCTGGCCGCACCGCACCGCGTCCGCCACCGGCTGTGCCAGGTGGGCTCGCATCGACTGGGTCACGGGATCGCCTGTATTGGCGGGGGCGAAGAAGCAGGCCCGCGGGCGCCGGCCGCTGTCGCCGGTCTCGGCCGCGACCACGCTCTCGGCGTAGGTCCGGTACTCCTCGAGCTTGTCGAAGTACAGGCGGCCGACGGCGTACTGGACGTCGAGCTGGTACTGGAACGAGAAGGGGATCGCCTCCGGATCGCCGATCAACAGGAGATAGTAGGGCACCTTCTCCGGGTCCGCCGGTCCGGGGCCGGCGCCATGGCGGGCGAGGAACGCGACCTTGCTCTCGCCCTCGCGGTAGCCGTCGTCGCCCGCGAGCTCGCGGAAGAAGTGTTCCTTCTGCTTTCCGGCCTGAGCCCGCCGGAGGTCGAGCAGCGGAGCGAGGGCCTCCCGCAGCGGCTCGGAGTCCGCCGAGCTGGGGAAGATCACGCCCCAGCCGGCCTCGTCGAGCTTGCTGGGGTCGAGACCCTCCTTGAGCCCCCGCCGCGCCTTGCCCTCGCCGCGGGCCACCCAAGCCTGAAGCTCGCGGGCTCGCGCCAGGTCGACCGTGGCGCCGAGGGCGAAGTCGGCGAGCTGCCGCGCGGGCACGGGAGGCGTCAGATAGCCGCCCTGCCGGCCGTCGAGGCCGTTGAACCAGAGCATCGGCTCCTCGGGACGGGCGCTGCTGGGTGATCCCTCAGGCATCGGGCAATTCCTTTCACGGCCGGGGCGGCAGGCACCGGTCGTCCTTCAAGCTCCCTAGATCCGTGATCGCGAGAGCTAGTGTAGCGCGAGCGGTACTGAAAAGGGCGAGGCTCGCCGGAGGATCCAGGTCCCCGTCAAAGTCGCGAGGCGGCCGGTGCCCTTCCCCCCGGCCAGGGTCCGCGGGGGTCGGAAGGCAGTCCCGGCTCGCGAGCAACTCCCGGCAGAGGCACCTACGAAGCCCCAAACGGCCCTCTTGGGCCCCTTGCGCGAGGCTCGAAGCAGGCGACAAGCAGGGCGCAACGGCTTGCAGACAAAGAACCCCCTCCGGCATCGTGCCGGTGCAACGGCTCCCCGGGCGACGGCTGCCCTTACAAGCCCACCATCGCCAGGGTCAGATGGGGTCGGGCCGCCATGTCGCGCAGCGCCTGCGTGATCCCCCGAGCCTTGTCGTGAAGCCGGATCAGGCTGATCGCCAAGTTACGCAGTGTTGCCATCATCCGGGGACCGGCGCCGGTGCGGATCTGGCTCAGATCCTCGGCAAAGGCGACGTCGCGCACCCAGTGCAGGCGGTTTTCGATCTCCCAGTGGCCCCGGTTGAGCGACAGCAGGCGTTGCGGACTCGCCTTCTCAGGCGACAGGCTGGTGATCACGTAGACCACCTCTTTGCGGGTTTTGCCGGACTTGATCAACTGGGTGATGCGCTCGATGCGGGCGACCTGGGCACTATGGGGGAAGTCGACATAGCCATTCAGTTGAGTGCTGGTCCAGATCCTACGGATCTCCAGGCGACCGTGCTGCTTTTCCTTGGTTTCATACTCCGGGGGGAAAAGACTCCGACTCAAACAGCTCGGCGATATCCTGCTTCAGCGTGGGTTGGTTGTCTTTGACGGTCAGGACATAGTCCGCCTTCTTCTCCCCGACCAAAAAGCGGGCCAGCTTTTTCTGGGTGTGCAGAGCATCGGCCGTCACCACGGTGCCCGCCAAATCCAGAGGATCCAGCAGCGCCGGAGCCTCGGGGATTTCGTTGGTCTTGTTGCCGACCTCCCGCTGGGCGACGACGATTCCCTCCCTATGCAGCACCGCGCCGAGCAGGTGGACCGGTTGGCCTTCCGGCCCGCGAGCCCCCCGTAGCGCCTTGCCATCCAGAGCGATGGCAGGATCGGATTGCGACGGACTCAGGCTTCTCACCCAGCCGGTCAGCGCACGATCCACTTGCTCGGCATCGATGCCCTGCAAGACACGCCGGATCGTCGGCTCGCTGGGTGGCTGGTAGAGCCCGGTGCGAGCATGGCGACGCAATCCCAGACGACGCAACTGATTCTGCGTACAGCGCTTGGCCCATTCAGCAATCGCCACATAGCTTCTTGCCCCACCGAGCACCGCGCAGATCGCCACGGCCAGGATCGCGGTCTGGTCGTGACGAATCCCCCGCCGTTTGCGGCACTCCGGCAAGCTCATCAAGACCCGGATCAACTCCCCGACCTTTCTCTTGGAAAGCTTGATATCCACCGGTTTACCTCCTGGGAGAGGAGGGACCAGCACCGGGCTGCGCAGACGCTCGGTGGCATGAGGCACCAGCGGACGCACCCAGACCGTCTTGGGCTCGCCATGAGCCCGATAGCCAGCGGCCCGCCGGCCATAGCCTCGTGTTTGGCCGACCCGAATCCAGCCGGCCGCCCGATAGCAGGTCCCAGAAAAGCGTTGAGGATCGATGAAACTCTCGGCTAAAAACACCGGATGACCATGCACCTGCTGCCAGTCGCCAGACAGGCGCTTGAGAGTCAGCCCGAGGACCCGCGAGGCCAGGTTGGCCACCCGAGGACCGGGTAAGATCAAGAAGCGCGCGTTGTTGGCGATCAACGCTAAGCGTTGGCGCTGCAACACTTCCGGCCAACCGATCCAACGGTCTCGGGCGGCACACTTCAACGCTGCCGCGCACCAACCCACCAAGGCGACCCACCTGCCCTCCCACTCGGCAACGTAGCGCAAGGATTCGCCAACCCACCCCTGGAAGCCGAGGTAGTGATGCTCGCGCATGAGCCGGTTCCAGATCGGCTTCTCCCCGCGGCGGAGCAACCGCACCTGGACCGTGCGAAGGCTGCGGGTCCGAGCGAAAGTCTCTTGATCCGGAGCCAATGGCACGCTAAAGGAATACCAGATTCCTTAGAGAAAAGCCAGTGCCGGGGTGAACCTGCTCAAAAATCTCCGCTTACGAGGGACTACGACGGAGCCCTGCCGGAGGATCGTTACAGAAGCAGTTGGCGAGGGTGATCCATTCCAAGAATGATTCATGGGCATTACGAAATATCTCGATGGCAGTGTAGGTGCGAGTGGCACTAAACTGGGGCGGCGCCTCCGAGATCTATCTGCGTCAGGGCCACAGCGCCCTCACACAAGGAGAGAGAGAATCATGAAAACCGTAACCCGCATGCTGATCGCAGTCACCATCACGACGCTCTCCGCCGCACTCGCGTGGTCACAGCCTCAGGAGGACCGTTCAAGTGCTCCGGCCGCGAGTGCTCAGGCCATCCACAAGGGTTTGACCTGGAAGCTGCTCTCTACGAATTCGACGACCGGGACGGTCGATGTCGGCTGTTGGAATGGCTGCGACGCCTACCACGGCGACACCGCGTGCAAGACGGCACTGCCCATCCTCTGCATCAAGAAGAGCGGCCCGGGTTTCCCGCTGCCGAAGCCTGCGAGCGTGGACGACTCCAGCCAGTACCACAGATGGGCCGGTGGTGTAGTCGGGACGACCAAGCCCACGGTGCCGCCGTCGACTCGCGCAGATGCGGATGCCCTCTGCGTCAAGGAATTCGGCGCAGATTGGCGGGTCGCGGAACATCACGACGGCTGGGGATGGCACTTCCAGGCGTTCGGCGGCGTGGGCAAGCCGGCCCAGAAATTCTGGGTCGACATCAATGATCAACCGGGAGCGACCTGCTGGCACTGAGATCAAGGAGCCGGCCCGGCGGCTCTACCGCCGGCCCGGCAGACTGTGTCGCCCGCGAATTCAGAGGGATCGGTCGAGTCGCACTAAACCGGCGCGGCGTCTCCAAGATCTATCTGCGTCAGGCCGGTGGATCACCCGCCGGCGGTTCAATCAACTGCTCGACGAGAAAAGGAACTACCGCCATGAAACGATTACTGACCCTGGCCCTCGCGCTCGTCGCACTGGGTGCCGCCCTCGCGCAGGAGGAGAGAAGCGCCCAGCCGGGGACCATCATTCCGATCGGAGCTTGTCCGAAGGGATGGCAACAGCAGGCGATCAACCTCACAGCTCCGCCCCCGGTGACGGCTACGCCGAACCCGGCGGATTTCCCTATCTCAACGAGTTGTAGCTCAGGATGGGAACCGAACTTCGGTGGAGACAAATACGACAGGTGTTTCAAGCACACTTTCTCGTGGAGGTCGCCGGGGCCGGAGTGCCGCTGCCTGTCAGGAGAGCTGACGATCCACTATAAAGCCAACCAAGCCGGTACGCCCACTTCTGGAGCCGGGAACGACACCGTGGCCCTTTACAGCGGCCAGCACGTCATACCGGGCACGAGTCAGGCGCTTTACTCCGGCGTGGTGACGAAAGGGCAGACCGGGACGAAGACGATCAAGCTCAGTTGCGATTGGCTGAAAAACAACCGGCTCAGCTTCCTCGTCCAGGACGACACCTCCGTCACCTCGGCAACGCTGCACGTCGTGTACTGCTGTCCGCCATGCCCGAAAGGGCAGGTGGAGGAGACGTTCCCAGGGACGAAACTGAAGTACTGCTGCGACAACAAGCCGGGCGCGGCGCACTTCTGCTGCACTGCCAAGGAGGGACCGGCGGGTGGTGAAAACCCGCAGTGAAAGAGCGAGACGAACCTCGACCCTGGGCTCATCCGGGGTCGAGGTCACTGCGTTCTGTCGTTGATGTCCTGAAGTCCTTGTTGTCCCTGACGTCCCTGCTTCGGCCACGGGCTTCTCAGATACCATGCCGACATGCTCCCGGGATTCGTCAACGTGGCCGGCCTTCGCCTTGAGACCCGCTGGGCCGGCCCGCCGCCGGAGGAGGCGCCGACGCTCGTCTTCCTGCACGAGGGGCTCGGCTCGGTCTCGCTCTGGCGCGATTTTCCGGACCGGCTGGCGGCGCGGACGGGTTGGGGCGCTCTGATCTATTCGCGCGCCGGGTATGGAAAATCCGATCCGGCAGCCTTGCCGCGGCCCGTCCGCTTCATGCACGACGAGGCAAAGATCCTCCCCGAGGTCCTGGCTCAGACGAAGGTCCACGAGCACGTCATGGTGGGGCACAGCGACGGCGCTTCCATCTCGTTGATTTATGCCGGGAGTGCCGGCACCCAACCAGCCCCGGGTCTGATGGGATTGATCCTGGAGGCGCCGCACGTTTTCACCGAACCCCACGGCCTCGCCAGCATCGCGAAGATGGCAGAGGCTTACCGGGCCACCGATCTGCGCGAGCGTCTGGCGCGGCACCACGGCGCGAACGTGGACGTCGCCTTCCGCGGATGGAACGACGTCTGGCTCCATCCGGATTTCCGCGCCTGGAACCTCGAGGAGTATCTGCCCGCGATCCAGATCCCCATTCTCATCCTCCAGGGAATAGATGACGAGTATGGAACCTGGAAACAGGTCGAGGCGATCGAACGGCAGGCCGGCGGGCCGGTGGAGGCGATCGGCCTTGCGGGCTGCGGGCATTCGCCGCACCGGGAGCAGCCGGAGCAGACGCTCCAGGCGATGGCGGAGTTTGTCGAGCGGCTCGTGCGATAATAAAGCGCTGGCGGCTTGTTTGCAGCCGCGTCCTTCATGAACATCCACGCCAGGAGTCATCAAACCGACGAGGTCCGCGCGTACTATCGCCGCGTCCTACCCTTCTACGAGGCTGAGCTCGCCGATCGTGGTGACGGCGACTTGTGGACATGGGCGGCATCGTCTCCCGCGGGCTGCCGCGTTCTCGAGTTCGGGGCGGGGAGCGGCAGAGCCACGGCCTTCCTCGCTCGCTCGGCGGGATTCGTCGTGGCCTTCGACCTGTCGCTGGAAATGATCGCGGCGGCCCGGCGGCGGCTCGCCGGAGCTTCGAACGTCGTTCTGGCCGTGGCCGACATGCGGGAGATCGAGCTGCGGGGCCGTTTCGATCTGGTCGCCGCGGTGGATGATCCGTTCGTCCATCTGGTCGAGGATGAGGACCGCGAGCGGGCTGTCGCCAACGTGGCCCGTCATCTGGCTCCCGGCGGGCGTTTCATCCTCGATGCGGCATGGTTTTCGCCGGACCAGCGCTGGACGGCAGCGGGCGAGGGAGGGTTGATCAAAGAGCATTCAGGCACCGGCGGCCTGCTCGTTCACGAGACCTGGCACTGCGATCCGCGATCCCGCCTCTGCACCGCTTCCTACGCCTACAGCCGGCCTGGAGAGCCCGTGGAGCGGGCGTCCTTTCCGGCCCGGCTCTGGTCGCGCGAGGAGCTCGAGCACCGGGCCCGCGCCGCCGGGCTCCGAGTGACCCACCTCTGGGGCGACTACGACCGCCGCCCCTGGGACCGGACGACCTCGCCGCGGATGCTCGCCGAGTTGTGGCTGGCGCGCTAAAGCGCCCTGGCCTCGTCGAGGGCGAAGAGCCGGCCGTCGGTGGCGCGGAGATAGAGCACCGGCGTACCCCACTCCGGATTGCTCTTGGCGGCGAGAGCCCTGCGCACCTCGCTGACGCAGGCGTCGACCGGCAGGCCGGTGGCAAGCGTCCGGTAGAACTTCTCGGCGAAGCTGCAGGCCGTCTCGTCCATGACCTCCTTCTGCATGGCGATCACCGCCGGCACTCCGTGCTGGGCGAGCGCCTGGGCGGCGCCGGCGAAGATGTTCTTGTGGGAGGCGCGGGCACCGCTGCAGGCGTTGAGCACCGCCAGGCGCAGCGACGGGTGGTCCTGAAGGAGGTAAGCGAGGCTTGGGCCCCCCATGGGAAGACCGTTGCCGGCCTCGTCTTCGAACACCAGCACGCCCTCCTCGCGCAGCTCGCTGAAGCCGCCGTGACCGACGAAATGGAGGATGTGGATCGGCTGGCCAGTCCGCAACCGCGACTCCAGAGCCTCGGGGGTGGGACGCTCCAGCCGTTCGATCTCGATCAGACCGCTGCCGCGGAGGGGCTCCAGGGCCGCGCCGAGCCGCTGCCACTCCTCGTCCGCCTCGGCGAGCTCCTGGTAGCCCTGCGGGGTCGAGATCACCGCCAGGATCCGTAACGGCGGCGCGACCAGCAGCGTGTCGAGGCCCTCGTCCAGCTCCAGGTAGCGCACCACCGGGGTGCGGTCGGAGAGCGCCAGGAAGCCTCGGCCCTCGGCGTCGTACAGGTACTCCCAGGGCAGGCCCGCCAGTTGGGGGACGTCGTTGAGGCGCAGGCGAATGCGCAGCCCGGGCCCGTCCTCTGCCTTGGCGAGACAGCCCTGGAAAGCTTTCAGCACACTGCCCTCGAAGACGGTGCGGAAAAGCGCATCCCCGATCTGCTCCAGGCTGGCGCCGTCCGCGGCGTCAGCCGTTTGGGCCGCGCCAGGCCCGCCCCGGCGAGCGCCGCCTCCGGCGAGGCAGAGCTCTCCATCCGCGAGAGCGGGCAGTGCGAAGCACTCCGTGGCCTCGAAGCCTGCGGCGCCACTCCAGGCCTTGGCGCGGTAGAGGCCCTCGGACTTCTGCTCGATCCAGATATCGAAATCGAGGTATTTCTGCGGGGTCTGCTCAGTTTTCACGTCGCACCTCCTTGGGTGTTTCAGGCCGGCGGCCCGCACCGCGGGATCACCGACGGCCTTCACCAAAGGCAACGGCTGTACCAACCCCGGCCGGTGACTCGGCGAAATGGAGTAAGTCGCAAGGAGTCAAAGGCTTGGCCTGGAGGATGGAAACGCTTTCCGCGATGCTGCTCAACGCCAAACCTGGGGTGGGTTTGCCATAAATCTGGCCTCCACGCCATACCTTCCCGCAGCCCTGAGCGCCATGAGCACTACGACATATTTTTCAATAGCAACGTTCGGACCTGTCAATTCTCGTCGTCCTGCGGCAGCCTGATCTCCGACCCGCCGGCTCAACCGGCGCGCGTACCGTTCGGCACGGGTCTTTCCGGCACGGCGAGCGCAGGCAAGAGGCCATCCGGGGAGCCGAGGTCGAAGAACATCCCCTCGGAGACCTCTCCAGCCATTTTCCGCGGCTCGAGATTGACCACGAACAGCGCCTGGACGCCTACGATCGCGCTCAAGTCCGGCCGCTCCTTCTTCATCCCCGCGAGAATCGTGCGCTTGTGATCGCCAAAGTCCACGATGAACCGGGCGAGCTTGCCAGACCCCGGGACGTCGTGAACGCTTTCAATCGTACCGACGCGGATGTCCACCGCCTCGAGCTGGGAGAGATTGATGAGCGGCTTGATCGCTGCAGGCTGCACTGTGTCTCCTTTCGAACCCGGCTCCTCGGATTTTCATCCTACCTCACGGTCTCAGAGGGTGTTTGGAAAGTCGGCCGCGACGCCCCTCCGCTCGGGCATGAATGCCATACCATTCCACACATCTCGCGTCTGGGGATTCGCGCCGCCGGAGGTACGAATGGATCGGACCGGCATCGCCGCATCGGAGACGACCCGCCGTCCCCGTGATGACGGAGAGGAATCGTTCGGGTCTGGGTCGTCTCTACGGAACCTCGGAGAGGCGGCCAGCGACAGGGATTCCGGACGGGTTTGGGAGACCCGGCTTCGCGAGGTCCCGGTATCGCCATCCTTTGCCATCGCGAGACCGGTCCGTAGAGACGACCCAGACCCGTTACGAGGCCCTCGGCAGGCTACGGGGACGGCGGGGCGTCTCCGATGCTGCGATGTCGGTCCCCGTCCTCCCCACAGCGCCTGCGGTCTCGCCGCACGTCTGCCGCGGAGCGGACGCTGCCGGCGATGGCGGGCTTCGTGGCGGTGACGCGGCTCACTTGACCGGCTTCTGCAAGCCGATTAAGATTTCGCAAGTTCCGATCCATGAGCAACCACAGCCTCAGCTTGCGGCGTGGACCTCTGCTCGCCGTCCTCTTTGCGATGGCGGGGCTCTTGGCGGTCGTGCGCGGCACCCCTGGAGCCGCGGGCGAGGGCTCCGAGTTGCTGGCCCTCGGCGAGAGCCGCGAACGTGCGATCACGCCCGGCCAATCGCACGCCTATCGCATCGCCGTGCCGTCTGCCGCGACCCTGCGGATTGCCGTCGAGCAGCAGGGCATCGACCTCGTGGTCGAAGGCCGCGTGGCAGATCAGCCGCCGGTCACGGTCGACGCTCGCAATCGCCGGTGGGGGCCGGAGGTCCTTCTGCTCGCGGTCCCAGGCCCTCTGGAAGTGCTTGTGGAGGTCCGCACCCGGGAGCCTTCCGGACCGCTGGGGAGCTATCGCATCCTCGCTGAAGAGCTGCCGGACGCCACGGCCGAGGATGCCCAACGGATCGCGGCCGAAGCCGCCATGACCCGCGGCGGCCAGGGTTCGTTTGCGAGCACGCCGGAAGCCCCTCGCCAGGCCCTTGCGGCCTATCGCGAGGCGCTCTCGGCGTGGCGGGCCCTCGGCGACCGCCGCAATCAGGCCGAGGCGCTGAGCGACGTCGCTGTTCTGGAATGGCAGCTCGGTGACCTGCGCCCGGCGCTCACGGACGCCCGGCAGGCTCGGGACCTCTGGCGCGAGATCGGGGAGCCGCACCGCGAAGCCGCCCTCGCGAGCCAGATCGGGTTCGTCCTCCTGAGCCTGGGAGAGGTGGCCGCGGCCCGCGAGTCCCTGGAGCAGGCCCGCGACGCGTGGCAGCGCCTGGACCAGCCGCTCGAGGTGGAGGACGTCCACCGGAGCCTGTGTTCCCTGGAGCAGCGGAGCGGCAGTCTGCCCGAGGCGCTTGCCTGCTTCCACGACGTTCTGCCGCGTGTTCAGCAGCTCGGCGACCGCTCGCAGGAAGCCGCCGTGCTCAACAGCCTCGGAGGGGTCTACGACCAGCTCGGGGAGCCCGATGCCGCCCTCGAGCACTATGGCCGCGCTCTCGTCCTGCACACCGCCTTGAAGGACCGGGCCGGTGAAGCGCAAACCCTGAACAATCTCGCCGTGGTCCATCGCGGCCTGGGCGAGTGGCAGGAGGCGCTGCGCCTCTACAGCCAGGCGCAGGAGATCCTGGCCCAGCTCGACGACCGCGGGTTGGAGGCCGCCGTCCTCAACAACCTCGGTTTCGTCTACCACACTCTCGGCGAGCCGGAACGCGCCCTGGCCTTCTGGCAGCAATCGCTGGCCCTGCGCCGGACCACGGGCGACCACCGGGGCGAGGCCATCATGCTCAATAACCTGGGCCTTGCCTACGGTGCGCTGGGAGAGCCGGACAAGGCGCTGGCGCTCCACCGGCAGGCTCTGGACCTCGCCATCGCCCTGGGGGACCAGCGGCAGGAGGCGGCCACGCGCCTGCGGGTAGGGGAGGCGGAGCTGGTCCGGGGAGATCCCAAAGCCGCACAGCCTGAGCTGGAACAGGCACTCGGCCTGCTGATGAAGCTGGGCAACCAGCGGCTGGTGGTCCAGGCCTTGAGCCTCGAGGGGCGAGCCCTCGCGCGCGCCGGCCGGCCGCGGGACGCGTTGCCCATCCT
>JBAPYB010000560.1:0-5017 GCA_049284515.1 Thermoanaerobaculia bacterium
GCCCCCACCTGGCGGGCTTCGTGTCGCCGCTGCTGATGGACGTGCGGGCCCGCGCCCAGGAGTGGCTGACGGGCGAGCGGCCCCGCCGGGTGGCCGGCTCGGATCATGGCGGCCTGGCCCTGCAGCTCGCGGTCGAGTGGTCGCTGCCCTACGAGCGGCAATCGATCGGCCGGTCGGAGTTCATCGAGCTGTGCCAGGACGCCTACAGCCGCAACGATGCGGCGATCCGCGAGCAGCTCCACCAGCTCGGCGTGGGCTTCGACCCTCAGTCCTGGCTGGATCCCATGGACGATCGCGTTGCACCGGCGGTCCAGCGCCTCTTTTACACGCTCTCGGATGCCGGCTTGATCGTGCGCGAGAACCGTCTGGCCCATCGCTGCCCGCACTGCGAGTCGGTGCTCGTTTCCTCTGACCTCAAGCGGTCGAAGGTGGAGGTTCATGAGCGCTTCATCCTGCGGTTCCGCACCCGCTCCGGGGAGGAGGTCGAGGCGGCCACCTTCTCTCCCGAGCTCGTGCTGGGCGCCGTGGCGGTGGCGGTCAATCCCGCGGGGCGCTTCGGCCACCTCGCCGGAGAGACGGCCGTCCATCCCTTGGGCAACGCCCTCCTCCCGATCTGGGCGGAACCTTCGCTCGGCGTGGACGCTGAGCTGCTCGTGCCCTCCTGCTCGATGCGGGACGCGCAGCTCGCCCGGGCTCACGGCGTCGTGGAGGCGCCGGTCGTCTTCGGTGACAAGGGTCTCGTGCGGGTGCCGGGGATTCCCGGCGACCTGCTTCCCGAGGAGGCGCGCCGCGAGCTGCTGGCGCGCCTTGGAGAAGCGGTACGGCACGAGGAGGGCCAGTGGTGGGAATCGGTCCTGCGCTGCGGCCGGTGCGAGACGGTCGTCACCCCCGATTCCTCGCCACAGCTTTTCGTCCATCTCGACCGTGCCATCGGCCACCTGCGGCAGGCCATCGACAACGGCGGCGTGCAGTTCTCCGACCCGCGGTGGCGGCAGCGCGTTCTCACCTACCTCGACGAGATGGAGCCCTGGGCCATCTCCCGCCAGTACTGGTGGGGCAACGAGATCCCGGGCGACGGCGGCGAGGTGTTCTCCACCTGGTTCTCCCTTGCCGCCTGGACCCTGCGCGGCATGGGCTGGCCCGACCATCCGACTCCCGATCCCATTGCCGAGGTGTTCGTCGATCCCGACTGGCTGCTGCGCTGGGTGGTGCCGTCCCAGCTCCTGGCTCTCGCCGTGACCGGCCGGCCGGCCTTTCAGCACGTCCACGTCCACGGCGCCGTTCACATCCTGGACCGCCGGCTGGCCGAGATCCCCGGGACGGCGGCCAATGCCCGCGACGAGGAGCGCTACCTCTACAAAGTGGTCCACCGGCCGATGCGCCGCAATCTCGGCAACGTCGTCGAGCCCGGGACCCTGGTGCGCCGCTTCGGGGCCGATGCCCTGCGGCTCGGTTACCTGCTGGCGCTGAGCGCGGGGGCGACCTCCGAGGTGATGACGCTCGGCGAAAGCCATTTGCGCCGGGCGCGCCGGGCGGTCCATTCGCTGGTCTCCAAGATCACCGGCCTGGTCGGCCTCGCCCGCGAGCCCCTGCGGCTGGGTGAGCCCCGGCCCTCCGACCGCTGGATCGTGGCAAGCTGCGCCGCCGCGGCACGAAAAGCGCGTGGCGCCTATGAGGCTCACCGGTACGCCCAGGCTGCGGAGCTGCTCGTGGGCGCGATCGAATGCTTCGTGCAATACGCCAATGTCGCGGCGATGCGCCGGCAGGAGGGAGACCTGGGAGCGTTGCGGGGCGCTACGGCACTGGCGATTGCAGAGCTGGCGCCCGCGTTCTCCCCTCTTTGCCCCTATCTGTTCGAAGGGCTTTCGGACTGGCTCGCGGCACGTTGCCCGGCGGAAGAAAGAAGCTGGGGGGCCCGCCCCTGGAGGGCGGATCTCGAGCAGGCGCTGCACGATCGCGACGCCTCCGCGCTGACCGGGGTGCTGGAGCGGGACAGCTCTCCTGCCGAGCGGGAGGAGCTGGAGCGAATTACAGGACGGCGAGTCGAGGCCTGATCGATCAAGAGAACGGGACGAGAACGGGACGATATCTATGGCGCTGACACAATATTTCGAACACCAGCATCGCGAGAAGGAAATCTACGACCGGTGGGAGAAGAGCGGCGCCTTTCGCGCCGACGTGGGGTCGCCGAAGCCCCCGTTCACCATCTCCATGCCGCCGCCCAACGCCACGGGCACGCTGCACCTCGGGCATGCCATCATGCTCGTGCTCGAAGACATCATGACCCGTTGGCGGCGCATGGCGGGCGACGAGGCCCTCTGGGTGCCGGGCACCGACCATGCGGCCATTGCCACCGAGAACGTGGTGATCAAGAACCTTCGCGCGCAGGGGATAGCCGACCCGCGGGCTCTCGGGCGCGAAGAGCTGGTGCGCCGAATCGCCGAATACGTTGGGCAATCCCGGAACACCATCCGCTCCCAGATTCGCGCCATGGGGTCGAGCTGCGATTGGTCCCGCGAGCGCTACACCATGGACCCGCAGC
Source organism: Thermoanaerobaculia bacterium (assembly GCA_049284515.1). Lineage (GTDB taxonomy): Bacteria > Acidobacteriota > Thermoanaerobaculia > Multivoradales > UBA5704 > DATARR01. The sequence goes on from JBAPYB010000560.1 coordinate 2,543, forward strand.
TCAACCGTTGCGTCACCGAGGTCTTCGGCCGCATGTTCCGCGACGGCCTGATCTACCGCGGCGCACGGATCGTCAACTGGGACCCAGGGCTCCTGACCACCGTCTCGGATGACGAGATCGAGCATCGCGAGGTGGAGGCCCGCTTCTACACCCTGCGCTATGGCCCCTTTCTGGTCGGCACCAGCCGTCCCGAGTCGAAGTTGGGCGACACGGCCGTCGCCGTCCATCCCGGCGACGAGCGGTATCGCCAGTACGTCGGCAAGACCTATGAAGTTCCCTGGCCGAAAGGGCCCACCATCACCGTCCGTGTGGTGGCCGACGAGAGCGTCGATCCGAAAGTCGGCACCGGCGTCCTGGGCGTCACGCCGGCCCACAGCCAGATCGACTTCGAGATCGCCCAGCGGCACGGGCTGCCGCTGATCCCGGTGATCGGCGAGGACGGCCGCATGCTCCCGGCCGCCGGCCCCTATGCGGGGATGACCGTGCTGGAGTGCCGCGAGGCCTTCGTCAAGGATCTCACGGCGGCCGGATTGCTGGAAAAGGAGGAGGTCTACACCCAGCGCCTGTCGGTCTCCTATCGCTCCCATAAGCCGATCGAGCCGCTGATCAAGGCGCAGTGGTTCATCGATGTCAGCAAGCCGGCGGTTCGCTGGAAGGGCAAGCTCATGTCTCTGAAAGACGTGATGCGTGACGTCGTGAGCTCGGGCGACATCCAAATCGTGCCGCGTCACGAGGAGAACACCTACTTTCACTGGATCAACAATCTGCGCGACTGGTGCATCTCGCGGCAGATCTGGTGGGGCCACCGCGTCCCCGTCTGGTACCGGGGCCGGCAGGAGGTATACGTCGGCCACCGCGGACCCGAGGGCGAAGGCTGGGAGCAGGACTCGGACACCCTCGATACCTGGTTCTCCTCGGCCCTCTGGACGTGGAGCACCCTGGTGGACCCCGAGCTGGCGAAAGACCCGGCACTGAGCCTCGACGAGATCCTCGCGCAGAGCCCGGACTACGGAAAGTTCCATCCCACCAGCGTCATGGAGACGGGCTACGACATCCTTTTCTTCTGGGTGGCGCGGATGATCCTGATGACCACCTACGTCACCGGGCAGGTTCCCTTCCGCACCATCTACCTCCACGGCCTGATCCTGGGCCGGGACGGCTATAAGATGACCAAGTCGAAGCCCGAGACCGCGATCGACCCGCTCGACGAGATCAAGAAGAACGGGGCGGACGCCCTGCGGCTCTCGCTGGTCATCGGTAACGCGGCTGGTCAGGATTTCCGGCTGAGCCACGAGCGCATCGAGGCGAGCAAAAGCCTGGTCACAAAGATATGGAATGCTGCCAATCTCGTCGAGCGCACTCTCGGAGGTGAGGCGCCAGCGCTCGACCCGAATGCCGTTTCCCATCCCGTGAACCAGTGGATGCTGGTGCGGGCCCATAGTTTGGTCGCCATCGCCACGACCCGACTCGAGGCCTTCGCCTTCGGCGACGTGGCAGAACAGATCCGCACGGCCTTCTGGAGCGACTTCTGTGACGCGTATCTGGAGGCGGTGAAGACCCCGGAGCTCGCCGAGCTGGCGGAGACGAAGGCCGTGATGAGCCATGTCTTCGACCTCTACCTGCGCCTGCTCCATCCTTTCCAGCCTTTCGTCACCGAGGAGATCTGGGGCATCCTCGGCCGGCCAGGTCTACTCATCCGCGAACGCTGGCCGGAGGCGACGCTGCACGAGAGGTGGCCCGCCGAGACCGAAGGCGTGGATGCCGTGTTGCGGCTGATCACCAGCGTACGGCGGATCCGCAATGAAGCCAAAATCAAGCCCAAGGAGAAGGTGGACGCGAGCATCCAAGCTCTGGCCTTCGCCGAGGTGATGGCGACCTGCGGTCCCGTCATCCGCCGGCTCGCCAATCTGGGAAACCTCGCCTGGACGGGAGCCGCTCCGGCCGACGAAGGGCTCGACGGCGCCACCGTGGCCGTGGATGCCGCTTTTCGCGCCGCCGTCGATCTTGGACAAATCAACCGCGACGCCGAGCGGGAGCGTCTCGCCAAGCAACTCGCCGAGGCCGAGCGCCGCTTGGCCTCGACCGAGAAGCGGTTCGCGAATCCCGAGTTCCAGGCGAATGCCAAGCCCGAAGTCGTCGAAGGCACCAAGGTCGAGTTGGAGAAGATCCGGGCCACGGTGGGCGCGATCCAGGAGCGGCTGCAGGCGCTGTAAGCCACCACCTCCCCCTTCTTCGTAGTTTCGGGTTCTTACGCCGTAGGTCTTGCCGGATCGGCGGCGTCTGTCTGTCGAATGCAATGTGCAGATTAAGCTATCCCACCAAGGCTTGACAGGCACTTCGGGATTGATACAATCCGGAGACTCTCGTCTCAAGGAGGCTCATATCTATGTGGTTCGGGCGAATCGTCCCGTTGTTTCGATTTCCGCTCATCGAGGGAACGGGCCCCGTGCCGCCAATGGGGGAGGAGGAGAGGAC
>JBAPYB010000561.1:0-9498 GCA_049284515.1 Thermoanaerobaculia bacterium
GGGCGACGGCTCCCGCCTGAGGGCCGGCCAGCTCCTCCGGCGGCAGGCGGCTGCCAGCGCGCGTGGGGAGCCCGTCGACGTGGAACATGTCCTTGACGCCGATAGGGACCCCGAACAGGGGGCTGCGGGAGCGCGGGTCCGGATGGGCGGCGAACGCCTCGTCCGCCTCCCGGTGCAGGCGCGCGAAGCGTTCCGGCTCCAGCAGGAAGGCATGGACCGCCGGCTCGCGTTGCGCGAAGCGCTCCTCCAGTTGCTCCAGAGCCCTGTGCACCTGCTCCCGCCCGACCGCCGGACCCGGCACCTGCTCGTCCAGCCAGCTCACGGCCGCCGGGTCTCGTGCCGTCTCCCGGCCGTCATCTCCACCGCGCACGCCGTCCTCCATCCGCGGGTCCTCCTTGATCAGGGTGAGGGGATCGCGCACGGATTATATCTCCGCAGGGTACGTGGTGACGGCCGGAGATGCGCGGACGTCCTAGCCCTGAGGGACACCAGGGACATCCCCCCCGGCCGCCGGCCCTCCCACCGCGTTGATCTTCTCCTTGAGGGCGGCGTACTTGCCGTCGAGGGTCTCGAAGAGGGCGGCGATCTGCTCCAGGCGCTGGTCGAGGTCGATCGTCCAGTGCTCGTTCTTCACCGGCTCGAGCTTCACCCCGTTGAGCCGGTAGGAGAGGGCGTCGAGGCGCATCAGCACGGGGCCGACGTGGATCTTCGCCGAGAGGATCTCGGCCCCCTCGTCCAGGTAGCGGATGAGGTCGTGGAGCACGGCTCCCGCCAGCGTCACCCGCGCCTCCCGGGTGGCAAGGCGGACGCTTCCCGTCTCGGGCTCCACCATCACGTCCGGCTCGTCGAGCAGGGCGCGCAGGAACCGGCAGCCCAGCACCGACTCCCCCGGCTCCTTGGGGATGACGACGTCGCTGCGCTCGTCCGTCTCCGGCGCCTCGTCGAGCCAGGGGGCCTTGAAGTCCCCCTCGACTCCGGCTTGGCGCAGCAGGGCGAGCACCGTTCCCAGCCAGGTCTTGGCCGTGCTCCCCACGTAGAGGACCGGGCCGTCGATCACCGCTTCGATGATCTTGGTGCGCGGCGCCTGGCGGGAGGCGAGCTCGGCCTCGGCCAGATCGCGCAGCTTCTTGCGGGTCTTCGAGCCGACGAAGGTCTTGCCCGTCGCCTCCATCTCGGACTTGAGCAGCTCCCGCAGCCGCTCCTTCACCGCCGTGGCGTCCGGCCGGATGCGGTCGACGCGCACGCGGAAGGCGTAGCGCCCCTTCGCCACCTCGTAAGGCGCGTCGAGGTCGAAGGGCACGAAGCCCATGCGCTCCCGCACCTCGGAGCCCGGCTCGATCTCCCAGAAACGGGCGCGCTCGAAATCCGGCCCCTCGGGAGGCACGACCACGTTGAATCGCGTCACGGCGAGCGTTCCGCTCAAGAGTCCCATCGTCCTCAAACCTCCTGCTGCCGGCAGCCCCGGCGGACCAAGGAGGAGGGATCTTAGCGGAAGGGAGGGGGCGGCGGGGGCGGAGCCTGGGGAGCAGTGGCGGGAGGCGGCGTCTTGGGAGCCTCCTTCGCTGCCGGCGGCTGGGCGCTCGGGTTCGCCGGGGGAGGTGCCTGCGCCGCGCCTGGAGGTGCGGCTTGGGGAGCGGCAGCCGGCTCCTCGGCCGGCTCTTCCGAGGAGTCGTCCGCCGCCGGCTCCGATGCCTCGCCGGCCTCCGCGGCGTCTGGGGGGACCGCCTCCATCTCCTGATCCGGGGCGGCCTCTTCCTCCGCGGCGGGGTCCGCAGGATTGTCGGGATCGACGGGATCGACGGGTTCCGTCGCCGGGGGGTCGCTCTCGCCGCCGCTGAGCTGGTAGACCTGGACGCTGCCCAGGCTGGCGCTCTCCCCGGCCACGCTCGGCTGGTCGGTCCGGCCGAGGTTGACCGTGAAGACCTGGCCGATCTCCGAATCGACGTAGAGATTGTCCAGCTTCACGTCGGAGGGCTTGCTCGTCTTGGAAGCCACGGCCTTCCGCCGGGCATGCCGCGGGGCCTTCGGCGTGTCGGAAGCCGAAAGGCTGCCACCGACCCCCAGAAGGAGGAGGCCTCCGAGCACTGCAACCGCGCCGAACCGTCTCATACGACCTCCCCAGGGAGCGAACCAGGCCTGGCTCCGAATCGAGCTCCTCTATTCATCATACGCGCCAGAGGGCCAAAGTGTCCAAAGACCCGTCCGCTCCACAGCAGTCTCCAATGGTAGTATCCCACCGCTTGCGAGACATCCGAACGAAGAGAAACTGGCGCCAGATGGCGGTGCTCGGGCTGCTGCGGAATCGGTGGCTCTCGGCGGTCCTTTTGACGGCCGCGATCCTCCTGCTGACCTTCGTCTTTTTTTCGTCCGCGCGCCAGCGGGAGGGCGAGGCCTTGCGCACGGCTTTCGACGACCGGGCGCGGACGCTGGCCTCGGCGGTCCGGGTGCGCTGCGACGGCCACCTGGAGGTCCTCGAATCCTTGAGCGCCCTGTTCTCGAGCATGCCGGAGGTCAGCCTGGAGGAGTTCAGCCGCTTCGTGATCGGTTCCCTACGCAGCCACCCGGGCATCCGCGGGCTGTCCTGGGACCCGCGGATCGACGCGGCCGGCCGGGCGCGATTCGAGGCGAAGTCCGGAATTCAGATCACCCAGGTCGATACGCAGGGACAGCGCGGGCCGGCGGCATCGAAGGCCGAGTACGTCGTGGTGGACTACATCGAGCCTCCCTCGGATCGCAGTGCCGTGGGCCTCGACGTGTCGTCGGAGCCCGTGCGGCGCGACGCCGTGGAGCAGGCCCGCGACACGGGACGGCCGGCGGCCTCGGGACCGATTCAGCTCGTCAACGACCAGCCGGGGCAAATCTCCGTCCTCGTCTTCGCGCCGGTCTACGGCATCGGAAAGGAGACGGCAACCCTCGCGCAGCGCCGCAGGGAGATCACCGGCTACGCCACCGGCGCCTTTCGCCTCGGCAACCTGGTGGAGACCGCCATCAACAACCTGCCGCGGGAGGGCGTGACGGTGGCCCTGTACGACCATCGGATCCCGGAGGCGCCCAGGCTGCTGTACAAAGATGCGCAGTGGAGCGAGGCTGCGGGCGGCATGGTCTGGCGGGAGCGCTTCTTCTTCGGGGGGCGCCCGTGGGAAGTCCGCGTGGCGGCGAAGCCTGCTTTCGCGGAAGGCTTCGGGCCGCGGCGCTCCTGGTGGATCGTGCTCGGCGGATTCCTGTTCGCCGGCCTGCTCGACGCCTTTGTCCTCGTGGTCACCGAACGGGCGGCCAGGGTGGAAGAGCTGGTGGTGCGCCGCACCGCCGAGCTCCAGAACGAACTGCGGGAGCGCCAGCGGGCCGAGGGAGTCGTACGGGTGAGCGAGGCGCGGAACCGGGCCCTCCTGGACAACATGCTCGGCGGCATGCTCACCTTCGACGAGCAGAGCCGGATCGAGTCGGTGAACCCGGCGGCCGAGCGGATCGTCGGCTATCGGGAGGACGAGCTGATCGGCCAGAGCATCGCCATCCTTCTCGCCGGTGCCCCGGAATCCGATACGGGGCCGTACCTCCGGGAGACGCACCGGCTGGCGATCGGCCGGGTCACGGAGGCCTGGGGGCGGCGCAAGAACGGCGAGACCTTCCCCTCCGAGGTGGCGCTGTTCAAGTTCGAAGCTCCCGACGGACGCCGTTTCGCCTGCAACTTCCAGGACGCCTCCGAGCGGCGGGAGGTGGACCGCCTGAAGTCGGAGTTCGTCTCCACGGTCAGCCACGAGCTGCGCACGCCCCTGACCTCGATCCGCGGCTCCCTGGGCCTGCTGGCGGGAGGCGTGCTGGGAACGCTGCCACCGCAGGTCCAGGACCTCGTCCGCCTGGCGGAGCGCAATGCGGTCCGCCTCACCGCCCTGATCAACGACATCCTGGATTTCGAACGCCTGGACCGGGGCCAGCTCCAGATGCAGATGTCGGACGTGGACCTCCAGCCCCTGTTCGAGCAGGCGCTGGAGTCGGTACGCCCCGTCGCGGACGAGCAGCGAATCGCCCTCGTCTGCTCGCCGACCGGACTCCGGCTGCGGGTGGATGCGGTCCGCATCGTCCAGATCCTGGTCAACCTCATGTCCAATGCCATCAAGTTCTCGCCCCTCGACCGCGAGGTCCGGGTCTGGGCCGAGGAGAAGGAAGGCGGCTGGGTGAGCGTCTTCGTGAAAGACCAGGGAGAAGGCATTCCCGACAGCCACCAGCAGAGAATTTTCGAGAGATTCGCCCAGGTTGAGACCGTGGACAATCGCGGCAAGGGGGGGACGGGGCTCGGCCTCGCCATCTGCAAGGCCATCGTGGAGCACCACGGAGGACGCATCGGCGTCGCCAGCGAGCCCGGGGTGGGGAGCACCTTCTGGTTCGAGCTCCCCAGGGCGGCGTGAGGATCGGGAACGGAACCCGGTCGAAGACGGTAGAGACGGCCCACGTCCTGAACGATCTCGACGCGCTGGCCACGGGGACCGCGGGCCGTCTCCGAGGCGGCCCCACACCAGCCCGCTCCACGACAGAACTGCGGCGGGGAGATTCGAATCGTTGACCGAGGAAAATCGAACATCCGGAAGGCAGCATCCCCGCCCAGATCGTCGTGGCCCGGAGGGTCCTCCCGACCCGGAGACGTCCCGCAGTCCCCGTGAGGGTCGAAAGGATCTCGTTCAGGACCTGGGAACGTCTCTACCGCCTTCGTGATCGCAACCCGGCAGACGGTAGAGACGGCGGGTGAAGAGGGGAGAAACGCCCGGGACCTAGCCCGACGGCAGAATGCACTCGGGGCTGCAGGCCAGGCAGGACACGGACGTGACCGAACCGCAGACCGTGAACGTGCAGAGATGGGTCCCTTGGTGGTTGGGGCAGTCCTCGCAGCGGCGGAAGGTTTGGCAGGAATCCGACTTCGCCGGACGAGTTGCCGCCGCGGCGGTGAGGAGGAATGCGCAGGCGAGCAGTAGGAGCTTGGGTTTCTTCATGGTCCTTCACCTCCTTGGAATCGGCCCTTAGTCCGGCGGCGGCACGCAGTTGGTGGTGCAGTCCCCGCAGGTCTCCGTCGTGTGGGTGCCGCAGGTCACCACTCGGCAAGGCTTGGCTTCGGGGATGGGAGTCGTGCAGTTCCTGCACAGCCCGTAAGTGATGCAGACGTCCGACTTCGCCGGCAGGGTCGCCGCGGCGGCGGTGAGGAGGAATGCGCAGGCGAGCAGTAAGGTCTTGGTCTTCTTCATGGTTCCTTCACCTCCTTCGGAGATCGGGACCTCGCCATGGGGTCCCCCCTAAAGGATGGTGCTCCGAAAGCTGCGGGACGGGACGGCGAGTTTCTACGCGGTGATAGCCCGCCGCCGGAGCTTCCTGAACCCGTACGCCCCCACCAACGACACCGCCCCCAGCAGGATGATCGCCGGCCCTGACGGCAGGTCGTAGTAGAAGGAGAGGATCAATCCGCCCAGGGTGATGGCGACGCCGATCAGCACCGAGCCGGCCAGCACGGCCTTCAGATCCCTCCACAGCATCAGGCTGATCACCGAGGGAATGGTCAGCAGGGCCACCACCAGGATGATCCCCACGATCTGGATGAGGATCACCACCGACAGGGCGATCATCGTCAGCAGCAGCGACATGAGGAACCGCACCCGCACGCCCCGCACGCGGGCGAACACCTCGTCGAAAGAAACCGCCACGATCCCCTTGAAGAAGAGGAAGAGGAGGGTCAGCACCGAGACCGCCAGCGCCAGGGTCACCCGCAGGTCGTGGTGCGACACCAGGAGGATGTTGCCGAACAGGTAGGTCATCAGGTTCGGCGCGTAGCCCGGGGTCTTGTAGACGAAGACCACGCCCACCGCCATGCCCACCGCCCAGAGGACGCCGATCAGCGCGTCGTAGGAGCGGATCGTCTCGCGGTCCACCGCGCCCAGGGCCAGGGCGCAGACCAGGGCCACGGGAATCGCGCCCAGGAGGGGATCGATCCCGAAGTAGAAGCAGACGCCCATGCCCCCGAAGGCGGCGTGGCTGATGCCGTCGCTGATGAACGCCAGCTTCTTGACCACCACGAAGGTGCCGATGACGCCGCACAGCACGCTCGCCAGCACCCCGGCGATCATGGCGTTGCGCAGGAAGTCGTAGGAGAGGGCCTCGAAGAAGGTGGGCAAGGGGCCGCTCCGCTCAGTGATGGTGCTCGTGGTGCAGATGATCGTCCAGCACGCGGTGGGGCACGCCGTGGGTGACGAGCTCCACCGGGCAGCCGTAGACCTCCTCCATCACCTCGCGGGAGAGGTCGGGATCGCCGTGGTAGAAGAGCCGGCGGTTGATGCAGGCGATGCGGCTCACCATGGGCGCGAAGGAGGTCACGTCGTGCGTCACCACGACGATGGGGATGGTGCGGTTGAGGTCCGCCAGCAGCTCCCGCAGGGTCTCGCGCGATTCGGCGTCGATCGAGGCCGTGGGCTCGTCGAGGAAGAGGACGTCGGGGTCCGAGACCAGGGCGCGGGCGATGAGCGCCCGCTGGAGCTGGCCGCCGGAGACCTCGGCCACGTGGGCGCGGGCCAGGGGAGTGAGGCTGAGCCGCTCCATCGCCAGATCGGCCGCGGCGCGGTCGGCGCGGCTGTAGGGGCGCAGCAGGCCCCGGCTCCCCAGCCGGCCCATCAGCACCATGTCCCCGAGGCGCAGGGGAAAATCCTTGTCGAACGTGGAGAACTGGGGCACGTAGCCGAGGCGTCCACGAGGACTGGATCCCGAAGCCCCCGAGGCCCCCGAAGACAGATGGAAAACCACCTCGCCGGACCACGGCCGCACGAGCCCCAGGATCACCTTGAGCAGCGTCGTCTTGCCGCCGCCGTTGGGACCGATGACGGCGAGGAAATCGCGCGGCTCGATATCCAGGCTCACGTGATCGAGGATCACCTCCCGGCCGTAGCCGAAGGTGACGTCGCGGACTTGGAGGAGGGGGTCAGTCATGTGGGGCCTCCCGCCGCTGGAGGTGGGGAGGACGGGACCGACATCGCCGCATCGGAGACGCCCCGCCGTCCCCGTAGCCTGCCGAGGGTGTCGTAACGGGTCTGGGGCGTCTCTACGGACCAGTCTCGCGATGGCAAAGGATGGCGATACCGGGACCTTGCGAAGCGGTGTCTCCCAAACCCCTCCGGAATCCCTGGCGCTGGCCGTCTCTCCGAGGTTTCCGTAGAGACGACCCAGACCTGAACGATACCCTCTCCGGCATCACGGGGACGGCGGGTCGTCTCCGATGCGGCGATGCCGGTCCGATTCTTTCGCACCTCCGGCGCAGCCCCTTTGAGCGCCCCCCCCAGCTCCCGCGTCACCCGGCGCAGGTTGCCGAGCCAGTCGCGCTCCTGGGGATCGGCGATCACCACGCTGCCGCCCACGGCGTCGGCGATCACCTGGGCGCTCTTGCGGGGGAAGCCGCGCTGGACGAAGACGACTTTGACGCCGTCCCGCCGGGCCTCGTCGATGAGGTGGATGAGGCGGCGGGCGCTGGGCTCCTTGCCCTCGCCTTCGATGGCCACCTGCTCGAGGCCGTATTCGTGGGCGAAGTAGCCCCAGGTGGGGTGGTAGACCATGAAGCGGCTGCCGCGGAAGGGGCCAAGCTCGGCGCGGATCTCGCGGTCGAGGACGGCGACGTCGGCCTCGAAGCGGGCTAGGTTGGCGCGGTACTCGACGGCATGGGCGGGATCGATCCGCTCCAGGGCCGCGGCGATGTTGCGCCCCGCCACCGCGACCGTCGCCGGCGCCACCCAGACGTGGGGATCGCCCGCGGCGTGGCCATGCCCCTCCTCGTCCGCCTCTTCGCCCTCCCCGGCCAGGAGCGGCATGCCCTGGGACATGTCCACGACCTGGAGATTCGGCAGGGTCTTGAGGAACGGGAAGAGCTGGAGCCGCTCGAACTCGAACGCCGGATGCCCCACCGCCACGTAGAGCCGCGCCCGTGACAGGGCCACGATCTGCCGCGGCGTCAGCGGGTAGTCGACGTGGGAGTAGCCCGGCGGAATCATCACGTCCACCTGCACCCGGTCGCCGCCGATGCGCTCCACGAAATCGCCCTGCGGCGGCACGGAGACCGCCACCCGGATGCGCTCGCTCACCCGGCCGGGAGCCGCGGGCCGGCAGGCGGCGAGGACGAGGGTGAAAAAGAGGAGCAGAGATTCGGCCGGGAGCCTGACGGGGGCGCTGGCCCTCATCACCCCGGCCCTCTTCTCCCAGCCTCCCCCCCGTCCGCCGGGAGAAGAGGGAGAGGTTAGCTTTGAAAAAACAAAAAGGGGGACTTCGTCCTGTCTTGCTTTTCTCCCCTCTCTCCCGGCCGGCGGGGGGGAGGCTGGGAGAGAGGGGCCGGGGGAGTGAGGGGCCGCCCCGAAGGGGCGCTCTTCAAGCCCGCGAATCCGCACACCCCCTATAATGCCCCTCATGACCACGACCATACCACCGCAGCAACGGATCGAAACCGACGTGAAGGCCGCCCTCAAAGCGGGGGAGAAGGAGAAGCTCTCCACCCTGCGCATGCTCCTCGGAGAGATCAAGAACGAGCGCATCCGGCGGGGGGGCGAGGTGGACGAGGCCGGCTTCGTCTCGCTGGTCCGCAAGGCGATCAAGCAGCGCGAGGAGGCCGCGGCGCAATACCACGGCCACCGCGAGGAGCTGGCGGCGAAGGAGGAGGCGGAGGCCAAGATCCTCGCGGCCTACCTGCCGGCGCAGGTGGACGAGGGGCAGATCCGCGCCGCCATCGCGGAGCTCGTGGCCTCCCGCGGCCTCTCGGGACCGGCGGCCATCGGGCCGATCATGAAGGAGATGCTCGCCCGCTTCGGCTCCAGCGCCGACGGCGCCACCATCAACCGCCTCGCCCGCGAGGCGCTGGCCAAGCCTGCCGGCTGACAACCCGGCCGAACGAGAGAGCGTTGAGCACGGGAGCCATGCGCCGGGTCATCGTCGGCACCGCCGGCCACATCGACCACGGCAAGACCAGCCTCGTGCTGGCCCTGACCGGCATCGACTGTGATCGCTGGGCGGAGGAGAAGGCGCGGGGCATCACCATCGACCTGGGGTTCGCCCATCGCACCGTGGGGGACCTCCAGATCGGCTTCATCGACGTCCCCGGCCACGAGCGCTTCCTGCACAACGCCCTGGCGGGGATGGGCGGCATCCGGGTCATGCTGCTGGTGGTGGCCGCGGACGAAGGGGTGAAGCCGCAGACGCGAGAGCACCTCGCCGTCTGCTCCCTGCTGGGCATTCCGGCCGGCCTGGTGGCGCTGACCAAGAGCGATCTGGTGACTCCCGACCTGATCGAGCTGGCCCAGCTCGAGGTGGAGGAGCTGCTGGCCGGCACTCCGTTCGCCGGGTCCCCCATCCTACCGGTCTCCAGCCCCACGGGCTTGGGGCTCCCCGAGCTGGAAAAGGCGCTCCTCGACCTGGCGTCGCAGCACGCGGCGCCGCCGGACCCGCAGCGGCCGGCGCGGCTGCCCCTCGACCGCGCCTTCCATCTCAAGGGAC
>JBAPYB010000562.1:0-3500 GCA_049284515.1 Thermoanaerobaculia bacterium
AACGAGCCCAAGCCGCCCGTGCCCATGCCGCCGCCGGCGCCGGACCAGCAGCCCCCGGCGGTCGTGTCGCCGGACGGCTACGTCGTCCGCCCGGTCTTTTTCGCCACGCCGCCGGTCATCGACGGCCGTCTGGACGACGCCATCTGGAAGACGGCGGCGCGGATCACCAACTTCACCCAGATCGAGCCGGACGAGGGCAAGCCGGCGACCGAGCGGACCGAGGTCTTCCTCGGCTACGACCACGACAACTTCTACATCGGCGCCCGCTGCTGGGACCTGCACCCCAAGAAGATCGTCACCACCACGCTGACGCGCGACAGCGACATGGGCTACGACGACATCCTGCAGATCCTCATCGACACCTATCACACCGGCAGGAGCGGCTACGTCTTCACCACCAACTCCGGCGGCGTGCAGGTCGACGGCCTGGTGCGCAACGAGGGCGAGCAGGTCGACCTCGACTGGGACGGCGTCTGGACCGTGGAGTCCCGGCGCGACGACAAGGGCTGGACGTCGGAGATCGTCATCCCCTGGCGCACCCTGCGTTTCCCCAACCAGGCGGAGCAGGTCTGGGGGTTCAACGTCGAGCGCGAGGCGGCCCACATCCAGGAGCGCAGCTTCTGGAAGCCGGTCGGCCACTCCTGGTACGCGCGCTACAAGCTCTCCGAGGCCGGCACGCTCGTCGGCCTGCAGGGCGCCAAGCCCGGGGGCCGGTTCCACATCGCCCCCTACGTCGTCGGCGGCTTCGAGAAGCCGCAGGGCGGCTCGACCCACTCGGTCACCCAGGCCGGCGGCGACATCAAGGTCAACCTCGCCTCCGACCTGGTGGCCGACGTCACCATCAAGACCGACTTCTCGGAGACCGAGGCCGACGAGCAGGACGTCAACCTCACCCGCAACCCCCTGCTGTTCCCGGAGAAGCGGGCCTTCTTCCTCGAGGGGGCGAACCTCTTCTACTTCGGCCAGCGGCCGGATCCCGAGCACACCTCCGAGTACTTCCTCTTCTTCAGCCGGCAGATCGGCCTCACTCCGGACGGGCGGGCGTCGATCCCCATCCTGGGCGGCGTCAAGCTGACCGGCCACCAAGGGAGCTATGACGTGGGCGTGCTGAGCCTCCAGACGGAGTCGGTCCACAAGCCCGACGGCTACGGCGGCACCGTCGACGCGCCGCAGACCACCTGGAGCGCCGTGCGCGTCAAGCGCGACCTCGGCAACGGCTCCACCTTCGGCGTCATCGGGCTGTCGAAAGACGCCACCGGCGACCAGAACCGGGTCGGCGGCGCGGACTGGGACATCACCCTCAACCAGAACCTGCGCACCGGCGGCTACGTCGCCAAGAGCTCGACTCCCGGCATCGACGGCAAGGATTACGCAGGCTCCGCCGACCTCTACTGGGACAGCCGGAACTGGCGTTTCCACTCCGAATACACCGAGATCGGCCAAGGCTTCAACGACGAGCTGGGATTCATCACCCGCACCGGCGTGCGCTTCTTCCGCACCGACAACTACTACATCCTCTGGCCGGACAAGGTCTTCAAGCAGGCCTGGTTCGTCTACGACCTCGACTACATCACCGATCTCGCCACCAGCCAGCTCCAGACCCGGATCAACCACGGCAAGTTCAGCGCCTACTTCCGCGACGGATCGGGGATCGCCTACAAGTTCTACGACGAGCTGGAGGTGCTCACCGAGCCGCTGGAGATCAAGAAAGGGCTCTTCATTCCGGCCGGCTCCTATCATTTCGGCCATCACTTCGTGGGGTACCAGAGCGACTACACCAAGCCCTTCGGCTGGGCGGGGCGGCTGGCCTGGGGCGACTACTACGACGGCCACATCCTGCAGTCCTTCCTCTTCCTCACCTACCGGCCCATTCCCGGCCTCTACACGGGCCTCACCTACCAGCAGACGAAGGTCCACTTGCAGGAGGGCGATTTCACCTCCGACATCGCGCTGGGCGAGATCACCTACGCCTTCACCAACCGGCTGTCCACCCGGCTGTGGGTGCAGTGGGACAAGGACGCCAACCTGCGCGAGAAGTTCGACGTCGACTGGGAGTTCCGGCCGGGCTCGAAGCTGTTCCTCGTCTACCAGAACATCAAGAGCTACGTCGACTTCTTCGACCCCCGGCAGCCGCTGTTCGGGACGCCGGGCCGCTCCTTCCTGGCGAAGGTCGTGTTCCTCTACTAGGAGGCGAGAGCTGATGACCGCCGTACACCGAGAGCCGACGGGAACCGAGATCGCCATCGTGGGGATGGCCGGGCGCTTCCCCGGCGCCCGCGACCTCGCGGAGCTCTGGCAGAACCTGCGCCAGGGAGCGGAGGCGGTGCGCTTCCCCGGCGAGGCGGAGCTCCTGGCGCGCGGCCTCGACGCCGCCCGCCTCGCGGATCCGGCCTGGGTCAAGGCGGTCTCCCAGATGGACGGCTACGACCGCTTCGACGACCGCTTCTTCGGCATCAACCCGCGCGAGGCCGAGCTCATGGACCCGCAGCACCGGGTCTTCCTCGAATGCGCCTGGGAGGCCCTGGAGAGCGCCGGTTACGACCCCGAGGGCCTCGCCGTGCGCACCGGGGTGTACGCCGGGGCGACGATCTCCACCTACCTCCTCTTCCACCTGATCGGCAACCCGCAGACGGCGGCGGCCGATCCGCTCCAGGTCATCATCGGCAACGCCGCCGACTCGCTCACCACCCGGGTTTCCTACAAGCTCAACCTCAAGGGGCCGAGCCACAGCCTGAACAGCGCCTGCTCGACCTCGCTGGTCGCCGTCCACACCGCCTGCCAGGCGCTGCTCAACGAGGAGTGCGACCTGGCGCTCGCCGGCGGCGTCTCCATCCAGGCCGACGCCGGGCTCGGCTACCGCTACGTGCCGGGCTCGGTGGTGTCGCCGGACGGCCACTGCCGGACCTTCGATGCCGCGGCCCAGGGGAGCATCTTCGGCTCCGGGGTGGGTCTGGTCGTCCTCAAGCGCCTGGAGGACGCGGTGCGGGACCGCGACACGATCCGCGCCGTCATCCTGGGCTCGGCGGTCAACAACGACGGCAGCCTCAAGGTGGGCTTCACGGCGCCGGGGGTCGAGGGCCAGGCGGCGGTGATCAGCGAGGCCCTGGCGGTGGCCGGGGTGGACCCGACGACCATCGCCTACGTCGAGGCCCACGGCACCGGCACGGCCCTGGGCGATCCGATCGAGATCCAGGCGGTGACCCGGGCCTTCCGCGAGTACACCGACGACAGGGCCTTCTGCGCCATCGGCTCGGTGAAGAGCAACTTCGGGCACCTGGACGTGGCGGCCGGGGTGACCGGGCTGATCAAGACCGTGCTCGCCCTGGAGAAGGCCGAGCTGCCGCCCAGCCTTCATTTCGAGCAGCCGAACCCGCGGATCGACTTCGCCGCCGCGCCGGTGTACGTCAACACCGCGCTCACCCCCTGGCCCGCCCGGCAGGACGCGCCGCGCCGGGCCGGCGTCAACTCCTTCGGGCTGGGCGGCACCAACGCCCACGTCG
>JBAPYB010000563.1:0-1815 GCA_049284515.1 Thermoanaerobaculia bacterium
GGGGTAGCCGTCGAGGCCGGAGACGCTGCGCGCCGTGACGCGCCAGAAGTAGCTCCCCACCGGTAGGGGAGCCGCCGAGCGCCACTGCGCCGACGTCTCGCCGGTCTGCCGCTCCACCAGCTCGGCGCAGCCCGGATCGCGGCAGATCTCGACGGTGTAGGAGGCGGCTTCCGGCACCGCCTGCCAGGAGAAGAGCGGATCGGCGCAGGCCCGCTCGGCGCCCGTGGCCGGATCGGTGCCCGCGGGAGCCGCCAGCAGCTTCTCGGGCGGCGACGGCGGGCCGGCGGCAGCGACGGAGGTGCCCATGCCGTGCGGCACCTGGACCGTGGCGCCGCCTGCTTCGACCTCGCTCTCGCCGCCGTAGACCATCACCTTGGCGCTCCCTTCCTCGGCCTTGCGGGCGCGGGTCTGGGCGCCGCCGGACTTGTCGGACCGCGAGGTCGTCCGCGAAGCGCCGACGACGATCTCCACTTCCGGTGCGTACGACGCGCCGGCGGCCGGCGCCGTGGAGCGCGCGTCGAGCTCGGCCTGTCCGGACATCAGCTCGATGGATTTCCTCTCCACCCCCTTGAGCGCCGTGCCCGAGCGGCGGAGGAAGATCAGGGAGTCCTCCGTGACCGTCAGGTTGGCGCCGTCCGTGAAGCGCAGCTCGGCGGAGGACTTGCGGAACGTACGGACGCCGTCCCGCTCCACCAGAATGTCCCCCAACTTGGCATCGGTCCAGGAGATGGGGGAGGGTTGGTCCTCGACCTGGCGCGACAGCCGGTTGACGGTGGCGGCGGGAAGGGCCGGCCGCACGGTGGGCAGGCGGATGCGCTGCCCGGGCTCGATACGGTTGGGATCCGCGATGCCCGGATTGAGCTGGTGCAGCTCCTTCCAGCGCTGGACGGAGCCGAGGTAGCGGGCGGCGATCTGCTCCAGCGTCTCCCCGGGGCGGACGATGTGCCAGACGGTCTCGCCGGCCGCGGCCGGTGGCGTGCCGTTCTGGGCTCTCACGGCTCCCGGTACGAGCAGGGAATTGAGCAGAAGTCCGATGAGGGCGATCTGTCGTTGTTTCATGAAAGTCTCTCCGTCGGCCGGTCTGCCGGGCGGTTCATTGCGGAACCCGAGTCTCTAGTGGTATCCCTATACTAATCCGGCTTTGGTGCGGAGCGCAGATTTCATGAAGACGGTCCTTGTAGTCGACGACGAGCCCACGGTCCGATTCGCGCTGGCCGAAGGGCTCGCCGACCGGCGGCGCGGCATCAAGATCGCCACCGCGGCCAACGGCTTGGAGGCCATCGCCGTCCTCGAAGCCGAGCGGGTGGACCTGGTGCTCACCGACCTGCGGATGCCCGACATGGACGGCTTCGAGCTGCTGGCCCACCTGCGGCGCTACTTCGCCGATCTGCCGGTGATCGTCATGACGGCGCTCGGCGGCAGCGAGACCGCCTCCCGGCTGGACGGCGGAGTGGAGTGTTTCACCAAGCCCTTCAACGTACCGTCCCTGAAAGCCAGGATCCGCGAGCTGCTGAGCCAGCGGGTGAAGGGGCGGGTGGAGAACATCACCCTGCCGTCCTTCCTGCAGCTCCTGGAGCTGGAGCGCAAGACGTGCACCCTGGCCATCACCTCTCTCGGCCGGGCCGGGGGCCTTTTCTTCCGCGCCGGCCGGCTGGTGGGCGCCACGACGGGCGAGCTCTCCGGCCAGCCCGCGGCCCTGGAGATCGTCACCTGGGAGGACGCCGACATCGAGATCCTGGACGTCTGCCCGCCGGTGGACCCTGAGATCGAGGCCGGCCTGAGCTACCTGCTCATGGAAGGCATGCGGCTCCAGGA
>JBAPYB010000564.1:0-2429 GCA_049284515.1 Thermoanaerobaculia bacterium
CGAGCTGCACTTTCTTCCCCGGCCGGATGACCCGCGTCTCAACCCTGACCGCCCCAATAGGCACCGGCCGCAAAATCTCGAAAACGACCCGCCCCACCTGAAACCCCTCGGAGCTGTCCAGCACCTCGATCGCCCGCCCCAGCAGCGCCGAAGGCGGCCCAGCATGCTGCGACCCGGGATCCCAAGGCCCCCGCGTCAGCTCCGTGGCAACGAACTCAGCGTCCCCGGTCCGCTTGTAGAACGAGTCCATGGGTTGCTCCTATGTCAAGCCGCCACCGCAATTTGCGGCGTCAGCGCGTCTCTCTGAGAGTCGACGGTTGGCATGGATCTATCAATTTCAGATTGAGGCAAAAGCTGCCAAACCCGACGCGCCAGGTGGCGCTTGAGGCAACGCAGGGCTTCCATTCTTGACTTCCCCTCCGCTTGCTTTCGAGCGAGATAGGCGCGTGCGGGGGGATGCACTCGGCCCTGTGTGACAGCGATGCGATGCAGGGCGCAATTGAGCTGGCGATTGCCGCCACGGTCGAGGCGGTGGCGATCGCGGCGCCCTGAGGAGGCGGGGATGGGGGCGATGCCGGCAAGGCGAGCCAGCTTCGCATCGGAGGCGAAGCGCTCGGCCCCGGCCGTCTCGGCGAGGATCTTGGCCGCGCTCAGCGACCCGCAGCCGGGCAGGGTCAAGAGCCCCGGGGCCTTGGCCTTGACCAGGGCTGCGATCTCGCGCTCCAGCTCTCCGGCTCTGCGCACCTGAGAGCGGATCGAGCGCAGCAGCTCGCGGGCGACGCGAACCCGCGCTCCTTGGGGAGCGCGGGAGAGCTTCCCGGCGATCCGATCCAGCCAGACCAGCCGGTCCAGGGCGCCGGCGGGGATCTCAAGCTCGCAGAAGAGCTGGTGCAGGTGCCAACGCAGCCGGCGCTGGTCATCGGTGCGAGCGCGAACGAGGTTCTCGCGATGGTCGAGCAACAGCTTGATCTCCATCGCCTCCTCATCGAGATAGGCGGCCGGCAGGTTCTCGACCCCCTCCTGCAGCGCCGCTCGGGCGACGTTGGCGGCGTCGATCGGATCGGACTTGCCGCGCTCGCGCGAGCCCTTGCGCGATTTACCCATCAGCTTCGGGGGAACTCGAACGACCCGCTCGCCGCTCGCGACCAAGAAGCGCTCCAGGCCGCCGGAGACGTGCCGGCAGTCCTCGACCGCCCACACCCGCTCGGGGTCCAGGGCGCGAGCCCAGTCGAGATGCTGAGCGAAACCGGCCTTGCGGGCGGGCGCAGTCAACTCGTCGACCAGTTGGCCGGTGCCGTCTGCCACCGCTACCGCGGTGTGGGTGTCTTTGTGGGTGTCCGCTCCGATCACAATCATCGCATCGTCCCTTCCATCTATTTGGTCATTGGACGGACCTCCGTCGGACAGACCTAACTTGGGGCGATGCCACGCTCCTATGAAGTCACGTCGGAGATCCTCGGGGGGCGGCGAGCGACACAACGGATGCAAGTCGGCCCTGTGGGGTCGACAGCGATGCTAGGAGTCAGCTCGCCGCCTGCCCGAGAACCAACCGTCCCGGTCGGACGCTGCCGCCGACCTTGGGGCCGACGTTGACAGTTAGGCGATCCTAATGCGCGACCCCGGAAGACACAGAGCGTCAGGTGCCGGGAGACATCGTGCGCAAGCCGGCGAGTCGCGCGGCGGCAGCCTGGCGCTCGTCGTAGGTCACGAACGCTCCAACCGGATCGAGGGCGACCGCGGACGCGACATGGATCGCGTCGAGGGCGCGTAGGGCAGGCTCGGAAAGCGCCCCCGCTCCTTCCAGCAAGGCCCGATCGAGCGGAAGCAGCGCGAGCGCGTCGATCAGCTCGGCGGTGCGCTCGAGCAACAGGTCGAGGGGCAGCGCTGGGTCCTGGGCGACGGCGCGGCGCACGGCGCGGGGGATCTCGGTCAGGACCAGCTCGCTGCTGACCAAGTCCGCATCGGCCAGGAAGGTGCGCAGCGCCTCCGACTCCGCCTCGTCGCGGACGAGCTTGACCAGCGCGGAGGCATCCGCGTAGAAGACGGCCACGGCTCAGCGGTCGCCGCGAATGTCATCAAGCGCGCGGCTCAAAGCCCGCGGGTCGCCCGTCAGCTCCAGCGGCCCCGGCAGACTCGAACGCGCGGGACGCGACACTCGGCCTTCGGCGATAAGCCGGTCGAGATCGGGCCCGGTGCTAGGTGCCGGACCCAACTCGGCCACCGGCCGGTTGCGATCGGTGACAAGCAGCCTCTCCCCGCCGCTCACCCGACGCAGGTAGACACTCAAGTTCTGCCGCAGCTCCGCAACGCCGACCGACTCGCTCATGTACATGAAAGTAGCAGAAGCGTGGGATAGCGCCTCCGCGGGTACCCCGCGAGCCCGCTCCCCCAAGCGGGATTCAGCGAACGCGCCAGACAGGATTCGAACC
>JBAPYB010000565.1:0-16627 GCA_049284515.1 Thermoanaerobaculia bacterium
GACCTGGACCCGGCCCCGGCCGGCCGGCGCTCGGAGGTCCGCCGCCGGGACGCCGCGGACCTTCCGGGCCTCTGCCGCCGCCAGGACCGCGCCCGCCTCCCGGTCCACGCGGCGGGGCGCCGGGACCGCGCCGGCCCGGGGAACGTCCCGATCCTCCCGATCCGCCCTGTCGTCCTCTCATCCGGCCCTTCCCTCCACCAGGATTTGGATGCGGGCGGCAAGCTCCGGCAGGCGCCGGTCCACCTCCGCACGCAGATCCTCCAGGCGGGAGCGCCGGGAGAGGTGGTGCAGGACGATCGCCTCGTTGCGGAACCTCTCCGCATGCTGCGCGATGTCGCCCAGGTGGAGGTGCTTGAAGCGCTCCCCCTTGTCGCGGTGCTCCTCGCCGACGAAAGTGCACTCCATCAGGAGCACTTTACTGCCGAAGATCCGCGGCTCGCGATCGAAGATCGCCGGCCCGGTGTCCGCGCAATAGGAGAGCCAGAGGTCTTCCGTCACTTCCGAGGTGTCCACGCCGCGCTCCCGCAGCTCGATGAGCTCTTCCCGGGAGCACGCGGCGAAGGCCGGCGCCAGGCGCCGCCGGTCGCGCCAGAGGTGATAGCCGAGCGTGGGCACCACGTGATCGGTGGCAAATGCCTCCAGGTGCAATCCCCGCCCCACCTCCACCCGGTCGCCGGGGACGAGGGGCGAGAGCGCGAAGCGGTAGCGGGTGCGCTCCAGCCGCTCCGCGGCGGCGATGAACGCTCCCAGGGGCTCGACGATCTCCGCCGGACAGAACACCCGGGTGTGGGCCTGCCGGTGGAGAGAGCGCTGCGACAGGACGAAAGGGAGCCCCATCGCATGATCGAGGTGGCCGTGGCTCAAGAAGACGTCCTGCGCGCCAGCGAGCTGCACCGCGCCGCGCCCCACGTCGAGAGCGAGCCCGGGCGGATGGACGCGGAACCAGTTGTCGTCGCCCGCCCGCGACCACCCCTCGATCCGCAGGTCACCGAAACGCAGCTCGACGGGTCGCATACCAGACCGAGAGGAACAATCCCACAGGACGAGCCCGGTTCCGGAGTCCGAATTCAGATCTCCCGGTACAACCAGCGGTTGAGGGGGGAGATCCGGGTATTGACGCTCTCCCAATCC
The DNA here is from genome assembly GCA_049284515.1 of Thermoanaerobaculia bacterium. Taxonomy (GTDB): domain Bacteria; phylum Acidobacteriota; class Thermoanaerobaculia; order Multivoradales; family UBA5704; genus DATARR01. The sequence goes on from JBAPYB010000565.1 coordinate 1,132, forward strand.
GGCTCGATGAGCCACAGCGCCGCGGCCACCGAGGAGAGCAGCGAATTGCCGTCCTGAGGCGTGAAGCAGAAGCCGTAGACCTCGCGCTTGTGCCGCACCGCGAGCGTCGGCGTGACCAGCACGGTCTGCGACAGGATGCGGCCGTAGTAGCCGTGGTCGCGGCCGAAGCTGAAGATCTGGTTGGCGTAGCGCTTGTCCGTCAGGGCCACCAGCGGGTTGTTGCGCAGGCGCTGCTTCACCTCGTCCAGCGTGGTGTCGCGGTTGAGGTCGAGGTTGAACCAGATGGAGTGCATGTACTGGGTGTTGAGCTTGACGGCGCTGGAGAAGAGGTTGAGGTCGAGATCCAGCGTTTCGAAGACGTGGTGCGCATCGCGCGCGTGGTGGGTGCCGAAGTCGGGGTCGTCGTGCTTGCCGACGTTGGGGGCCGGCACGAAGCTGTCCGACTGCGAAATGTCGTTCGACCGCCGCATGCAGACGAAGGTGCCCCGCTCCAGGCAGAAGTCCCGGCCGCCGTCGTAGCAGACCGTCTTGACGAGGGTCGAGATGTTGTGGGTGTTGCACGAGACGATCTGCAGGAAGCGGTCGTCGCCGGGCACCAGGACGTCCTCGTTGATGCCGCGGGCGTAGGGCTTGCCGAAGCCGAACTCGCTCCCCTGGGCGAGGAAGCCCTTGGGGCCGGTGAGGTTCTCGTAGAACTTCTCCTTGTTCTCGTTGCCGGCCGGCGTGCAGTCGACGATCACCGTGGCCCGCTCCAGCGCCTCGCGGGACTCGAAACCCACCTCGTGCCCCATCGTCTCGAACTCGCTGCGCACGTCCTCGTCGACCGCCAGCTTGGCGCCGCGGCGGATGAGGTGGTTCAGCTTGGCGCGGTCGGAGGAGAGCGGGGTGCGCTTGTGGAAGGTGACCTCGTCGATCCCCATCTTTTCCCGGAAGTCGGTGAACAACCCGAGCAGGGGCTCGCCAATCGTGCCCGTGCCCACGACGTGGACGATCTTCTTCATGGTTCCCTCGCGAGACGAATCGGTTGACAGGCGAAACGAAGAGGTGAAACGCCGCAGCGGCAGCCGCGGTGAGAGTAGCACAGGGTTTCCCCCGGGGATGTTATTGTAAAGTATCTATATGGCGCCCTCACTCCTCCGCCGTGCCGTCCCCGATCTCGCCGTGCTTGCCTCCCCCCCGCCATTCGGGATCGCGGCGGGCGAAGGAGTCCATCTCCCTCGGCACCTCCACGAGGGTACGGGTGACGTTGGGATCGCAGACGTCGTTCTCGCACTCGTAGGTGTAGACGTTCCACTCGTCGCGCCGGCCGAAGCTGGCGAGGGTCTGGTAAGTGTTGCAGTTGCCGCATTTGATGGAGATGTTGCGGATGTTGATCTCGTCGGACATGACAGCCCTCCTCGGCGGGCATTCTCCCATGGTGGTCCGAGTCTTGCAAAAACTCACGACGTCATGAAATCGACCGGCCCACGCCGCGGCCTCCGCGCCCTTCTCCTGGTGGCGAGCCTCCTGCCTGGAGCCGCGATCGCCCAGGGAGCCACGGCCCAGACTCCGCAAGCGCCGCCAACCCCGCCGCAGTCTCCGACACCCTCCTTCCAGGACGAGGTGTCGGTCGGCCTGGTGCTGGTGCCGGTCGTCGTCCGCGCCGGCGCAGGCTTCGCGAAGAACCTCGACCGTAAGGACTTCCGCCTGCTGATCGACGGCAAGACCGTGCCGATCGAGAGCTTCGAGCGCCGTTCCGACGCGCCGGCGAGCGTCGTGATCCTGCAGGACCTCTCCGGCAGCATGGCCTCCGGGGGCAAGCTGGAGGAGAGCCGGAACGTGGTCCGCTTCTTCCTGGCCCGGGAGCTGCCGGGCGACGAGTTTTCCCTCGCGACCTTCGCCAGCGAAGGGCTCCAGGTGGACGTGCCGTTCACCACCAACACGGCGACCCTGCAAGAGGCCATCGCCGGCTGGGAGGCCTATGGCACCACCGCGCTCCACGACGCCGTGGCCCGCATGCCCCAGATCTCTCTCGATGGGCACAACCCCAAGCGCTTCGCCGTGCTGGTGACGGACGGCGTGGACAACGCCAGCCGGCTGACGCCCGAGGAGGCGCGGGCCGTCGTCCAGGAGGCCCAGCTCCCCACCTACGTCCTGGGGCTGGAAGCCGGCAATCCCTACGAGCTCTCCACCGAGGGCAAGAAGATCTATCGCTACGCCGACGTGCTCAGTCTCCTCGCCGCCACGACGGGCGGCCGCTACTACTCGATCAACGGCGCCGAGGACCTCCAGAAGGCGTTGACCGCCATCCTCGACGACGTGCGCCACCAATACGTCCTCGGGTTCTCGACCGGCGACGGAGCGGTCAAGTTCCACAAGCTCGAAGTCGCAGTCGAAGGCAAAGATCGCCGCACCGTGGTCTTTCGGCGCGGCTACAAAGGAACGCCTCCCGCGGGGACCCGCGCCGGGGGTTAATCGCGGAGATCTCCTCCCCGGAGAAGATCTCCCTGCTCAAGGAGATACCTGACATGACCAGCAAACCGTTTATCGTGGCTCTCGCGCTTGCCACCGTTGTCGCCGGCACCACCGGCTGCGCGACCAAGAAGTACGTCAAGACGGAGACCGGAGCGGTCAATACCCGGGTCGACGAGGTGCAGGGCCAGGTCGAGCAGGCGCAGACCCGGCTCAACACGCACGAGACCAAGCTCGGCCAACACGACCAGCAGATCACCGACCTTTCCAAGACCGCCCAGGAGGCGCTCGACCGCGCTCAGAAGGCAGGCCAACTCGCCCAGGGCAAGTTCCTCTACGAGACCGTGCTGACCGACGAGAAGGTGAAGTTCGGCTTCGACACCGCCGACCTGTCGCCCGAGGCGCAGGCGGCCGTGGACGAGTTCGCCGCCAAGATCAAGGACCAGAACCAGAACGTCTACATCGAGATCCAGGGCCACACCGACAACGTCGGCTCGGTGAAGTACAACGAAGAGCTGGGACTGCTACGGGCGGAGTCCGTGCGGCGCTACTTGAACCAGAAGCATGGCTTCCCGCTCCACCGCATCAACGTCATCTCGTACGGTGAGACGGTCGCGGTCGCGGACAACAGCACCCGCGCCGGGCGCTCCCAGAACCGGCGGGTGGCGCTGGTGGTTTTGCAGTAAGGCCTTTAGCCCCCTTTAGCCCGCCTCCTCGATGCGCTCCGCGATCCAGGCCGGAATGGGCACCGACCGCAGCCCTTCCGGCCCGCCGAGCTCACAACAGGCACAGGTGGTGCGGCCCCGCGCCACCGCCGTGCCGTCGCGGCTGATCTCGAAGCCGTAGGTCAGCGACTTCGTCCCCTTGCGCAGCACCCTCAGGTGGACCTCCAACTCGTCGCCGAAGCGGCTGGGGGCCAGGTACTCGCAGGCGACCGCCACCCGCGGGAAGGTCATCTCCCTCTCCCCTTCCCGCCACTGCACGCGGGCCCCCAGGGCGGCCAGGAAGGCGTGCTCGGTGTTCTCCATGAACACCAGGTAGCGGGAGAAGTGCATGATCCCAGTCATGTCGGTGTCGACGAACTCCACTTTCCTGCGGCAACGGATCTCGTGCATGAGCCCTCAGGGCGACTTCAGCTCCGGTGTCTTCAGCTCTCCGAGGTGCTCCGCCTTCCACTGCATGGCCATGGGGATGCGGTTCCGCCCGCCGGGATGGTCGAAGTGTAGACCAGATCCCGGCTCTCGGGGGAGCCGGCCCGGGGCGCCCGGTGGATTTCTGCGTAGCAATATGCTAAAACCTTGGCCAACTTCCGACGACGATTGCCAGGAAGGGCAGGGAAGGCGTCTTTCGCCGCTCGGTTCGTGACCGGGTAGGATAGGCGCTTGCCGGCGTCGGCGTCGACCTCGTGATTGGAGCGCGCTGTGGAGCAAGAGCTACCCATCATCCAGATCCGCAACTGCCTTCTGGTGAGCATTCAGACCGAGCTCCACGACCGGCTCGCGCTGGACCTTCAGGATTCGCTGATGGCCCGCGTGCGCAGCGTCAACGCCCGGGGGGTGATCCTGGACGTCTCGGCGGTCGAGGTGATCGACAGCTACATCACCCGCATCCTGAACGACATCGGCAAGTCGGTGCGCTTCATGGGCGCCGACTGCTTCATCGTCGGCATCCGGCCGGCGGTGGCGATGACCCTGATCGAAATGGGGGTCGAGCTCGACTCGGTCCATACCGCGCTCAACCTGGACCTCGCCCTGGAGAGGCTCGAGCTGCTGTGAAAACCGTCGAGAAAGAGGTCGGGGCGATCCTCTCGGGGACGATCTCGTCGATCACCCAGCGGAGCATCTTCAACCGCCTGGGGGGCCTCGCCACGACGCCGATCCAACAGCTCACCCCGGGGGACCGGGCCACCATCCTCTCCGAGCTGGAGAACTCGGTGCGCCTCTTTGCGCGCAGCAACAGCACGCAGCTCATCGCCTCGATCTCCAAAGCGCTGACCGCGGAAGGGAGCGCCGCGCCGGGGACGGCGGGCGCCGCTGCCACCGTGACGGCCCTGCCGTCGCCCCGCAAGCTCCCCATCGAGCAGGAGAAGGACATTGCCACGGCCCGGCTGGAGGCGTGGAGCGAGGCGGTGCGCATCGGCCTCTCCAAATTCGCCTCGGTCAAAGTCGCGACGGCGGTCTCCGAGCTCGCCCGCAACATCATTTTTTATGCCGGCAACGGCACCGTCGAGCTGCGCTCCCTCAAAGACGACCGGGGAGTGGTCGGCCTGCAGATCATCGCCACCGACCAGGGCCCGGGGATTCCGAATTCGAAGCTCGACGAGATCTGGGCCGGTACCTATAAATCGCAGCGCGGCATGGGCAAGGGACTGGTCGCGGTCAAGAAACTGGTGGACGACTTCCATCTCGACACGCGGCCGGGCCTCGGCACCACCGTGACCTGCGTGTTCAGGGGCGAGCGTTGAGAGCCGGCGGCTTCAGCCGCCCTTACAAGGGGCTCACGATCTGCGGCGACAGCTTCGTCATCGAGGAACGCGATGGCGCCATGCTGGCCGCCGTGGTCGACGGGCTCGGCCACGGTTACGAGTCGTCGGTGGCTGCCGAGCGGGCCTCGGAGGTCATCCGCGAGCTCGCCGACAATTCGGTGGAGGCGATCCTGCGGCGCTGCCACGAGGAGCTGCGCATCACCCGCGGCGCCGCCGTCGGCGTGCTCAAGGTGGACGCCAGGGGCGCGGGCGAATTCTGCGGCATCGGCAACATCGAGGTGCAGTCGCTCTACGGCCCGGCGCCCAGCGTCTTCTGCCTGGCCGGCATCGTGGGCCACAACCTGCGCTCCTTCAAGGTGATGAGCGTGACCATGAAGCCCGGCGACATCTATTGTCTGATGAGCGACGGCGTCTCGACGCGGGGCAACCTGAAATCGTGCCTGCCCGGTCCGCCGGAGACGGTGGCGCGGCGCATCGTCGAGCACTGGGGGCGGGACCACGACGACGCCACCGCCCTCGTCGTCGGCTTCGGCGAGCCGGAGATGCTGGCCGAGCCGGCCGTCCGGTCGCCGGCCCGGGCCGGCGAAGCGAGATTCAAGCAATGAGACCTGTCTTCTTCGGTGTCTTCTGATTGGAGGGTTTTTCTTTATGGCAGTCTTGGACAAAAAGACCGACCCGGCGAACCAGATCGCCGGCAAGCACGTCACCTACTTCGAGGAGCCGGACATCATCTTCATGAGCTTCGGCGGCAGCGCCACCACCGAGGATGCCATCGAGCTGCTCCGGCGCCAGATGGACATGTCCAAGGGCAAGGACATTTTGTTCTTCCTCATCGACGCCGAGAAGCTCGACAACATCGCCCCCGAGGGGCGCCGGGCCGTGGCCGAGACCCTGAAGGAGATCCCCCTGCGCGGCATGGCCGTCATCAGGGCGCCGCTCAAGGCGAAGGTGGTCACCAAGCTGGTGATCACCGCCATCAACCTGTTTCGCCGGGATTCGAACCTGAATCCGATCGCGTTCTTCGATTCCGAGGAAGAGGGGCGCCAATGGATCGCCTCCCGGCGCGCGATGTTTTCGAAATAGATTTGCGAAATAAGCCTGTCCAACGAGAAAGGGTATGGCGAGGAAAAAAGATATGGACCAGACCGAAGTGCCCCATGTCAACGTCGCATCCAGTCGACTTCAGTCGGTGATCGAGGCGCTCTCCTACGCAAGCGTCGACGAGTTCGACTCGTGCCTCGCCCTGCTGCAGCAGTCCCATGAGAAGGACGAGTTCTCCGAGCTGGAGACGGCGTTCGCCATCTTCGTCCGCGAGCTCGGCGAGGCCAAGAGCGAGCTCAACCGGGCGCTCGCCCAGCAGGAGGCGGCCAACCGCGAGCTGGAGGCCAAGCTCGAAACCATCGAGATGCAGCAGGCCGCCATCCGCGAGCTCTCGACCCCCATCATCGAGGTGTGGGCCGGCGTCCTCTGCCTGCCCGTGGTGGGCGTCGTCGACAGCCAGCGCAGCGCCGAGATGACCGAGACGCTGCTGGAGACCATCGTCTCCAAGCAGGCCCGCATGGCCATCGTGGACATCACCGGCATCGACGTCATGGACACCAAGACGGCCGACCATTTCATCAAGATGGCCCGCGCCGTCCGCCTGCTGGGCGCCGAGTGCATCGTCAGCGGCATCAACCCAGGGATCGCGCAGACGCTCACCCACATCGGCGTCGACCTTACGGGAGTGCGCACCCTACGCAGCCTGCGCGATGCCTTGCAGCTCTATCTGCGGGAGACCGAGCAACTCGTCGTGCAGCAGCAGACGCACTTCGCCCGCACCAGCCGGACCAACGAGGTCTAGCCGTTGCTGGGGGAGGCCCTCCGAGGCACGGAGCCGGGACGGTTGAGCAGAAAGGCGTTCCCCATCCTGGGGCGGAACGAGGTCGTGGTGGTGAGCAGTCACGCCGGCCGGATGGCGCGCGAGTTCGGCCTCGACGCCCGGCGCGCCATGGAGCTGGCCATCGTCGTCTCGGAGCTGGCATCCAATATCGTCAAGCACGGGATCCAGGGGGAGATCGTCCTGACCCTCGATCCCGACTCGCCTCCCCGGGGCGAGATCACCGTCGAAGCTCACGACGTCGGCCCCCCCATCCGTGACCTCCAGCTCGCCATGATCGACGGCAACGACGACCAGGGCCCCATCGATCCCGCCCTCATCCTCCGCCGCGGCGGCCTCGGCACCGGCCTCGGCGCCGTGGCCCGCTTCGCCGACCGCCTCGAATACCGCGACGAGGAGGGGGGCAAGACGATCACGGCGCGGTTCTATCGGCGGTAGAGTGGCAGCAGCTCCGGCATCTTCAGGCGTTTGACACGCACCAGGAAAGGTGTAGACTCGTCCATGGAGCGCGGAGGCGTTCCGTAAGTCGTTGAGAATAGAGCACCCTATGGCAAAGACCAACCACGACGCAGTGAGCACCCCTCTGCAAGGGACCTCTTTCCCTGTCGTGGCCAAGCCCTATGCAGCGGCTGAGGTGCGGGCGTCTGCGCCACAGAGTAAGTCAGACGATACACCCAAGAGCGCTCGCGAGACTGATATTCCGGTTGGTCGCAACGTGCTTGATGATCTTCGGCAAGCCTATAAAGCCGCCAGCGACCTGCCAGAATATCTGGCGCTCGGTGACGACAAGTCTGGGACCCCCATTAAGCTTAAGATTACATCGGTGAGCGAATCCCTCTTCTGTTTCAGGGACGAGGACTGACTTCTCTACAAAGTCCTCGATGGCTCATTGGTATCAAGTCACGGCGGACGAAGAGCTCCGACAGGGGGAAATCCTGCTCGGCGTTCCCGTTTACGAGCCATTGATTTACGCAGGGATTCCTGCCCCCAACAGCGAGCAACCCGCGGAAGCCCGGGTTCTTGACCTCATCATTGTCACGCCTTCCTGCGATCTTGTAGAGCGGGCGGTTCCCGGAAAGCCGAAACCGAGCGTCGTCTTCTGTGAACACTGGGACTTAAGGAACCAGGTTTCATCGGGCAAGCTGACGGCCAACAAGGTTCCGGAGATTGAGAAGGGACGACTGCCTCTTAACTACATTCTGCCAGCATCACCATTCCAAGAGGTCACCATGGGGTTACGAATTGTAGATTTTGGCAGAATTTACTCCTTGCCGAGAGCAATTGCTTTTGCGCATGCGGCAGCCTGCGGTTCCAGGCTGCGCCTTTTGCCGCCGTTCTGTGAACACTTCGCACAGGCGTTTGCCAGGTGTTATATGCGGATTGGCCTCGAAGTGACGGCTTGGGAATATTCGCATGGGGATAAGGGCGCCGAAACTCCCCCCAAAGAGATCAAATAAAGGGGCGTCCAGGACACGTTACCGCAGGCTCACCGTCCCAGGACGACGAGCACCTCGTTGCTCTTCAGCGCGGCGATGACCAGGTCGCCCTTGCCATCATGGTTCAGGTCGCCGATGGCGACCGCCTCGGCGCCGCTCGCCGGGATCGTCACGGCCATCCGATAACGCCCGTCCGCGCCTCGCGTGAGGATGGTGGCGGTATCTCCTGCCATGTTCGCCACCGCGATCTCCGGCACACCATCGCCATTCAGGTCTCCCACCGCGACGGCGACCGGAGTGCGCCCGGCCGCGAAGGGCGAACCAGGTAACAGCCGGAAAGCACCCTTTCCGTCGCCGAGGAGGACGCTGACACCGTCCGCGGAGGGGTCCTCGGGATGGCCGGAGAAGCCGCCGACCACGAGGTCGAGCTTCCCGTCCCCATTCACGTCCGCGATTGCCTGGCAAAACGGGGAACGCCCGGCGGGGAACGGGGAGCCGGGCGCGTTGTGGAAGCCGCCCTTGCCGTCTCCCAGGAGGACGCTGACACTCCCCTCTTCGAAATTCGTCGTCAGGAGGTCCGCCTTTCCGTCGCGATTGACGTCGGCGCTGCGCAGCCGCTGGTAGGGCATCCGTCCGACCGGGAACCGGCGGCCAGGAGAGGCGAAGCCCCCCTTGCCGTTGCCGAAGTGGACCTCGACTGCGTCGTCCCCCCAGCTCTCGACCGCGAGATCGAGCGCATGGTCGCCGTTGAAGTCGCCTGCGGCAATACCGTGCGGATGCGGCCGGCTCTCGACGGTGAGGGGCGAGCCCGGGGCCGGACGGAAACTTCCCTTCCCGTCTCCGAGGAGCACGGTGACGCCGTGCGTGTCGTGGTTCGGGAACGCGAGGTCGGGCGTCCCGTCGCCGTCAAAGTCGCCCACCGCGACGTCGTTCGGGTTCTTCCCGGCGGGAAACGGCGATCCCGGCGCCGGCGCGAAGCCGCCCTTGCCGTCGCCCAGGAGCACCGTCACGTCCCCGCTGCCGCTGTTCGCGACGACGAGATCGGGCTTGCCGTCGCGATTGACGTCCGCGATGGCGACGCTCGCCGGGGCGGCCCCGACCCGGAAGTGACGCGGCTCCGCAGGCGGCCGTTCGATCGCCGATCGCCCTCCCCTGTTCCCAACCCTATCCCAGGCTGAGAACAGCAGAGCCATCCACAGCCCAAGCAACAGAAGCGGCAACAAATAGGTAAGCAGCTCCGATGTCGAGAAGAGACGCTTCTCGAGCTTTTTTCTGTGCTCCTTGAATCGAGGGTCCAGCTCCAGGAGCTCGTCTCTGAGTGTCTCTACGATCTTCAGCGACCTGGCTTGCACATAGATCCAGAACAAGGCAAAGACGGCGCCAAAAAGACCGATCCATCGCAACACCCAGATGTTTCCAGAGGAATTTCCACTCACCGCCCCGAAAATACCGAGCAGAACGGACTCAAAGAGGAGAAAAAAGTTCAGCCGGTTGTTGAAGACATTGTCTTCATGAAGGCCATGCTGCCAGCGGCGGTTCAAGGTGTCGTCACTGATTTTTTCGGATTCAGGCATTGGGTGCACCCCTTGCACTGCGGCTCTGAGAGCTGAGACGCGCCTCACCTTCCCTGCTCGATCGCGCGGCGGGCGATGCGGTCCACGAGACCTGGGGACAACAGCTTGAGCCAAAGGCCGAGGCGGCCGCGGCGGGTCATCACGAGCTCGCGGCGGCGGCGAGCGGCGGCGGCGAGGGTCAGGCGGGCGCAGGTCTCGGCCGTCATCACCTCGGCCTCGCGCACGGGGCTCTGGCCCAGGGGCCGGCCGTCGCCGCCGAAGGCCCGCTCGCGGATCTCGGTGGCCACGAAGCCGGGATAGACCATGGTCACCGTGACGCCCGAACCGGCCAGCTCGATGCGCAGCGAGTCGAAGAAGCCGGTCATGGCGTGTTTGCTGGCGGCGTACCCGGTGCGCTTGGGCACTCCCGTCTTCCCCGTCAGGCTCGACACGCCCACGATCCGGCCGCGGCTGCGCTTCAGGTGCGGTAGGGCGTGCCAGGTGCAATAGACGCTCCCCAGGTAGTTGATCCGCATCAGCCGGTCGAAGATGGAGAGGTCCGCCACCTCGTCGAAGCGGGCCCACATGCCGATGCCCGCGTTGTTGATCAACGTGTCGAGGCCGCCGAGGGCGGCGACGGCATCGCGGACGAGCTTGCCACATTGCGCCTCCTCGGCGACGTCGGAGGCAACGGCGACGGCCGTGGCGCCCAGGGCACGGCACTCCGCGGCCACGGCCTCGAGCGGCCCGGCCTCGCGGGCCGAAAGGGCGAGCCGCGCTCCCTGGGCCGCCAGTTGGAGGGCCATCTCGCGGCCGATCCCCCGGGAAGCCCCGGTGAGGAGGACGGCGTTATCCCGGAGGGTATTCCGGAAGGTATCCCGGAAGGCATCCCGGAAGGGCTCGGCGCTCATGGCTGCTCGCTGGGTGCTCAGCCCTCGCCCCAGCCCTCGCGCTCCCGCAGCGCGGTGATGTGGGCCACGTGGTGGCGGCCATGCCAGGCGTAGGTGACGAGCATCTGGTCGAGGGTGAGGGTCCCTCTCTCAGGATGTTGCAGGGTGCGCGCCCAGCCGGCGGTGTCCATCGCGCGCAGCAGGATCACCCAACGCTTGTGGAGGGCGTCGAGCAGGGTGAGGGAGACCTCCGGCGCCGTGCGGCCGGTGTCCGGCAGCGCCGCCCAAAGAGCCTCGGCATAGGGCTTGATGGGGGGAGAGTCCTCGGTGAGCGCCAGCTTGAAACGCACGTAGGCGTTGAGGTGGCTGTCGGGGACGTGGTGCAGCACCTGCCGGACGGTCCAGCCGCCGGGGCGGTAGGGGGTGTCGAGCTGTGCGGGGTTGAGCCCGTGGACGGCGGCGCGCAACCGCTCCGGAGTCTCGGCGATCTGCTCGATGAGCTCCAGCCGCCGTGCCTCGCTCAGCGGTCCCTCCTCCTGCAGCCTGCCGACGGGATACCGAAGGTCCTCGGTCATCGTCACTCCTCCGTATTTTCTTCAGGGCCAACCCTTGAGAAATCCCCGCGTCTTCTCTATGATAGCCGCCAACAACCCTGTTTGGCTTTTCAGGCCGTTGCGTCCCTAGGAGGAATGTCGCAATGTCAATGTTGAGATCCGTTCCGTGTGGTCGGCAGTGGACCGGTCTGGAGCTTCCGGACATTGTGCACCTGAAGCTGAAAGGCGATGTCACGATCGAGGAGTGCCGGCAGATCAACGAGGCGCACCTCGATTTCGCCAAGGAGGTCGAGTACTTCTTCTTCTGGATCGACCTGACGGAGCTGGACGATCTGCCGGCCGCCGTGCGCCGTGAAGCCTCGGCCACGGTCAAGCTCCTGCCCTTGCGGGGCACGGTGATCTTCAACGCTCCGCTGCGCGCCCGCGTGCTCGCCAAACTGCTGCTCACCGCCGCCAACCTCTTCCGCATGGGCCCGGAAAAAAACCCCGTGTCCTTCGCGGACAACGAGGAGGACGTCCGCGCTCTCCTGGCCAAGTGGCGGCAGCAGATGGCCACCGCCGCGTAGCCCCTCCCGGGCCGTAGCAACCCGTCCCGCTCCCTGGAACGATTCCAAGGGGCCGGGACGGGTGCGCTTAGTTCCTCGTCTCCCACCACTTGGTCTCCGCGGGTCCTCCGCGCTACGGAATCTGGTTTTCCCTGAGCGAACCGGGGAGCGCCGACGCCGGTGAAAGGCTCATCTTCCCGGACCTTTTTTTCTTCTCCATCTGCACCAAACTCCTTGACCCGCAATCACTTGACAGCTTCCTGGAGCCGGCGTAGTGTCGAGAGCCCATGGTGTTCCGGAGCCGAGGCTCTTGCGGCTCCCTCGCGGCGTCTCGCTTTCGGCTCCGTCGAGCACTTGCAGTTTTGTCGTCACTTTCCCCAGGAGAACCTGGGAAGGAGGTCACATGTCCATGCGGAGAAGCTCGCTGGTGTTGTTCGCTGCCTTCTTGATGGCCAGCCTGCCCGGCCGGTCCCAAGACTGGCCTCAGTGGGGCCGCACCCCACAACATACGGGAGCGGTGAACGTTCCGGGGCAGCATGCCCAAGAGATGCTCGACGACGTGATCTACGATCCTTTCGTGGACGCCGAGAAAGCGGATCCCGATGAAGCCGGCGACCTGCTCGTCCACTACCAGGTGCCGCTGCTCGACGGCAACGACGTGTACATGGAGTTCAAGTCGGGGACGTTCACGAGCCTCGAGACCTGGGGCACCCAGACCTGGAACGAGAAGAAGCTGACCTGGGTACACAACCACTTGTCGGAGCAGTGGAGCTTCGAGAGCGACTGGAAGCCGGTGCCCTTCCTCAGCCTCGACACCGGCAACGGCCCCTTCTGGGAGCCGGTCTTCCACGCCATCCTGGTGGGCAACTACGTCTACATGCCGGGCTTCGGCGGCTCGATCTTCAAGGTCGCCAAGTCGGACGGCCACATGGTGGCGCGCATCAAGCCCTTCGGCCCCACGCTCGACCAGGACACCTACGTCACCGGCCCGCTCGTCGCGGACTCTTCGGGCAACGTCTATTACAACGCCATCAAGCTCGACCATAACAACCCCTGGGACGTGAATCCGCCGGCCTCGTACCTGGTGAAGGTCTCGCCCAGCAACACGGCGAAGACCGCCACCATCGCCTCGCTGACGCCCGGAGCGCCCAAAGCCAACGACCAGTGCCTCGGCATCTTCGACACCGCCGACCTGCCATGGCCGCCGAGCCCGAACGCCGTACCGGGAACGGTGACCTGCGGCGCCCAGCGGATTTCTGCGAACTCCGCTCCCGCCATCGCACCGGACGGCACCATCTACATCGCCACCGTCGCGCACCTCTGGGATCGGCAGTCGTACCTCGTCGCCGTCAAACCTGACCTGACGCCGAAGTGGATCGCCTCGCTCGGCAACCGGCTCTTCGACGGCTGCAACGTTACGATTCCGCCCAATGGCACGCCCGGCGGCTGCCGCGTCGGCGCTCACACCGGTGTCGACCCGTCTCAGAACCGTGGCGGCGCCGGCCGCGTCATCGACGACTCGTCCTCCGTGCCGGTCGTGCTGCCGGACGGCAGCATCCTCTACGGCGCCTTCACCCGCTTCAACTACGACCAAGGCCATCTGATGAAGTTCAGCTCCAACGGTCAGTTCCTGGCCTCCTACCGCTTCGGCTGGGACGACACGCCGGGGGTCTTCCAGCACGACGGCACCTACTCCATCCTCACCAAGGACAACCAGTACGGCGACATCGGCTCCTACTGCAACGACGAGACGCTCTGCCCGTCGGACCGCACGCCCAACAACCCGTCCTTCCCCGAGGCCTACTTCGTTACCCGGCTCAACAGCAACCTGCAGCCGGAGTGGCGCTGGCAGAACACCAACACCCTGAGCTGCACCCGTGACAGCCATGGTCACGTGAGCTGCGTCTCGGATCATCCGGTCGGCTTCGAATGGTGCGTCAACGCCCCCGCCATCGACAGCAACGGCAACGTCTTCGCCAACAGCGAGGATGGCGGCCTCTACGTCATTCGCCCGAACGGCACGCTACGCGATCACCTCTTCCTCCAACTCGCAATCGGCGCCGCCTATACGCCGCTCTCCATCGCCAGCGACGGCCGTATCCTGACGCAGAACGACGGCCACCTCTTCGTGGTCGGCAACGACCACTAGTCCAAACCGCCGCAGTCCACAGGGGCGCAGGATTCTGCGCCCCTGCCTTATGCCCACTTTTCATTCGACAGCAGAGTCCTAACGTAATTGGCGCTCGGCCTGCGGAGAGCCCCTGGCGAGGGGCCCCACCTCAGACGCTCTTCCCCGGCAAGGCTGCGCGCAGCTCGTCGAGGCTGTAGAACACGGCCCGGCCCAGCCGCCGGAAGCACTCCACCTCCTCATCGGCCCCGAGCGAGGCGCCGCCGATGCGGAGACAGGCATCGCAGCGTTCGATCAGAGCGAGTGAAAGCGGCATCATGATCTTCTCGTAAGCGGTTTCTCCAGCCGCTTCGATCATCGGCAGGGCCAGGTTGACGCCGATCAGAGGCACATGACCCTTTTCGAAAAGCTCGAGCGCCGCGCGATTCAAGGCGCGGAGGTTCGCCGCGCGATCCTCCGGCGTTGGCGCGCCGTGAGCGTAGGGACCTGAGATCATGATCCACATCTCTGCCCCTCTGGCTGAGTGAACATCATGCCGATGATCATACCAGTCACCCGGGCCCCCACCACCTCGGCTTTCTCCTCCCTCGACGGCGCCTCGGTGAGGCGGCATTTCCGACCTCCGTGAGGGGAAAGCCGCCACGCCGACGTTCTCCTCTCTTGGTAGCGCTCACTAAATCGACAGCCCAGGCGCTCGTCGTTACAAGACATTGGAGCGCCTGCACTTTTGTCATGACTCTCCCAGAGAACCTGGGAAGGAGGAATACGTGTCCTTACAGAGAAACTCGTTGGCGTTGTTCACTTTAGTCTTGCTGGCCGGCCTGCCCGGCTGGTCCGAAGATGGGCCTCGGTCCCAAGATTGGCCTCAGTGGGGCCGCACCCCGCAGCACACGGGTACGGCGGACGTTTCGGGGCAGAAGGTCCGGCATATCCTCGACGACGTGGTCTACGATCCCTTCGTGGAGGCGGAGAAAGCGGATCCCTTTTCCAGTGACGACCTGGGGGTCCACTATCAGGTGCCGCTGACCGACGGCGATGACGTCTACATGGAGTTCAAGACCGGCGCCTACACGAGTCGCCAGTCCTGGAACACCCAGACCTGGAACGAGAAGAAACTGCACCGGGTGCACGGCCACCTGGCGGAGGTCTGGAGCTTCGAGAGCGACTGGAAGCCGGTGCCCTTCCTCAGCCTCGTGACCTTCAACGGTCCCTTCTGGGAGCCCGTCTTCCACGCCGTCCTGGTCGGCGACTACGTCTACATCCCGGGCTTCGGCGGCTCGATCTACAAGGTCGCCAAGTCCAACGGCCACCTGGTGGCGCGCATCCAGCCCTTCGGCTCCACGCTCGACCCGGACACCTACGTCGCCGGCCCGCTCGCCGCGGATGCGCACGGCAACGTCTATTACAACGCCCTCAAGCTCGACCACGACAACCCCTGGGACGTGAATCCGCCGGCCTCGTACCTGGTGAAGGTCTCGCCCAACAACACGGCCAAGACCGCCACCATCGCCTCGTTGACGCCCGGCGCGCCTGGAGCCGGCGACCAGTGCCGCGGCATCTTCCGCGGCGCCGACC
>JBAPYB010000566.1:0-3594 GCA_049284515.1 Thermoanaerobaculia bacterium
CACCAGCCCGGGGCTCGCCTCGACGGCGACCAGCCGCAGGTCGACCCCATCGTGGCGCAGCGCGAGGTCGCCGAGGCGCAGGGCGAAGTAGCCGACGTTGGCTCCGAGGTCGAGCACCGTGAGCGGCCGGCCGGCCGGCGCGTCCCCCAGGGCGTCGCGGATCGCCGCGTCGTACTCGCCGTCGGCGAAGATGTCGTTGTACAGGGTCCAGTCGGCAGGGCTCTCGACGGTGAGCTCGAGCCCGGAGGGGAGGCGGCGCCGCAGGTTCGGCAGCCGCCAGAGGAGCCGCCGCAGCGGCTCCACGAGCCGGGCGGGAAGAGCCCGCCGCAAGGGTCCGGGGAGGACGAGCGCCATCGGTCAGCGATCCTGTCTTGCGGATTCCGAACGGAACCCGCGGCCGTCCAGCCGCGCCACGACGAACGGCTTCAACATGGCATACCAGTCGCGGCCGGCCCGGATCTTCGAATAGGGGCCGGTCGGCGGATAGCGCATCGTCACCGGCTGCTCCGCCCAGCGCCAGCCGCCGTCGATCAGGACTTTGGCGTAAAGGTAGTATTCGATTCCATAGGTCTGAAGCCAGGGCGCATGCCAGTCGAACTCCGCGCGCCGGATGATCTCCAGGCGATAGGCGCGGTAGCCGCAGGTGGCGTCGGTGAGGGAGGCCCCCGTCCAGGCACGGACGAAAAGGTTCACCAACGGGATGGACCAGCGGCGGAAAGCGGGGAGGTTGGGCGAGCCGCCGCCGTGGAGGAATCGGCTGCCGGTGACGTAGTCGGCCTCGCCGCGGAGGACCGGCTCCAGGAGGCGGGGCATTTCGGCGGGCAGCATCTTGCCGTTGCTCGCCATGGTGCCGAAGACCTCGAAGCCGCGCTCCAAGGCCCAATCCAGGGCCAGCATGTAGCTGTAGCCGACCCCCCGGTTGCGCGGCACGTCGAGATAGGGGAAGCCGCTCGCATGGACCAGCTCCTCGGACCCGTCGCTCGAGCCGTTGTTGACCAGCAGCACCGTGTCGCAGGCGGGGCCGCTCGCGCGCAGCTCGTCCAGGACCGTCGGGAGCTCCCGGACCTGGTTGAACACGGGGAGGAAGAAGACGCTCTTCAACTTCCCAGCTCCTGGAGGGCCGCGCGCCGGATCTTGCCGTTCTCGGTCCGGGGGAGCTCGGCGAGGAAGCGGAAGTGCGAGGGGACCTTGTAGGGCTCCAGCACTCGGTAGAGATGGCTTTGCAGGTCGGCCGGCGCAGGCGGTTGGAGGGGGTCGACCGGTTGGATGAACGCCACCAGCACCGAGGCCGTGGGCGCCGCCGGGTCCGGGCAGCCGACGACGGCGGCTGCGCGGACGCCGGCGACCTCCAGGAGGCGTTCCTCGATCTCCGCGGAGGCCACCTTGTAGCCGCCCAGATTGACCATCTCGCTCTCCCGGCCCACGGAGTACAGGAACCCCTCGCGGTCGATCCGGACCCGGTCCTCCGTCGGCCACCAACCGTCCGCGGAGGCATGCACGTCCGCCAGAGAAGGATTGGCGTACCCGGCGCACACGTGCGGCCCGCGGACCTTCAGGCGGCCTTCCAGCCGGTCGCCGGCCGGCTGGGGATCGTCCAGGGCCACTTCGACTCCGGGGGCCGGCCGGCCCAGGCTGTCCAGCTTGTCGCGGCACGCCAGGTCGTGGTACTCGCAGAAGATCGAGCGCGAGGCCTCGGTGAGCCCGAAGTGGTGACAGATCCTCGCCTCCGGAAAGAGCGCCAGGACCTGCTCGCGCTCGGCGACCGTAAGGGCGGCGCTGCCGATCTCGATCCTGCGGATGGACGCCGCGTAGGCGCGGGCCCGCTCGCCGTAGGCCAGGATCAACCGGATCCCCGCCGGCACCTGGGCGAAAACGGTCGCCTGCTCCTTGCGGATGGCGCTGAGCAGGCGCTCGGGCCGGAAGGTGCCCGGCAGGACGAAGCCGGTGGCGCCGGCGACCAGCAGGCAGCGCAGGCGGCCCAGGCCGAAGGAGTGGTGCAGCGGCAGGGTGAGGATCTCGCGGTCCGCCGCGGCGAGGCCGGTGAAGGCATTGATCTGGGCCGCGGCGGCGGCCGTGGCGCGGTGCGTCAGCTTCACGCACTTGGGCTCGCCGGCCGTACCCGACGTGCAGAGGATGAGCGCCACGGCGCCGGGGTCGACGCGCGGCATCTCAGCCTCCTCGGCCTCCGGCGCCTGCGCGCCGATCTCCCGCCACATCGCTTCCCCCGGTTCGAGCCAGACCGGTCGCAGGAGACGGCCCACGGTGGCGGTCACGGAGGCCCCGGCATCCGGCGCCAGGGGCACCGACGTGGCGCCCAGCGCCAGGGTCGCCAGGTGGAGGATCACGGCCGCCGGGCTCCGGTCCATCGCGAGGGCCACGCAGTCGCCGGCCTTCACTCCTCGCCGCCGCAGCCAGGTCGTGGCCCGCCGCACGCGCTCGCCGAGCTCGCCGTAGCTGAGCCGCTGCTCCGGCCAGACCAGGGCCGGATGATCAGGGCGGCTCTCCGCGTGTGTCAGGACTGCGTCGACGAGCACGTCAAGGCCCCCCGAGGGTCACCCAGCGCACGAAGCGGTCCAGGGGGACGAGGCCGTCCCAGATCCATTCGAAGTGCGTCATCTTCCCCACGTCCGGCAGGCGGCAGACCCCGCGCGCGGCGGCGGCCTCGGCGAAGGCCAGCCGGCGCTCGCCGGAGAGCGCCAGGCCGATGGACTGGACGTCCGGATGGGCCAGGTCCGCGGCGCGCAGGACGTCGTCCACGCTGCGCACGGTGACCACCCGCGCATAGCAGGGCTCGGCCAGCCCTTCCTCCTGATCGTAGAGGACGGTCCAGGAGAGGTCGGGGCTTTGCCACACCTGGTGGCGCATCTCGTATTCGATGCGTCGCAGGCGGATCGCCTGGGCGGTGCCGGCGTCCCAGCCCGCCGGCGGGATGCGCTCGGCGGCCTTGGCCATCTCCTCCGCCAGGTCCGCGGCGAAGGTCTCGGCCGTGACGCGCCCGCCGGCTTCCACGAAGACGGTATGGGGCGAGGAGCAGGCGTACTGATCGAAGACCGAGCAGTCCACGGCGGCATGCCGCAGCAGGCGGCGGTAGGAGCGCTCGGTCGCCAGCGCCTCGCGGCCGATGCACAAATAGGAGAGCTTGGGGCCGAAGAACACGTCCTGGCAGTCGTAGCGGCTGGGCAGGCCTGCCAGCGCCTCCATGGCCTCGCGCCCGCCCCAGGCCACCCGCACGTCGGCGGCCCGCGAGAGCGCCTCGGCCGCCGGGTGGCCATGATCGTGGTACACGACCGTGAGGGTCCGCGCCAGGTCGCGGCCCCGCACGACGCCCTGGGGGAGCTTCACCTCGCAGCTCCCCAGGGTCTGCACCATGGCGGGGAGCAGGTGGCGCAGGGCGCGAGGCACTTTCACGACGTTCAGGTTGCGCGTCAGGACGGTCTGCGCCAGCACGAACCAGCCGATGAGCGGCACGTTGCCCGCCACCCAGTGCACGGCGAGGCCGCGGGGGACGAGGAGCAGTTGCGCCCGCGGGTTGACCTGGCTCGGCACGGGTCCGTCGAGCGCGCCGCGGCAGCCGCGAAAGGCGAAGTCGAGCAT
>JBAPYB010000567.1:0-7692 GCA_049284515.1 Thermoanaerobaculia bacterium
TCCCCGATCCCCGTGCCCGCCAGGAGGAAGCGGGCCGCGATACCGCGCCGGTGGAGGAGCGCCGCCGCCGCCGCCAGGGTGGCCGTCCCTTTGCGGGCGAGCCAGGAGCCGAGGAAGAGGACGGTGGGCGGCGCCTCTGGAGCCCGCGACGGCATCTCCGGCAGCGGGTCCACCCCGTTCCGGAAAAGAAACACGTCCTCGCGTCGCCGGCCGTAGCGCGCCTGGACCTCGGCGAGGTCGTCCCGGTTGAGGACGAGCACGGCCCGGGCGCGGCGCAGGGCGACGTCCGCCGGGCGCAGGCGCCAGAGCGGAAAGAGCAGGCGGGAGCGGGCGCGGACCGGAGCCCCGGAGGCCAGCGTCGTCTCCCAGCCGCGCCGCTCCAGGCCATGGCTGAAGACGAATGTAGGGACTCGACCGCCGACGAAAGGTGCGCCGCTCGGCTCGTGGACGAGGAAGGCCGCCGGCTTCAACCCCAGCCGGCGGCAGCGCAGCCACGCGGCATAGGGAAAGAACGCGGGATGGACGCGGCCCGTCTCCTGCGGCCCGATATGGTGGAAGGCGAACCCGCGCGCCTCCAGCGCCTGCCGCCAGTGCCAGGCGACCCGCCCCATGCCCGACTCGCGGGAGATCTCGATCTGGGCCACGTGGACGATGGTGCGATCCTCAGCCGGCATGACTGGCGAGGACCGCTTCCTCGTAGGACTCGGCGATGGCGGCCCAGTTGAATCGCGCGAGATAGCCGTTAGCTTCGAGGTCTTCCCGGACGACAGGCAGCTCGATCGTTGCGGGCGGTGGGAAGGGGCGTAGGGACTCGGGGAAGTACGGCCGCAGATCGGTCACGCCGCCCGCCTCGCTGGCGAAGACCGGCATGCCGGACTCCAGCATCTCGTTGAGGCTGAGCCCCCAGCCCTCGACGGTGCTGGTGAACACCCCCGCGTCATGGTCTGCCAGGAGCGCGGGGAGCTCGGTGCGCGTGAACGTGGGGACGAGGCGGACCCGTCCGGAGCGCAGCCATTCCGGAGGCAGGTCCCGCTCGGCGGCGGAGCCGCACCCGGCGAGGGTGAAGGTGTCGCGAGGAGCGGCGGCGGCGCGCTCGGCGATCCAGCGCACCAGCCGGCCGGTCCCCTTGTGCGCGGCCCAGCGGCCGATCCAGAGGAAGCGGACCCCCTCGCTCTCAAGCCCCGCCGGCCGCCGCCGGCGCACCTCGATCAGGGCGGGCCTCTCGGCGGGCGAAGGCGCGCAGACGTAGGAGCCCAGCTTGCCCTGCCAGCGGGGGAAGCGCCGCGCCATCCAGGAGAGCTCGATCTCGCCCATGCAAAGGATGAGGCTCGCCCGGCGCCAGCCGGCGAGGATGGCCGCGACGCGGGGCGCGGCGATCAGGGCGTGGGCCATGGACCGGGGCGAAAGGGGGCGCCGCATGTCCTGCCACAGATAGAGCAGCTCCGGCTGGATGCTGCGCACCACGAGTGTCGTCCGGCGTCCGAGGCCGGAGCCCGCGGTGGTGGCCGGCGTGTCGATCACGTCGAAGGGGCCGTGCCCGGCCACGAAGCCCTCCAGCGCCCGGCGCTGCGCCTGCCATGGATTCCACCGCCCGGCGCCCGGAGGCAGCGGCTCCGGCGACCAGGCCAGCGCGTCGTGCCCGCGATCCCTGAGGGCCGAGGCGAGGTTGAGGGCGATCTGGGCGGCTCCGAGCTCGGTGGCCAGCGGCGCGTGGCTGACGATCAGGATCCTCATGCCGGGGGAGGCCGGAAGACGACGGCGTCCCCCAGCACCAGCCGGTCCATCCGCGTGCGGAGGAAGCAGTCCAGGGCCTCGGCCGGCGTATTGACGATGGGCTCGTTCTCGTTGAACGAGGTGTTGAGCACCATGGGCACGCCCGTCCGCTCCTCGAAGGCGCGGATGAGCTGCCAGTAGAGAGGGTTGGTCTGCCGCGACACGGTCTGCAGGCGGCCGGTACCGTCGGCGTGGGTGACGGCGGGGATGAGCGGCCGCTTCTCCGGCCGGATCGGGTAGACCTTGATCATGAACGGGTCGGGGTAGTCGATGGTGAACCACTCGCCCGTGCGCTCCTCCAGGATCGAAGGGGCGAAGGGGCGGAACGACTCGCGGCGCTTGATCTTGAGGTTCAGGAGGTCCTTCATGTCGCCGCGCCGGGGGTCCGCCAGGATCGAGCGGTTGCCCAGCGCCCGCGGCCCCCATTCGCTGCGTCCCTGGTACCAGCCCACGACCTCGCCGCGGGCCAGGGCCTCGGCCGTCTCGGCCGCCAGCCGCTCCTCGCAGGCCACGGTCTCGATCCGCACTTCGCCAAAGGCCCCGTCCCGGCCGCCGGACTCCGGGATGCCGGCGGCGAGGGCGCGGCGGATCTCCGCTTCACCGTGGGCCGGTCCCCAGTAGCAGTGCTCCATGACGAAGCCGTTGCGGGGCGCGCCCAGCACCGCGTGGTGCACCCAGAGGGCGGCGCCGAGGGCGGTGCCGGCGTCGCCCGCCGCTGCCTGGACGTAGACCTCCCGCACGTCGGTCTGGGCGAACAGCCGGCCGTTGGCGAGCGAGTTCATGGCGCAGCCGCCGGCGAGCGCCAGGCGCTTCAGGCCGGTGCGTTTCTGGATGGCCCTCACCAGGGCGAAGAAGCGCTCCTCGTAGACCTGCTGCAAGGAGGCGGCGACGTCCTTGTGGCGCTGGGCCAGCAGCTCCTCGCCGGGCCGCCGCGCCGGCCCCAGCAGCGCTTCGAGCGCCGGGGTGAAGAGGAGGCCGAGGACGGGCGCGCCGTCGTCCCACGTCATGTCCACCCCCTCGGAGAGGTGGCGGAAGTAGCGCAGGTCGAGGCGGAAGGTGCCGTCGGCGAGCGCCGGCACCACCTGCCGCAGCTCGCGGACGAAGGCCGGCTCGCCGTACGCCGCGAGGCCCATCACCTTGTACTCGTCGCCGAAGCCCGGGAACCCCAGGTACTGGGTGACCGCGGTGTAGAGCTGCCCCAGAGAGTGGGGGAAATGGACGCGCTGGAGGACCTCGACCTCGTTGCCGCGCCCCACCGCCAGCATCGTCGAAACGAAGTCACCGAAGCCGTCGACCGACAGGCACATGGCCTCCTCGAACGGCGAGCAGAAGAACGCCGAGGCGACGTGCGCGAGATGATGCTCGACCGGATGGAGCCGCGGGACCGGGCTGCCCAGGTCCTGAAGATTTCCGGCGATCCGTTCCTCCAGGGAGGCGACCTGGCGGAGATTGCGGGCGCGGCCGAGGGCGCGGCCCAGGCTCCGGGGATGGCTCAGGGCGAGGAGAGCCTTGCGTGCCAGGTAGGCCCGTGGCTGGCGCGAGACGGCGAGCGCGTCCACCTCGCCCAGATTGCCGCCCAACTCGCCGAGGCAGAAGCGCAGGGCCTGCTCGGGGAAGCCGGCCCAGTGCTTGATCCGCCGGAAGCGCTCCTCCTCGACGCCGGCCACGAACCGGCCGCCCACCACCGCCGCGGCCGAGGCGTCGGCGTGGAAGGCCGAGAGGCCCAGGATGCGCCGCTCACCCACCGCTGAAGGCCCCCCTGGGCTTCTCCCGGCGCACGATCTCCCCTTGGCCGCGGGCGCGGTTGACCTTCGCCCGCTCGCGCCCCTCGGCCGTGCGGTACAGCTCGAGGCCGCGGTACATGTCGCAGCCGGCGCAGGTGCGGTTGAGGCCGCCCGCCGCGAAGCTCGCCCGCAGCCGAGTTGTTTTCTCGCTACGCCAGAGGTCGAGGAGGCTCGCCTCCAGCACGTTGCCTACCCCCAAGTCGGCGACGGCGTCCATGGCGGCGACGCAACTGCAGGCCATCACCGTGCCGTCGGGCAGGACGATGGGGCCGTTGTAGAGCTGCACGCACGTCTCCTTGCGGGAGGAGACGACGCGCAGCTTCATGCCCGCCGGCAGGGCCTCGCGGGTGATGCGTCCGCCGGCCGAGGTGAACGACCAGGTGAAGTCGATCGCCGGCTCGCAGGCGAGGATGGGCTGGAAGTCGGGGTCCCGCATCACCTCGTCCAGCGGCCGGTCGGTGCGCAGGCCGATGGTGAGGGTCAATGGCTCGGGCAGCGCGCGGTTGCGCTCCGCCAGCTCCAGGACGTTGCGGCGGTGGCGCTCGTAGGCGCTGGAGCGGTAGATGCGGCGGTAGGAGGGCTCGTCGAAGCCGGAGGTGCTGATGGTGATGGAGGTCAGCCCCGAGCCCAGGACTGCGTCGATGCCGTGCTTGTCCAGCAGGATGGCGTTGGTGGTCACCCAGATGCGGTCGATGGCCGGCAGCGAGCGCAGGTATCGGACCCGGGCCACGAAGTCCGGGTGGATGAGGGCGTCGCCCACGATCGGCGTCAACCCGACGCTGCCGCCGCCGCAGGCCACGAAGTCGTCCACCGCCTTGCGGAAGACCTCGTCCGGCATGAAGCGGACCTCCCGCTCCTGGAACTGGTAGGGGCAGAAGACGCAGTTGGCGTTGCACAGGTTGGTGAGCTCGAGGTGGAGCTCGTAGGGGCGCAGGGCCATGGCCGCGAGCGTCTCGTCCAGGGGGAAGAGCCGCCCCACGAGGCTGCCGGCCTTGCGCCGCAGCACGCGCCCGGCCTTGGCGAGGAACAGCTTGTCCGGCGCTCTCGGCACTCTCATGGGGCCTCCCAAGATGCCGGCAGGAGGGCGGGGTCGCGCGCGGCCACGAGGAAGTGGACGTCGTAGAGCCCCTCCACCCGGGGGAGCGTCGAGAGGTCGACGGGCCCGTACCCCGCGGCGTGGATGCGCGTGCTCACCCTGGCGGCGCAGACGTAGCCGAAGCCGTGGAGGAGGGAGATGACCTCGCGCGCTACCGCGGCGCCGTGCAGCTCGACGACCAGGCTCGGCCGCTTCTCGCGCAGCAGCTCGGCGGCGCCGCGCAGGAGCAGGGGCTCGGCCCCCTCGACGTCGATCTTCATCACGTCCGGCAGGGGGAGCCCCTCCTCGGCCACGACGGTGTCCAGCCGGCGGCAGAGCACCTGCTCGGTGAGCGGCGCGAGCCGCAGGTTCCGCCGCCCCTCGCTCGCCGCGCCGCCGGTCACCTTGCTCAGCGTGCCCGAGGCGGTCTGCACGTCATCCACCTGGAACTCGGCCGTGCCGTCCTCGTCGGCGAGCGCCATGGGCAGGACGGTGACGCGGTCCGCGATGCCGCCGAGGGCGATATTGGCGGCGAGGAAGCGGCGGTTCTCCGCCGACGGCTCGAAGGCCACCACCCGGCCGGCGCCGAGCTCGGAGACGAGGAAGCGGGCGTAGAGACCGAGATTGGCGCCGCAGTCGTAGACCACGTCGCCCGGCCGCACCAGGTGGCGCAGCATGGCGAAGGGAAAGCGCTCGCTGTCCAGCGGCCGGCGCAGCCACCACGAACGGTTGCGCCGCAGGCGGACGCGGAAGGGGCCGAGCCCCTCGACCTGCACGGTCCACGGCACGTCGGGGATCATCCGCAGCGCCCAACGGCCGAGGCGCGGCCGGGTACGCAGCGAGTAGGCCAGGGAGCGCACGAGGGGCATCATGGCTCCGGGTTCTCCGCGCCGCGCAGCAGCTCCTCCAGCCGAACGTCGACCACCAGCCGGAACCAGAAGGCCTGGAGGAAGTGGAAGACGAAGCCGGTGCGGCCGTCGAGGATGCCCAGCAGGAAGAAATACCGGTAGAGGAAGTACAGCGCCGGCCGGACGAGCAGCGGCAGGCGATAGTAGCGATCCTTCAGCCAGAGGACCCGCTCGTCGGGAGTGCCGAAGAGCCGCGGCGTCGCCTTCCAGGGGAGATGCCGGCTGCGGCGCGCGTATTCCTCCTGGGCGAACGCCTCGGCGTAGCGGAGGTGCTTCTCCAGGTAGAAGAGGATGGAGTCCTCCTTGCGGTTCCACTCTTCGAGCGGCGCGCGCAGGCGGCCCACCGGGCCGCGGACGTAGACCCGGGTGTCCTGCTCCACCGGGTCGAGCTCGGAGCGGCTGCGGCGGAAGAGCTTGAGCAGCACCTTGCTGCCGTAGCCGCCGAAGCGCAGGGGCCGGCCGCGGAAGATCTGCCGCCGGCGGATGTAGAAGCCGTCCTCCTTCACTTCGGGGTGGGCGAGGAGGGCCGCTATCTCCGCCCGCAGCTCGGGGGTGACGGCCTGGTCGGCCTCCAGGATGAGCACCCAGTCGTGGCGCAGGGGGAGGTTGTCCAGGCCCCACTGGAAGATCCAGGGGATGATCCGGCCGTGCTCGTAGGCCAGGGTCCGCACCTCGGCGAAGCGGCTGGCGATCTCGACCGTGCGGTCGCTGCTCTCCGAGTCGAGGACGAAGATCTGATCCGCGAAGCCGTGGACGCTCGCGAGGCAGCGCTCGACGTTGGCCTCCTCGTTGCGGGTGGTCACCAGGACGGAGAGGGGGATCACGCCACCCTCCTCACTGCCCGGCCGGCCGTCTCCAGGAGCCCCCGCCAGGCGGCGGCGTAGTCCCATTGGGCGAGGATCCGGCGGCTCACCTCGCGTACCCGCTCCGCCGGCAGCGCCAGCGCCTTGTCGATGCGTCCGGCCAGCTCGGTGTCGTTTCCCGCCGCGTAGAGGGAGCCGTTGCCGCCCGGCTCCACGAGGTCGTAGGCCGCGCCCACCCGCGACGAGGCGACGACCGGCAGGCCGCAGGCCAGGGCCTCCTGCACGGAGACCCCCCAGCGCTCCTCCCGGGCCGGGTGGACGAAGAGGTCCGCCGCGGCGTAGAGGGCCGGCAGCTCGGGATAGGGGACGTAGCCGGGGAAGCGGACCCGCGGCCCGGCCGCCTGCTCCAGCGCCGCCCGCTCGGGGCCGTCCCCGGCCAGCACCAGCCAGAGGTCCTCCGATGTCTCCCGTCGCAGCCGGGCGAAGGCGCGCAGCAGGTCCCAGGGCGCCTCGCGGGACGAGAACTTGGCCAGGCTGAGGACGACCCGGGCGTCCGGCGGCACCCCGAGCCGTTGCCGGACCGCCTGGCGCTCCCTCGCCGGGAGGGCGGACTGGGACCGGAAGGCCTCGACGTCCACGGCATAGGGGAACAGCCCCACCCGCTCCTGGGGGACGCCGAAGGCGCGCAGGTACTCCAGCGTCAGGCTGCCCACGGCCAGGAACAGGTCGTACGTCCGCTTCATGTAGGTGGCGAAGAGGAGCCGCTTGGCGAGATTCCTCGCCGGTGAGCCGTCCCACAGGACCGAATCGAGGCGCAGGGCCGTGGCGATGCCCGCTCGCCTCGCGATCCGGACCCCCTCGCGATAGGCCCGCTGCGTGTAGCCGTTGGCGATCAGCAGGTCGCACCGCCCGGAGCGCAACCCGGAGCGCAGCCGCTCCTCGAGCCCTTCCCCGCCGGGGCAGGAATCGTGGTGGTAGCCGCCGAGGAGGTCGATCCCCCAGGAGACGGAGGTCCCGAGCTCGGGATCGTAGACCGGATCGGCGACCTCCGAGCCGGTGAACAGGACTCGGAATTCGTGCTCCGGGTCCCGTGCGGCGAAACGGAAAAACGGCGCCTCGAACTGGGTGGGGCGCTCGACGAGGAAAGTGATCTTCATGGGCGGGTCGAGCCCCCGCCCTGCCGTCCAGACCCGCCCCTACCCGAAGCCATAAAGCGGTCATACATCCCTTCCATCCCCCGCGCCACTGCCGGCCAACTGAAGCGCTCCGCTGCGGCGCGGGCGCCGCGGCAGCCCATCTCCTGCCGCCGCGGCTCATCCGCCAGCAGCTCCCGCAGGGCCGCGCCCAGC
>JBAPYB010000568.1:0-24077 GCA_049284515.1 Thermoanaerobaculia bacterium
GTACAGGTCCACCGCCGCGCCGCCGCGAGCCAGGGCGAGCGCCGCGGAGCCGCCGGCGGGGCCGGCACCGATCACCGCGATGCGCATGGCGAAAAAAGGGACGAAAGGGACAGCAGGGACGAAAAGCTCCTAGATCCTGGTGTCCCTTGGGTCTCTGGGGGACGCCCTACCGCGTGGAGTCACCGTCGCCGTCCCGCTCGGCATCCTCCTCAGCGGCCAGCAGCACGACGGTGACGTTGTCGATGCCGCCGCGGTTGTTGGCGTCGTTGATGAGGGTGCGGCAGATCTCGTGCAAGCTGCGGCCGGAGACCAGGCGGTCGCGGATGTCGGTATCGGAGAGCATGCCCGTCAGGCCGTCCGAGCAGAGGAGGAAAACGTCGCCGGACTCCACCGGGAGCTCCTGCACGTCCACCAGCACGTCGCTCTCGCCGCCCAGGGCGCGGGTGACGACGTTCTTGAGCGGATGGGAGCGCGCCTGCTCCTTGGAGAGGAAGCCGGCCACCACCTGCTCGTTGACCCAGGTGTGATCCTGGGTGAGCTGCTCCAGGCGCTCGCCACGCAGCCGGTAGGCCCGGCTGTCGCCGACGTGGGCCACGGCGGCGGTCTCGCCGGAGATCAGGAGTCCCACCACCGTCGTGCCCATGCCATAGAGCGAGCCGTCCTTGCTGATGGCCCGCAGCACGTGGTCGTGAGCCGTGCGCACCGCCATCTTCAGCAGGTTCGAGTGGCGCTCCAGGCGGGTGTCCATGCCGAACGGCCAGGTGGTGTCCTTGTCGGCGGTCTTGGCGACGAAATCGCGAATCGCGGTGACGGCGATCTGGGACGCCACCTCGCCATGGCTGTGGCCGCCCATGCCATCCGCCACCACGTACAGCCGGTGTTGGGGGTCGATTTCGAAATAGTCCTCGTTGTGGGCCCGGGTGAGCCCGACGTCGGAGAGTCCGCAGGCCTTGATGCGCAGCGTCATCCGCCGGCCCTTCCAAACAGGCCCCGGCGGGCGGGCCCGGCGGCGGCGCGGGTCAGCTCGTCCAGAGCCAGGCGCACGGCCGGGTCGTCGTCTCCCCACTGCAAGGCCTTGCGGTAGTACTGGATGGCCTCGTCGGTCTGGCCGACGAGGGCGAAGATGCGGCCGGCCTGCTTCAGGTAGGAGCCGTTCATGGGCTCCAGCGCGCACGCCTTCTCGATCGCGGCCACGGCCCGCGGCAGCCATGTCTTGTTCTGGCTGCAGGCCTGGGCCAGGTGATGCCAGGCCTGGGCGTTGCGGGGATCGGCCTGCGTCGCGAGGTCGAAGTTGCTCGCCGCCTCCAGGTAGTTCTTCTCCTTGTAAGCCTTCACCCCGCGTTGCAGATAGACGCGGAAGAGCTCCCGCGGATCGTTGCCGCTCTGCTCCTCCGGGCGCACCAGGTCGGCGTCGTGGCGACGGCGGCGCTCGGGATCGATGAGCGCGTTGAAGGCTTCGGTGATGTCCTGGAAGTCCTTTTCGGCGCGCACCTTCTCCTGGCCCTTGAACCGGTCGGGATGCCGGGCACGGGCCAACTCGCGGAAGCGCGTCCGGATCTGATCCTCGCTGGCGCTCCGTGACAGAGCGAGGACGGTGTAGAAGTCCCTGGCCATCGTGAGTCCTTATTGCTGCTTGATTCTATACAAACGCAAGGCTGTCGAGCGCACCGCATCCGGAATATTCCGGTCCCGGCCCAGGTCGCGGAGGTCCCGCACCGCCAACCGGGGCACCAGGCGCAGGGCCGTGGCCAGCGGCGTTCGTGGATTCCACACGAGCGACTTCATGATGTTGTATTTGCCGATCCAGTCGCGTTTTCGGGCTACCAGGATCAGCACCTCCTCGACCACCGACCGGCTGGAGGCGATCTGCTCCACCTCCTGATCCGAGAGGGCGTTGTTGATCACCACCGAGGTGGCGACCTGGGCGTTGGAGTCGCGCAGCAGGATGCTGCGCAGGGTGCGCGGCGCGCCGCGGGTGAGCTTCAGCCGGGCCGGCACGGGGAGCATGCGGATCTGCCCTTCGGTGAGCTTGGTCCGCTCGGGCTCCAGCTCGCCGGAGGGGGGAAGCTCGCGCGCCGCCTCGATGGCGGCCACGAGCTCCTCCTCGTCCATCTCCTCCGTGACCGCCGGGGCCCGCACGGCGTGGGTGCGCTCCCGCGGCAGCAGGTGCTCGCGGTACTCGGCGATGCGCCGCAGGGTGTAGGTGGAGACCTCCGGGTTCTCCTCCAGGGCCTCCAGGATCGCCGGCTGCTCGACGATGGCGTCCTGGCGCAGGAGGAGGATCTCCTGCAAGTCCGGCGGCAGGCGGCGGGCCAGGCGGGCGAGCAGCGGACGCGGCGTGTCACGCCGGCGGAGGATGGACTCGATGAGCACCGGATGGCTGGCCTCCTCGCTGAACCAGGCCAGCACTCCCGCCGCGGCTCCCCGCTCGAGGAACGGGCCGGCCAGCCGGACGTCCACCGTCCGCAGGCTCGCCCTGGCGCGCTCCGCCACCTCGGGATCGAGCCCTTGCGCCAGCTCGACCTGGAGAGGGATCAGCTCCTCCGGCGGCAGCGGCAGCACACCATCGGCCGCGAGGAGCTGAAGCTGATGATTTCCCGAGCGGACTTGCTCGAGAAGGGACGACGTACCGCCGGCCACGGTCAGCGGATCTCTTTCTTCGCTTTCAGGGCCTGGACGGTGTTGAGGTCGATCAGCAGATCGTGCACCACGTCACCCTTCTTTTTGCCCAGGTCCAGGGGGTAGCCGTTCACCTGCACTTCGACGGCCCCGGCGTTGCCGAGGGTGAGCACGACGCTCTTCTCCGCCTCCAGTTGCAAGGCCTCGCCCTGCACCCGCAGCTCCGAAGAGCGGTTCTTGCCGTCGATCACCGACTCGACCCAGCAATCCTGGGTAAAGTCGAGGGATACCTGCAATGGGGCGCTCGGCTGCGGCGGGGCGGTCGGCGCCGCGGCCGGCTTGGGGGCTGGAGCCGGCGGCACCACGACGCTCGGCGCCTGCCGCGAATTGGCGGGCTGATCGTGGCGGCGGTCCACCAACAAGGCGGCCAGCGACACGAGAATGAGGAGGACGAAACCCACCAGGGCGAGCAGCAGGCCATAGCTCCAGTTGCGCCGCACCGGCGGCTGGCCGGGATCGACCGCCCTGGGCCGGGTCCGGACCTTGGCGTCGTCCTTGACCGCGGTCTCCTGCTCCTCGGGATGGTTGACGGAGAGATAGTGATTGACCACGTCATCCGGCGAGAGGCCGACGTAGCGGGCGTATTCGCGCAAGAACCCCTTGGCGAAGACGGCCGCGGGCAGGAGGTCGAAACGGTCGGCCTCCATGGCTTCGAGATAGCGCAGGCTGATCTTGGTGCGGTCCGCGATGTCGCGCAGGCTGATCTCGCGCATCTCGCGCTGGCGCCGCAGCCAGTCACCGAAGGAGCTCGATTCGTTTTGCACGGCTTCCTTCTCCCAAGGCGGCTGGCGATGATTGCGCTTGATGCTGGCGCCGCCAGCCCCCCATACGCTTTCGGGACCGGCGGCCGGTTCGGTCTCGCGGGTGGAAACGCTTTTTCGGCTGGACACGTTTTTTGGCTCGCGACTGACAACTTTACGCGGCAGCTCTCCCGGGGTCAAATTTGTCGACAAAAGCCTCTACGGAGCGCCCGACGGGCCAACTCAAGATACTCCCAGCCATTTATCCCAGCAAGACTCGCGCCCGCCGCCGCACCGGCTCGGAGCACCGCGGATCCGACGCCACCGGCTGGAGGTCCGTCCGGCGCAGCGTTCCCAGGATACGCCAGGCGATCTCCACCGGCGTCGACGGATTGCGCGCCAGGGCGACCCGCAGGGGGTACCGCACGCCCCAGCGGCGGTCTTCGGCGATCAGGGCCAGCACCGCGGACGGCGTCGAGACCCGGGCCACCACCGGCGCCAGCAGCCCTTCGGTGAGGCGGGGATTGTCGAGCACGGCGGCGATCACCCGTGGGCTGGGATCGTGGCGGAGCTGGGAGAGCACGCCCGCGCTGGCCCGCCGCGCCAGGTTCATCTTCTCTCCCAGGGCGAGCTGCGGCAGCCGGACGCCGAGCTGAAGGTCCGCTGCCCGCCGCAACGTGGGGCGCAGCCGGGTGTCGCACCCCAGGACCATCAGGTCGCGCCAGTAGAGCCCGGGCACGAAGCGCAGGGCGAGGACCTCCGGCGTGCGGGGGTGCATGGCGAGGTCGCGCCGCACCTCGTAGAAGGAGAGGAAGCGCTGCTGCGCCGCGATCTCCTCCGTCGCCTCGGCCGGGCAGTGGGGATTGCGCAACGCCTGGCGGACCGCCTGCGGATCGAGCTCGTTCGCGTGCTCGCGGACGAGAGCCGTCAGCTCCTCCGCCCCGGCCTCGCGCAGACGGTGCGCCAGGTCGCGGGTGGGGGTGGTCGGGTCGGCCATGGGGGTAGCTTAGAGGATGAAACGCGGCCCCGTAGAATCTGCTATCTTCAACTTCTCCTATGACCATCACGCGAACCACACAGAACCAGTTGTCGAAGGGTGACTTCGACGCCATCGAAGGCGAATGGCTGGCGCAGCTCGAAAAAGATCCCGCGAACCTGGACTACTTCGTGGGCGTTGCCCGCGCTCTCATCGGCACCGGCGAAGAGTCCCGTGCGGCCTCGTTGCTGGAGCTTCTGGACGACCAGCTCCGCGAGAGCGGCCGTTGGGCCGTCCGCCTGCAGCTCCTCAAACGCGCCGGCACGATCTTCGTACCCGCGGACAAGCTCCATCCCACCCTCTCCTCCACTCTCGGCAAGCTCTACGGTGACCGCTCCACCTACAAGGCCCTGTCCGAGGCCGTGGGACTGCACCGCGCCACGTCCGACATCCCCAAGACCTGGGAGAAGGTCGAGCGCCTGGAAGGGCTCCTCGCCTTCGACGTCGGCACCGTGGTGGCCATGGAAGGCAAGGGCGTGGGCCGCGTGGTGGAGGCCAACCTGGGACTGGAAAGCTTCAAGGTGGACTTCGAAAGGATCCGCGGCCTGACGGTGGGCTTCAAGGCAGCGCCCAAGCTGCTCCGTCCGCTCAACCCCTCCCACGTGCTGCGGCGCAAGCTGGAGCAGCCGGCGGTCCTCAAGGCCATGTCTCCGCCCGCGCTGCTGCACCTCACGCTCCAGAGCTACGACCGGGGGCTGACCGCCGGCGAGGTGCGCGACATCCTGGCGGGCATCGTCGCCGAGTCGCAGTGGACCTCCTGGTGGGGCGCGGCCCGCAAGCACCCCCAGGTGGTGGCGAGCGGCACCGGCGCGCGCCAGACCTACCACTGGGCCGAGAGCAGCGGCGACGCCATGGATTCGGTGTGGAAGGCGTTCGAAAAGGCCGCGCCGCGGCGCAAGATCGAGCGCCTGAAGCGCGAAGGCGCGCGCGACGCCGGCCTGCGCGACCGCATGGCGGAGAGCCTCGCCGTGGAGGCCGAGGCGGCCATGGACTCCGATCCCGGGCTCGCGTTCGAGATCTGGTTCGCCATCGAGCGCAGCGGCTCGAAGATCGCCGACGACGTCGACTGGTCGCCCGAGGACCTTCTGGAGGGGCAGGCGCAGCGGGTCTTCGCCGGCATCGAGGACCGGCTGTTGCGCGAGCGGGCCTACGTCATGGTGCGCGAGCGCCGGGACGACTGGCCGGCCCTCTACCGCGACGCCATGACCCGCGAGCTCGACCCCCGCGCCCTCGACCTGCTCTCCGACGGCCTGGCCCAGGGCGCGCCCAAGGAGCTCGACCGCTTCCTCGACAACCTGCTGGCCCAGCCGCACCGCAATCCGGCGGCCTTCACCTGGATCGCCGAGCGGGCGGCGGTGGACGAGGCGCTGCGCGCCCGCAACCCTCTGCGGCTGCTGCAACAGATCCTCACCGTCCTCAACCGGGACGAGTTCGCCACCTTCCGCGTGCGCTTGCTGCTGCTGGCCGAGTCGGGCAACACGCTCCCCCGGCTCCTCGGCCATCTCACGGAGGAGCAGGCGTCCCAGGCCGAGGACGCCATCCAGCGCGCCGCGAGCCTCGAGCCGTACCAGCGGGAGGCGCTGGTCAACGCCATCCACCTCCGCTTCCAGAACCTACGGAAAGAGAGCGGTCCGCCGCCCCTCTACGCCACGGCGAGCTCCGTGGACGCCAAGCGCCTCGAGCTGCACCAGATCATGACCGTGGAGGTGCCGGCCAACCGCAAGGCCATCGAAGAGGCCCGCGCCATGGGCGACCTGCGGGAGAACTTCGAATACAAATCAGCCCGCCAGCGCCACGAGTACCTGAACGCCCGCGCCTCCACCCTCAACGCCGAGCTGGCCCGGGTGCGGATCATCGAGACCGCCGGCAGCGACATCTCCGAAGCCCGCATCGGCTCGCGCCTCCACCTCCGGAACCCAGGCGGCACCCGGGTGATGACCATTCTCGGCCCCTGGGAGAGCAAGCCCGAGGAGGACGTCATCTCCTACGAGTCCGACCTGGCGAAGGAGCTGCTGGGGAAGAAACCAGGGGAATCGGTGGGGATCTCAGGGGAGAGCTGGACGATCGAGAAGATCGAGCCTTGGAGGTAGGAAGACCCTCATCACCCCGGCCCTCTTCTCCCATCGCACTCCCCCCGACCGGGAGAAGAGGGAGAAAACAGGAACGCTCCAGCCGGGTTTCCCTTCTCCCGGCCGGCGGGAGGGCGGTTTTCTCTACGCTGAAACCGCCCTTCCATGCCCCCGTCCCGGCTGGGGACGGGGGGTGAAGCCCAGAACCCGGGTGACGGGCGGCATGCTGCGGATCTCCACCGTTTCCAGGTTGTAGCGCAGCACCACGGACGAGCCGTCTTCGAGCAGAAACTGCAGATCCGAGTACTTGGTGAGCAGCGCCCTGCCCTGGGGGCTGTGGGCGTCCAGGCGGGTCTCCGGCGTCTCCCCTTCCAGGCCGCGCTGCACCCAACCGGCGTCGGTCCAGATGAACTTGCGGCCGGCCACCTCGCTGGTGGTCTGCGGCGGCAACGACAGCGGCTCGCCCATGTGGGTCTCGACGATCTCGATGGGCCGATGGGGCTGGGGGTCGTCGCCGCGCAGGAAACCGTCGCCCACGCCGTGGCTGACGGCGAAGAGGCCCGCCACCACCGCAAGACCGAAAGCCGCCGAGGCGCGCAACGCCGGCCGCATGGGGAAAAGGATCAGGCGCAGCGATTCGAGAGCCCACTCGATCCTCTGGCCGAAACCGGCGGGCGGCGCCGTCTGCACCTCCCGCCGGATCTGGTGCCGCAAGGCCGCCGGCGGCTCGGAGCGGTGAAGGCTCCCGAGGCCGTTGACGACCCGCCGCAGCGAAGCGAGCCGCGAACCGCAATCGGCGCACGACGCGCAATGAGCTTCGAGGGGTCCAACTTCGGCATACCCAAGCTCGGAGTCGAGGTAGGCCGAAAGGTCCTCAGTGGAAACGTGACGATTCATAGCCCTTTCTCCAGGAGGTGCCGCAGTTGCTCCCGGCCGCGTGCGATCCGCGAACGGACCGTGCCCACACGGACTCCAAGCACTTCAGCAATCTCCTCATAGGATAACCCTTCGAGGTCCCGCAACACCACCGCCTCGCGAAACACCTGCGGCAGCCGGCCGAGGCCCGCCATGACCCGCCGGCCCTCGTCGGCGGCCACCGCCAGCTCCTCCGGTCCGCGGGCCGGATCGGCCAGCACCACGCCTCCGCCTTCCTCGGCATCCCCGTCGATCGACTGCATGTTGGGGGCGTGGCGCGACAGCCGGTCGCGGCAGTGGTTGATGGCGATGCGGAACACCCAGGTCTTGAGAGTCGACCGGCCCCCGAAGCTGCCGAGATGCCGGTAGATGCGCAGGAACACCTCCTGCGTGAGGTCCGCGGCCTCCTCGCGGTTGCCGGCGAGGCGCAGGGAGAGGTTGTAGACCATCTCCCCGAACCGCGCGTAGACCTCGTCGAATGCGTGCAGGTCGCCGCAGCGATGGCGCTCGACGAGCTCGACGTCGAGGGCGACATCCTGGCTGACTGTCGGGTACACCGTGGCAAGGCCCACCGAGTCCTCCCAGGGCTGACTGACCTGCGCCCTGTTCTGATAGACGCTCGGGGGCCGCGAAAAGTTCCCGAAGAGCTTCAATGAGAGGAGGGTAGCACCGTTTGGCGCCCTCCGGCCGGGGTCCGGGATTGAATTCCCCTCACCCTCTTTATAGGATTGCGGTTCTTCGACTACACCCCGGTTGGGCGCCTTGGCGAAGGCCCAGGGCAGAGATCAGTATGCCGTTTCTTCTTGGAGGGCCTGCATGCAAAGACTGGACGAACCGCCGCGGCTGGACCTCGACGCCGAAATCCCTCTCCACGTCGAAGCGTTCATTAAAGCTTCGAACCTCGTCCGCTACTCCGTCATCACCGTCGTCGTGGCCAGCATCCTGCTGTTCGTGGGCTACCACAACTCCGATTCCGAGAGCTGGTTCAACTCGCGCCTCAGCCTCGCCTACACCGCGCTGCACGACAAGGTGTGGCTCCACAAGCCCGGCGAGCTGCACGGCCGGCAGGAGCTTGCCCGGGAATGGGTCCAGAGGCGCCATTTCAAGACCCCGGAAGAGATCCAGGACCACATCAAGACCCTGGAGGAGGCGCGGACGAACCACCTACTCCTGCTGGAAGGCCCCTTCTTCGGGATCGTCCACGACATCAACGACCTCGGGTTCTTCGGGAGCATCGCGTTGACCGTCCTGATGCTGATGCTGACGTTCGCGATGTCGCGCCAGCACGAGAACCTGTACCTGACCCTCTGGCGGGTGCGCAGGGTCTGGATCGCCGAAGGGCGGCCCGAGTCGGCCACGAGCCATGCCAACCTCATCTATCACACGCTCGCGATGTCGCAGCAGTTCAGCCAGCCGCCGACCCTGGCCCGGTGGCAACCGGGAATCGCGCGGAACGGGTCGAAGCTGCTCCTGCTCACGCCGCTCATGGTTCAGTTCTTCTGTCTCTACCGCGACTGGATGACGCGGGACTCCGGGCTCATCCTGAATTCCCAAGCCACCTACCTGTCGCTCTGGATTCAGGGCATCGCCCTGCTGCTCGTCCTTCTCCTCGCACTCTCCTGTTACCTGTATTCGCGGTCCAACGACAAGCGCTGGAAGGACACCTTCTTCCGGATCAATCGATCCATGGAAGAGCAGCCGCAGCCTTCCTGGCTGGAGTGGGTCCAGTGGACCAAGGCCAAGAGGAAGTACGTCGACTTCCACCATTTCCCCGAGGAAGAGTCCCCCGCTCCCCCTTCGGCTCCCCCCCGGATCACCTGACCTTCGCGGCGAGCCCGGATCTCTGGAAGGTCCGGGCTCGTCCTTGCGAGGTCTGCGGGGTCAGGCGCGCTTGATGAGGCGCACCAGGAAGAGCAGAATGCAGGCGCCGATGAAGGCGACGATCAGGCTGCCGAGCAGCCCGCCGCCGGGCCAGATGCCCAGCGCGCCGAACAGCCAGCCGCCCAGGAGAGCGCCGAGGATGCCGACGATGATGTCTCCGAGGACGCCGTAGCCGCCGCCCTTCATCACCTGCCCTGCCAACCAACCCGCGATCAGGCCGATCAGGATGAACCAGATGAAGCTCATGAGCTCTCCTCCTTGTCGTTGAGTTTTTCTGGGGACTGAAGGCTGAATACTACACCAACGCCCCCGTTGCGCACGGCCCTTGCAGCGGGATTTCCTCCCATGCGCCGGACGAGCACGCTTCGATGAGCACCGCCGGTTTCATGGTGCGGGCTCTGCGCCACCGCAACTACCGGCTCTTCTTCTCGGGCCAGAGCATCTCGCTCATCGGCACCTGGATGACGCGCATCGCCACCAGTTGGCTCGTCTACCGGCTCACCGGGTCGGCCCTCCTCCTCGGGCTCGTGGGCTTCGCCGGGCAGATCCCGTCCTTCCTCCTGGCGCCCTTCGCCGGCGTGCTCATCGACCGCTGGAACCGCCACCGGCTGCTCGTCGTCACCCAAGTCCTCGCCATGCTCCAGTCGGTGGCCCTGGCGGCGCTGGCCCTCACCGGCGTCATCAACATCTGGCACGTCCTGGGCCTGAGCCTCTTCCAGGGGCTGATCAATTCCTTCGACATGCCGGGGCGCCAGGCCTTCGTGGTGCAGATGGTCGACGACCGGGCGGACCTGAGCAACGCCATCGCCCTCAACTCCTCCATGGTCAACGCCGCCCGCCTGCTGGGGCCGTCCCTCGGCGGCATCCTCATCGCCGCGGTCGGCGAGGGCTGGTGTTTCTTCTGGGACGCCGTGAGCTACCTCGCCGTGATCGCCTCGCTTCTCCTGATGCGGCTGCCGCCGCGGCCGCAGCGGGCGGCTGGAAAATCGAAGGTGCTGCCGGAGCTCCGCGAGGGCCTCGCCTACGTGGCAGCCTCGCCCCCCATCCGCAGCATCCTCCTGCTCCTCGCCCTCGTGAGCCTGGTGGGAATGCCCTACACGGTGCTGATGCCGGTCTTCGCCTCGACCGTCCTGCACGGCGGTCCGCACACCCTGGGCTTCCTGATGGCGGCCACCGGCGTCGGCGCGCTCCTCGGCGCGCTGTTCCTGGCGCGCCGCCGCTCGGTGCTCGGCCTGGGGAAGGTGGTGCCCACCACGGCGGCCGTCTTCGGCGTCGGCCTCGTCGGTTTCTCGGTGTCGCGGTCCCTCGGGCTCTCGCTCGCCCTCCTCCTCGTCACCGGCGTCGGCTTCATGGTGACCATGTCGGCCAGCAACACCCTCCTCCAGACCCTGGTCGAGGACAGCAAACGCGGCCGGGTGATGAGCCTCTACACCATGGCCATCATGGGCATGACGCCCTTCGGCAGCCTGCTGGCCGGCGGCCTGGCGAGCCGCATCGGCGCGCCCCGCACCCTCCTCTTCGGCGGTTTCGGCTGCATCGTCGCAGCCCTCTGGTTCGCGCTCCTCCTGCCCAAGCTGCGCGAGTGGGTGCGGCCGATCTACATCCAGATGGGAATCCTCCCCGCCCCGCCGCCTCCGCAAGTGGTTGCGCCAGACATGTAACGATCTCCTTGCCCGTGCATCTACCGCTCTTCAGGATCGGCAGTCTGCGTCAGCCGGCTGCATCGAGCGGCCGCGTTCCCGTGCACCGCGGATAGCCAATGCATCCCCAGAACCGCGATCCGGCAAGGGCGCCCTTGCGAGCGGTGCG
The DNA here is from genome assembly GCA_049284515.1 of Thermoanaerobaculia bacterium. GTDB lineage: Bacteria > Acidobacteriota > Thermoanaerobaculia > Multivoradales > UBA5704 > DATARR01. The sequence goes on from JBAPYB010000568.1 coordinate 11,130, forward strand.
CCGCACCATGCCCTTGCCGCAAGCAGGACACGCGGGGGCGACGTCATCGGTCAGATCGGTTGGATCAGTCGGATCAGTCCGATTCTTCTGACTGGCTCGCTCCCTGAGCCGTGCCGCCGCGAGGTGTTCGCTGTAACCGCCCTCGTGAATGAAATCGCGCTCCAGCGCGGAGATCTGCTGATCGAGCAGGTAGTTGGCCTGGTGGATCAGGCAGATCACCGCATTGGCGACCACGGCAGGATCAACGTGGTTCAGCCATGCGGCGTAGGCGGTGGCAGCGGCCGGAGCCGTAGAATCCGGCGGGTGCTCTCTCCCAACCGACCGCACCGACCGCGCTTCGTGGTCGTTCTTGTCCCACTGACGCTTACTGCGTTGGCGCAGGAGGTCCTCGTAATCCAGTAGAAGCTCGTCGAGGCTGGCGCGGGCGACGCTGACCAGGCGCAGCTCGGTCTGCGAAGAAATTGCCGACGCCCGGCTGCCCTCGGCGATGTTCTGCCGTCCGCTGCGCGCCGCCTGCACCATCTGATCCACGGTCCGTGAGCGCCTGTCGAGGAAACGGGCGCAGAACGAGACCGTCGCGTCGTAGATGATCGTGGTCACCTGAAACGACCGCAGCTTGCGATAGCCGCCGCTTGGCCGCAGTCGCTGGCCCTTCTCGTGTTGGACGGGTCCGCCGGCCTTGTCACTCAGATCGCCTCTCCCCATGCCACAGTACCTCCCACCAGCCGAACCCTTCCAGGAACAAAAAAGGCTTCTCTATACCTACCACGCGTGGAAAGGGGGAACAAGGGAGGACCCGGCGGGGCGGGCGAGCCTGAGGTAGCATGCCTCTCCCATGAAGCCCACCCTGATGCTCTCTGCCATCGTCCTCGCCGCCCTGATTGCCGGCTCCACCCTGACCGGAGCCGGCGGGGCGGAACCGGCCGGACGCCCGCTTCTGATCTCCGTCGACGACCTGCCGGTGGCCGGCGGCGACATCCACACCACCCCTGAGGAGCGGGAGCTGATCACCCGGGGATTGCTGGCGGCGCTCGCGAGACATCATGTCCCCGCCGTGGGCCTGGTGATCTGGGGTCATGTGAAGACCGGCGACGATCGCGTCCTTCTCCGCCGCTGGCTCGCCGCCGGCCATGAGCTCGGCAACCACTCGGCCAGCCACTTCGATTACACGACGACTGCCGCCGAGCCGTACGTCGCCGATGTCGAGGCGGGCCGGGCCGGGCTCGCTGGCTTTCTCCCCGGGGAGGACGATCGCCACGTCCGCTTCTTCCGCTTCCCCTATCTCGACGAGGGGGACACGGCGGCCAAGCTCGACGCCGTCCGCGCCTATCTCGCCCGCTCGGGCCAGCGCAACCTGCCGGTGACGATCGACGATCAGGACTGGATGTTCGAGAAGCCCTGGGTCGAGGCGCGAAAGAAAGATGACAGCAAGGAGATGGAGCGGGTCGGAGAGGAGTATCAGGAGGCGCTCCACGTCGAGATCCGCGACCAGGAAGCGAAAGGGGACCGCCTCTTCGGGCGCCCGGTGCCGCAAATCCTCCTGCTCCACGCCAACGAGGTCGGCGCCGCCCAATGGGACCGCCTCTTCACCTGGCTCGAAGGGCGCGGCTACCGCTTCGCCAAAGCCGACGAGGTGCTCGCCGGCGAGGTCTTCAAGGAAGAGCCGCGCTACGTGGGCGACGCCAGCTTCGGGCTCTGGGACCGGATGATCGCCCTACGTCGAGCACGGGACGCCCAGGCCGGCGTCGAAGCGCTGCTCAAGAAGCAGTCGGACGCCTGGAACCGCGGCGACCTCGATACGTTCACCTCGGTCTATGCCGAGGACGCGTCCTTCCTCTCCCCCACCGGCCTCACGCAGGGCCGGCAGAGGGTGCTGGAGCGCTACCGGCGCCGGTATCCGGACCGCAAGGCCATGGGCACGTTGAGCTTGGAGATCATCGAAGTCCGCCCCGCCCAGGGCATCGAGGTCACGGCCCTGAGCGACGCCCGCCCCAGCCGCGTCCACGGCGTCTCCGTCGCCGCCCGCTGGCGGCTCGCCTGGCCCGATCAGCCCGAGAAGAAGACCGCCGAGGGGCTGACCCTCCTCGTCCTGCGCCCACGCGGCAAGTCGTGGGAGATCGTGCAGGACGCTTCGATGTGAGTCAGGGGCAATTGAAGGCGCTCGTGTCGGCGAAGGTCGAGGACAGGTGGCCGAGCGCGTTGGTGTAGACCTGGTTCGCCCCGGTCTTCGAGTCCCTGACGTGAACGGTCCAGCCCTGGTCCGTCAAGCCGCTGAGGTAGACCCAGTACTTGCCGTTGAAGGAGCAGGCGTTCAACACCTTGACGCCCATCTCGAAGTTGGTGGGGCTGAAAAACCACCAGAAGACCGATTCATCCCCTTCGGCCCGGGGACCGTTGAATGCCATGACGTGGCCGGAGCCGGTGGAGCTCGCCGTCTGCCAGGTCACTTTCACCTCGAACCGTCCGAGCTGCAAGCAGGCGGTATCCGTGCTCTCCAGGCAGGCCGTGGGTTGAAGGCTCCAGCCGATGTCGTTCAGGAGATGAGTGGTCAGGAGATCGAGAGGGCTGGGCGTGGCGAAGGGCTCCAGGAGCTCGTCGGGCGTCACGACGGTGTCCCAGTGGGAGACCGAGGAGCCGGGCTCCAGGGTGCTGGGAGCGTACATCCGCACATGGCCGGACGGATGACGGCCGCCCGTAAGGACGCTGCTCGCCGCCACCACCGACGGCCCCGTCCAGTGGAGGTCGCCCGTGTCCAGCGACGAGGCGAGACGCTCGGCGTTGGTCATCTGCGGCCATTTTTTGCCCGTGCTGTGGTTCTCCAGGAAAAGCTCGAAATCGTCGTCCATCGGCGGCCCCGTCTGTCCCTGCGCCAAGCCGCCGGTGGTGAGGTCGACGATGGTCAGGAAGCCCAGGCCATGGGCGATCTCGTGGAGCACCGTCTGGTAGTACGGGATGGTGTTGGCCGGCGCCGGGCCGCCGATACCATAGTACCAATGAATGCCGCTCAGGCAGGTGGGAACGTTGTCCAGGCTCGTGTTGAAGCGGGCGGAGATTTCGGGCGTCGCGTTGTCCAGGTCGGACAAGGCGAGCGCATTGGCGAGGGCGCTCGGAAACCAGGTGGCGTTGCGCGGCGCGTGGACGAAGTCGGACCAGAAGTCCGTGGGGCCCGCCGAACCCAGAAGCGCGGAGGTCGGCGTGCAGGTGAGCGGGATCATCTGCGCGGTGACGGTGATGGGGACGGTGGAGACCAGCCGATTGCTCCAATAAGCGGCGGCGGCCATGAACACGTTCAGCCGCTGCTGCCCCAGGGTGGTGCCGGCGTTTCCCGTCACCGGCGTCACCGGCGTGGGATCGTTGAAGCCGACGCCCGCCCCGTTGGCGTTCATGATGGTGATGGTGGCCGCGCCGGCCGGCACCGCCGCCAGCAGGAGAAGGGCGGCGAAGCCAAGGCCCGCGGCCTGCGCTGCAGCTCGCTTCATGGCTTCTTCTCCTCCGGATGGACGACGGCGGTCTGCTCGACGTTGAATCCCGTGGTCGACCTGAGCCGCAAGCTGCCGTCCGGCTGCGTTTCGACCGTGAGCTCGCCACGCTTGGTGGACTCGCTGATGGTGACTGCAAGCCCTTCGAGCTGTGCGCTGGTGGGCGGGACGACGGTCTTGGTCGCCGGATCGACGAAGACGCGCTGGCCGCCGGTGGCAGCCGGTTCGAGAAGGCGGGAGGCATAGTCCTGGCAGCCGCCCGTGGCCACGGAGCAGACGCGAACGATGTTCTGATTTTCCGCCGGCTGCGCGGCATGCCTGCCCGGCGTTCCGAAAGCCATCCAGAAGGCCAGGACGAAGAGGGGACTCATTGATGCACCTCCTTGAAGATCGCGGTCCGGCAAGCGGCCGGAAACCCGGTGGTCTAAGGGAAAGCATACTCTCGTTCCAGCGTGTAACCCGAACGGCGGAATAAAAGAGGCAAACCCCGGTCTAGGACGGCGAAGGAAACGACCCGCGGCGATGGCCGCCGCGGGTTCTTACCGCTCTCTGTGGCTGAGGTTTGCCTTATGAAGATCCATCGTTTCGCCCTCGTCTCGCTTCTCCTCCTCGCCGTCGCCGCGAGCGCCTTCGCTGCCACCGCGAGCGCTCCCAAAGGTGCCAGCATCCAGATCCTCAAGCCCGCGGACCACGCGGACCTCGACTCCGACGAGTCCTACCCTCTCGACTACCAGATCGTGCTGGGGTCCGGCGACGATCATTTCCACGTCTGGGTGGACGCCGACCGGAGCCCGGGAATCCACGACCTCAAGGGAACCTACATGCTGCCCAAGATGACCCCGGGCAAACACGTCATCACCCTCAAGCTGGTGGACAAGGGGCACGTGCCCACCGGTCCGCAGAAGTCGATCACGGTCAATGTGGTGAAGCTGAAGTAGGACCAACCATGGCCGAGCTGGTCTACGCGCGGGGGGTTCCTATGACATCCTACGCTACCATCACCCAGGCGGAGCCCCCCGCGCCCCTTGACATGCTGAGCAAGATCCGAGATCGCCTCTTCCCCCAGGACAGCCGGCGCGCCCGCTTCGAGCAGGCCGTCCTGCCGCATCTCGACGCGGCGTACGACCTCGCGCGCTGGCTCACCCGCAACGATCAGGACGCCGAGGACGTGGTGCAGACCGCCTCGCTGCGGGCGCTCCAGTTCTTCGACGGCTTTCAGGGTGCGAACGCCCGCGCGTGGCTGCTCACCATCGTCCGCAACTCGTTCTACAGTTGGTTGCAGCAGCGCAACCGCGGCCACGAGATCGCCGAGCCCTTCGACGAGGAGATTCATTCCGGCGTGGAGAGCGGCGTCCCGGCCCCCGAAGCTGAGATGCTGCGCCAAGCGGACAGCCGGCTGCTGCGCCAGGGGTTCGAATCGTTGCCTCTGCCCTACCGCGAGGTGATGGTGCTGCGCGAGCTCGAAGGGCTCGCCTATAAAGAGATCGCGGCCATCGCCGGGATTCCCATCGGCACGGTGATGTCGCGCCTGGCGCGCGCGCGCCGCCATTTACAGGATTTTCTGATCGCCCACGGCGTCAAGGAGGGGCGGCGATGAGCTGTCCAAACGAGCAGCAGCTCACGGCCTATCTCGACGGCGAGCTCGACCTGACGAGCGCTCTGGCGTTCGAGCGTCACCTCGAGGAGTGTCCATCGTGCGCCCGGGCCCTCGAAGCCCAGCGGGCCCTGCGCGAGACGATCGGAGCCGCGGGCCTGCGTTACCGGCCCACACCCGCCCAGACCCGCCGCTTACGTCAAGCGGTGACTGCGGCGAACGTCGAGCCCTCCGGCCTCCATTGGCCATCGTGGCAAGGGCTCCAAGCCGTGGCCGCGCTGCTGCTGGTGGCGGTCGCCTCCTGGAGCTTGGGCCGCGTCTGGCCGCCACGTTCCGCGCCAGACCTTTCGGAACAGATCGTGTCGAGCCACGTCCGCTCCCTTCTCGCCGGCCACCCGGAGGACGTGATCTCGACCGATCAGCACACGGTGAAGCCGTGGTTCACCGGCAAGCTCGACTACTCCCCCACCGTCGTCGACCTCGCCGCCCAAGGCTTCCCCCTCGCCGGAGGCCGCCTCGACTATGTGGGAAATCATCCCGTCGCGGCCCTCGTCTACCGCGCCGACCGCCACGTGATCAACGTCTTCACCTGGCCCGCCGCCTACACGCCGGACGGCTCCGGACCCGAGCCCGTCGCCAGCACGCAGCAGGGCTTCCACCTTCTCCACTGGACGCAGGGCGGCATGACCTGGTGGGCGGTCTCCGACGCCGGCGAAGAGCGGCTTCGGCAGCTCGCACGGCTGATCCGCCCTTCTTGACCACCATGAAAATCCCGCATTGACTGCGGGATCTTCATGGTGTACCCTGCCGGTGTGATCGATCGAAAAGCAGACGCCGAGCTGGTCCGCACCGCCCTGAAACGCAGCCGCGTCGTCGCCCTGCTCGGCCCGCGCCAGTGCGGCAAGACAACGCTGGCCCGGCAGTTCGTGCCGGCAGACTCGCTCAACTACTTTGATCTGGAAGCCCCGCTGAGCCTGGCCCGGCTGACTGAGCCGGATACTGCCCTGCGCCCGCTCAAGGGACTGGTGGTGATCGACGAGGTCCAGCGTCGCCCCGAGCTTTTCCCAACGCTACGAGTGCTCGCCGACCGCAAGCCGCTGCCGGCCCGTTTTCTCATTCTCGGCAGCGCCTCGGCTGAGCTCCTCCGCCAATCTTCGGAAAGCCTGGCCGGACGGCTGGAGACTGTGCCCCTGGAGGGTTTCCGCCTCGCGGACCTGGGCGCCGGCGCCCAGGCAAAACACTGGCTGCGCGGCGGCTTTCCCCTCGCCTTCTCGGCGCGGAGCCAGTCGGATTCGCTCACATGGCGGCAGCAGTTCCTCCAGACGTTCCTGGAGCGCGACGTGCCGCAGTTGGGAGTCCAGATTCCCTCCGTTGCCCTCCGCCGCTTCTGGAACATGGTGGCCCACTATCACGGCCAGACTTGGAACGCCGCCGAGTTTGCCCGCGCGCTCGCCGTTAACGAAGCCACCGTGCGCCGCTACCTCGACTTGATGACGGGCCTTTTCATGGTACGGCAGCTACCGCCGTGGTTCGAGAACCTCGGCAAGCGGCAGGTCAGAGCTCCGAAGATTTACGTGCGCGATTCCGGACTGCTACACGCCCTGCTGGGCATTGGCTCGGCGCGCGACCTCGAGAACCATCCAAAGGTAGGCGCTTCGTGGGAGGGCTACGCCATCGAGGAAGTGCTGAAGGCCCTGCGCCCGGACGACGCCTACTACTGGGCCACCCACAATGGCGCGGAGGTCGACCTCGTTCTGTTCAAGAAGGGCCGGCGAATCGGCGTCGAGTGCAAGCGCGTGGACGCGCCCACGCTCACGCCCTCCATGCGTATCGCCATGGCCGACCTGAAGCTCGATGAGCTTCACATCGTGTATCCAGGCGAGAAACGTTATTCGTTGATGAAGAACGTCGAAGCCGTGCCGCTGGCGGAATTAGTCGGAGCTAAACGGTGACGCTCTTACGTACCATGAAAATCCCGCAGTCGATGCGGGATTTTCATGGTACGTAGTCACCAAGACCCCTGAGGTGCCGGCCGCCCTGGCCGGCACCTCGAAAACCCTTCTTCAGCTCACGGCTGGTAGGTCACCACGAGCTGCGGTCGGTTGGCTGTAGTCGCGTTCTCGCCCGAGTAGTAGCCGATGTAGTCGGTGCCCCCGTCGTTGTTGTCGTCGAGGTTGAAGTAGACGCGGAGCTGCGTCGTCCCCGTCTTGTTGATGGCCGCGAGGCCGGCGGCGTTGAGGTTGCCTTCCGACCAGGTGCCGTTGGACGCGGCATTGGTCAGGCTCGTCGCTTGGACTGCGGTGGCCGCGGCCTGGAAGTCGGCCGTCTGGAGCGTCGTCGAGCCCGAGAAACCTCCCGTCTGGACGTCGACCCAGCAGGTGCCGTGGGTGGTGAAGGGGTTGGTGCCGGAGACCGTGCCACGGAGCAGCCGCAGTTTCGCCGAGGTGATGGTGGCGGTGTCGGGGATTACCGAGGTGTCGAAGGAGACGATGGATTTGTACTGCCGGTTGCTGCCGTCGTCACCCACCCGCAACGCGCTGGTGGTGGTGGCGGTAGCATTGATCGAGCCGCCCACGTTCGAGGTCTCGCTCGACTCCAGCACCCAGCCGTCCTGCGATCCCACCGAAATCAAGGTTACCGTCACCGGAGGAGGCGGCGGCACGCTGGTCACGGTCACCGGAACCTCGTTCGAGATCAAGGCCGAGCCGCAACCGGGCGTCGTCCTCTCCACCAGAAAGTAGCTGCCGACGGCCGGGAAGCTCGCGCAGTTGAGCACGTAGCTCGCTCCCGTCTGGCCGGTGATGTCGGTGATCGCGCCGCCCGAGACGGTGCGGTAGCCCCACTGATGGCCGGCCGTGCCGCCGCCGGTGTCCGTCACCGTCGCCGTGCCGCCCAGGCAGGGGCTGCCGATCGTCGTGCTGCCCGCGACGGCCACGGTCACATTGGAGAGCGGCGCGGCGATGCTGATGATCGCGCTGCCGGCTCCGGGCTGGTTGCAGCCGGTGCTCGACACGCCGGTGAGGGTGTAGGTGGTGGCGACAGTGGGCGACACGGAGCGCGTCGCCGGAGTCGTGGTGACGCCGCTCTGCACGGTGCCGTCCGACCAGGTGAGCGTCCACGGTCCGCTCCCCACGAGATCCGCCGTGAGGGTGGCCGAGCTGCCGGAGCAGACGGAGGTCGTGCCGGAGACCTTCGCCGGCACCCCGCATCCGACGTCGAGGCGGCCAAAGCCATAGACGTTGTTCGGGACGGCTCCCGCCGCGCTGCTGCACGTGGTGGCCGTCAGCGTGATGGGATGGGCGGAGGAGGTGAGGCGGCTCTCGATCGCGTCGGCGTTGCCGGCGAGCGAGGGGAATGCCGAGAGGAGGAGCGCCACGCCGCCCACCACGTGCGGCGTCGCCATCGAGGTGCCCGAGAGGGAGGCGTAGGCCGTGTCGCTGGTGTTATAGGCCGACCGGGTGCTGGTGCCGGGGGCCGCGATGTCGGGCTTCACGCGGTTGCTGCCGTCGGCCGTCACCGGGCCGCGGCTGCTGAAGGAGGCGATGGTATCGGTGCCGGTGGTGAGCGCCCCGACGGTGACCGCCGGGTCGTAGAAGCTCGGTGGATCGGACACCGTGGAGCAGCCCGACCCCGAGTTGCCGGCCGCGACCGCCATCACGATCCCGGCGGCGCGCGTGTTGGCGACCGCGGTCAGCAGGACGTTCGGAGTCGTGCACCCCTCGCTCGCCGGGCAGGTCCAGGAGTTGCTCGTCACGTTCGGGGCCTTGCTCGGATCGCCCTGGCTGGTGGTGCCGCCCACCGGGTAGGGCGCCAGGAAGAACTCCATGCACTCGATGTAGGTGGCGGGGGTGCCGGCGCCCAGGTTCATGTTGCGGCAGCCGATCCACCTCGCACCGGGCGCCATGCCGATCTGGTTGGCGCCGTCGAGACCGACGATGGTGCCCATGGTATGGGTGCCGTGGCCCTGGTCGTCGCACGGCTGGGGAGAGTCGAAGCCGCAGGGGCCGGTCCCGGCGTGGATCGAGTCGTGCCAGTTGTAGTCGTGATTGGCAGTGGCGCCGTTCCAGCCGCGGTAGGCGTTCTTGAGCGCCGCATGCGTCCAGCGGTAGCCGGTGTCGGCGCCGGCGACGACGATGCCCTGCCCGGTGTAGCCCAGATTCCAGACCTGCGGTGCACGCACGTAGCTGATCCCCGGCTCGACGGACGCGATGGCCTTGCCAGGCGAAAGATCAATCAGGCCGGACCACTCCGCATTGAATTCCAGGGCCTCCGGCGCCTGCGGCTCCGGCAGGGCTTGGCGCATTTCGGGGTTACCGTCGATCCGCTTCACGTCGGACCGCGCAGCCAGGATCTGCGCCAGGTTGCGGTCGCCCTTCACCAGGATCGCGTTGACCAGGTAGAAGGAGCGATACTCCACGCCGCGGGCGTCGAGCAGGGCCCGAATCGGTCTCTGCGTTTCCTGCGCGGTTTCGAAAAGCGTCCGGTAGACGAACGTCCCTTTGGCGAGCTTGCTCTTGAGCTTCGCGGCGTCTGCGAGGCTCGCCTCCTTCCCCAGCACGACGAAAAACTCCGCCTGCGCACCGGCGCGGGTGTTCTCGATCACCCACGGCTGGATTTTCTCGGCAACCGGCTTTTCCTGGGCGCGCGCGCCCGGTCCCATCAATAACGCTCCCGCCGCCAGCCCCAGGCACACCCGCAGCAGCCGCGTGGCCAGGCTCCTGGTGGACATTCTTCCCTTCGAGCTCACAGTCTTGGTCATCGCCCTCTCCTTCCCATCGTGAATGGCAGTCCGCAGCATAGCCGGTTTTGCCCCCATGACACCCCCTGCCCTCCCGCTGTACACCCAATGTACCCGGCGGACTCCGCCGAAGCGGAGACTCCGCGTTCCAAGATCAATCTATGCAAGCAGATAGGCCGCGGCTCCGCGGTGGCATGGGCCTCGCTCTGTCCGGGATCGGTTTTGGGCCATAATGGTCTGAGCCGTCCAACAAACCCGTGGTGCTTTCCGCGCGGCTCGCGCGGAAATGGAAGGAGGGTGAGGGATGGGATTCGGCTTCCTGATCGTCTGCGCCCTGTGCGTCGCCGCCGTGCTGGGCTACCGTCGGTTGGAGGCCCTCGAAGCGCTGGTCCAGGCCCAGAGAGAGGCCCAGTTGGATCTCATGCGCCGGATCGCCGCCCTGGAAGGGTCCCGCACCGAGACGGTCCCCCACCCGCACACCGCGCCCACTCCGGCGACCGTTCAGATCCCGGTGCCGCCTCCATGGCCAGCACCTGCTCCTCCGCCTTCTCCCGCGCAGGCGGCTCAACCGCCTGCCGCCCGGCCTATCCCTCCGCCTCCTCCCCCGGTGCCGCCCGCGCCGCCGCCGCGGCCCACCCGCCTGACACCCCCGCCAGTGCCGCCGCGCACGCCCTTCGACTGGGAGAGCCTGGTGGGGGTCAAGCTGTTCTCCTGGATCGCCGGCATCCTCTTCGCCCTTACGGCCATCCTGTTCCTGCGCTACTCCGTGGACCACGGCTGGCTGAAGCCGCCGATCCGTATGGCCATGGGCCTGGTGATGGGCACCGTGCTCCTGGGGCTCTGCGAGCACCGGCTGGCCCGCCGCTATGCCATCACCGCCAACGCCCTGGGCGCGGCGGGGATCGTGGCCCTCTTCTCCACCTTCTTCGCCGCCCACACCCTCTGGCATCTCCTCGGGGCCACGCCGACGTTCGTGCTGCTGGTGATGGTCACCGCCGTGGCGGTGTTGCTTGCGATCCGCCACGACGCCCTCTTCATCGCCCTTCTCGGGCTCGTCGGCGGGTTTGCCACGCCGGCGCTGCTCTCGACCGGGGAGGACCATCCGATCGGCCTCTTCGGCTACCTGTTGCTGCTGAACGCGGGGCTCGCCTGGGTCGCGCTACGCAAGTCGTGGCCGGTGCTCTCGATCCTCTCGCTCGCCTTCACCACCCTGTATCAATGGGGGTGGGTCTTCAAGTTCCTCGACGCCTCGAAGCTGCCGCTGGCGCTGGGGATCTTCCTCGTCTTCCCGGTCCTCGGCCTCCTCGCTCCGGCGCTCGCCCGGGGTGCGAAGGGGAGCGGCGATGGCGAGGACGCGTTCGCCAGGACGGCGCTGGTGGGAGCGTTCCTGCCCCTCGTCCTCGGCCTCTACCTCGCGGCCGTGCCAGCCTACGGCGAGCGCTATGGCCTGCTGTTCGGCTTCCTCTTCGTGCTTCAGGCCGGGCTCGCGGCGGTCGCCATCTTCCGCGGACCGCGCGCGCTCCACTTTTTCGCCGCCGGGACGACCCTGCTGGTCTTCCTCCTCTGGTTCGCGCTCTCCTACCCCGCCAGGGCGGCGGCGTGGCCGGCGATCCTCGGCTTCGTCGCCCTCTTCGTGCTCTTCGACCTCGCGGTCCCCTGGATCGCCGGCTCCTTAAGCCGGCCGCTCGGCGAGGAGGGCCGCCCCGGCACGCTCGCCGGACCGCTCCTCCTGGTCAGCTTCCCGGTGCTCTTCTACCTGGAGCCGGCCGCCGCGGCTCCGGGGCTGCCGTTCACCGTGCTCTTCGTCCTCCTCGCGGCGGCGGCCGGCATGGCCCTGCTCTACGAGGATGGACTGCTCTTCTCGATCAGCGCGTTCTTCGCCATCGCCGCCGAGGCCGTGTGGTCCGCCCAGTCGCTCACGCCCGAGCGGCTCCTCCCGGGGATCTCCGTCTACGCCGTCTTCGGCCTCCTCTTCCTCGGCGTGCCCATCCTCGCCCGGCGGCTCGGCCGGCGGCTGCCGCCGGCGGGGAGCGGCGCGTTCCTCCTGCTGCTCTCGCTCGGCCTGCTCTTCTTCCTCGCCGCCGGTCCGCTCGCGCAGGCGGCCCTGTGGGGGCTCGCGCTCCTGCTGGTGATCCTGAACGCGGGGCTCTTCCTCGAAGCCGGAACGTTGCGCCGGCCTCTCCTCGCCCTTACCGGGACGGTCCTTTCCTGGGTTCTGATCGGCGTCTGGTGGGCGACGGTGCCGCTCGCCGCGAGCCTCGTGCCGGCCCTTTTCCTGGTCGCCGGCTTCGCCCTCCTCGGTCTCGCCGGCAACCTCTGGATGCGGCGGCAGAGCGGTGGGGATGAGGCGGCGGGAGGGGATTCCGGCGGCGGCCACTACCTGGCCCTGGTGGGGCACGCGTTCCTCTTCGTCGTCGCCGTGCGGCCGGAGCTCTCGATCCCGCCCTGGCCGTTCCTCGGGGTGCTTCTCGTCCTCGACCTCGCGGCGGGCGTCGCCGCTCTCTGGCTGCGCCGGGCCTCGCTGTGGATCTCGGCGCTCGTGGCCTCCGATCTCATCCTCTTCGCCTGGGTGATGACGGCGCGGGACGCTCCGTGGCCGGGGGTCGCCCTCGCCTCGGCGCTCGCCATCTCCGCCTTGGGCATTCTCTGGATCGGACTTTCACGCCGGGTGGACGGTCCGGGCGAGCTGACGGAAAATGTCCTCTCCGGAGCCATCGCCAGCCTCTTCCTCGGCCAGATCGTCGCGATCAGCGTTTCCATGATGCCGGGAGCGCCGGTGCTGGCGTTCACGATCGCCGCGCACGTGGCGTTCCTCCTCGCCCTCCTCTGGCTCTCGGCGCTCGGGGACCGGCCGTGGCTCGCTCCGCTCTCGATCATCCTCACCACAGCCGCCGTCACCGGCTGGCGCATCGACCACGTGGCCGGCGCGCCCTGGTGGCACGAGCTCGCCTTCGCCGGGGCCCTCTACCTCCTCTACCTGGCGTTCCCCCTGGTTCTCGGGGAGCGGGCGCGGCGCCTGCGTCAGCCCTACCTGGCGGCGGTGCTCGCGAGCCTCAGCTTCTTCCTCCTCGCCCGCCACGCCCTGCTCGCGGGCGGCTACTCCGGAGAGATCGGCGCGCTGCCGGTGGCGCAGGCGG